>RBWT01000019.1 GCA_004010275.1 Streptomyces huasconensis
CTCGGGCGGGGCAGCGGCGCGGGGCGTCGGGCCCGGCGTTGCGGACCGCGGGGCTGCTGCGGGGGCGGGGATCGCGCTGCTGGGGCGAGGAGCTGCGGGGGCAGCAGGACCACGACGCCCGTACCGCCACGTGAGGACGGGCGGAAGTTGACGCTCATGCCGTACTTGGCGGCGAGGCGGCCGACCACGGCCAGACCGAGGCGGGTGCCCTGGAGCGAGGCCAGGTCCGTCACCTGCCCCGAGACGGCCTCCTCCGCCCGGCGCATCGCCGCGTCGGCCATCTTCAGACCGCTGTCCTCGATCGTCACGACGATCCCGGCGCTGCGCTCCTCGACGTAGACGTGCACCTCGTCGATGGGCGGGGAGAAGTTCGCCGCGTTGTCCATGAGTTCGGCGAGCAGGTGCATGACGCTCTCCGCGGCGAACCCGGCGACCGCCACGGTCGTCGAGCAGTGCAGCCGCACCCGCTGGTACGCGGAGATCCGCCCGACGGCACCGCGCAGGATGCTCTCCATCACGATCGGCTTGTTCCACGCGCGACTCGACCGGCCGCCCATCAGCAGCGCCAAACGGTCGGTCATCAAGCCGAGTTGGGACGTGCTGTGGTCCAGCCGCAGCAGGTCGCCGAAGACCTCGACGCCGTGGCGCTCCTGCATGTCGCGCAGGTCGGCGAGCATGCTCACCGACTTGGCCTGTACGCGGCTGAGCGCCTTGGCGGAGGCGGCCTGCGCGGCGGCGGCGCGGCGCTCGCTGTGGGCGAGTTCGCGGACGAACGATTCGGCGGGCACGCGCAGCAACGGGTTCCGCGGCCACCGCAGCCCGGCCAGGACCGTGTCGGCGGAGGCGCCCTCGCGCAGCTGCTCGATCGCGGCCGGCATCGTGACCTTGGTGAGCTCCTCGAACTCCTCGGTGGCCTGCGCCAGCTGCACCTGCGCCTGATCACGCTGGGCCTGCACGGCACCGGCCTGCCGTACGGACTCCTCCACCACGGACGCGAACACCTGGAGGATCTGCCGCAGTTGGGCGTCCGACGGCACAACGGTGTGCGCGAGGGCCTCAGCCGAGCCCACGCCGTCGCGAAGCTGCTTCACGAGCGTCGGGAGGGTGACGTTCACCAGATGCGCGGCCTCGGCACCCTGGCGCCCCAGTTGGGCCCTGACCGCGTCGGCGTCGGCGCGCTCGTCCTCGCCGACGACGGCTCCGCCGGACGGCCGACGAGCTGACGATCAGACAGATGGCCAGACAGACCCAGCCGACCAGGATCGAGGCCAGGGTCCAGCCGCGGGCGTCGGCGGGCGCGACGGCACCCGCTATGGCACCGGCCCCGCCGGTCACGATCAGCACGACCAGGGGCACGGTCCACGCGGGGCGCCGCGCCTTCGCTATTCGGCGCGGGCTGGGAGGAGCAGGCACTGACATTCAGCGGTCCCTCGGTCCTTGAGTGCAGGAGAACAACGGGCCGACCGACTCCGCGTCGGTCGCGGGACCGGAGGGGGACGTCAAGAGGACGTCGATCTTCCGGACCACACATCACGCCATGCTAGCGATGCCGGGGAGCGCTCAGGCCGGGGAGGTGGAACAGCGCGCTCCGGTGACGAGTTCGTCGTGATCTCGCCCCCTCGAACACGTGTCGGTGGTAGAGGAGTTCGGCTTATTTCGGTACGTCGAGACCGGTCTCGACGCCCGGCAGAGGGCAGCGCCCACCGCCGCCGCGCGCCGGACAGATTCACCGAAAGATCACGTTTTCTCCACCGTGATCGCCTGGCTACGTCCCCAGCTCGGCCAGCCACGGATGGCCGGGGTGCACGCGCTCCAGCCACTCCCTCAGCACACGTCGCCGCGCCCGGCCAAGCAGCGGCACCACACCTTCGAAGTCCGCCTGGTCCTTGGGCCGCCGTGCCTTCGCCTTGAACAACAGCACCAGCTCCGGCAGCAGATACGGGACGCCCTCCGCCGTACGCTCGATGATCGCGTCGTAGGGCAGCCGCAGGCTCTCGTCCCGTCGGCAGATCCACGTCCCGCCCTCGTGCGGCTCACGGAAGACGTCGAACAGGAACTGACCGGTCGCCGGATCACGGAGCCACGTCTGGTGCGTTGCCGCCAGCGCCTCGGCTCCCGCCGCCGCCCAGACCCGACCGGAACCCACCGCGTCGAACACGTACTCGGGAAAGCGGTCCCGGATCTCCGGGTACGCCGCCGCAGGCACCGCGATCTCCAGATCACCGTGGGGCCGCGTCTGCTCCCCGCGGAACAGATCCAACGCCCACCCCGCCGCGACGCACCAGGGCGCGTTCACCCCGCGCAACCGCTCCGCGACCTGCTCGGGACGCAGGCGTCCACCCACCGGGCGTCGAGTTCGCTCGGATCGGGTTCGTAACCGCCGGGCGGCAGGGATGCGGTCATCGGCAAGCGCCGGGGACCAGTGCTCAGCTGTCTTCCGGCAGCCGGAAGTAGACGGTCCCCGACCGCCAGGGGCCGTGCTCGGTCGTCTCCGACTCGATCACCACGTCCTGGACCTCGACGGGCCCCAACGCCTCGATGGCATCGGCCAGCCGCCGCAAGAGCGCCGGCACGCTGTCGCAGCCCGGGCCGGCGGGGTTGGCCTGCGAGAAGTGGCGCACGGTCCAATGCCGCGGGGTTTCATTCACCAGTAGATCGTACGACCGGCCGCCACCTGGCCGACGGGACAGACCGCTGCCCGGGCGATGAAGTTGAAGGGGGCGGCACGCCGCCCCGCAGAAGAAGAACAAGGGCGGTGGTCGGCATGGCGGGGCCTACACCCTCTCCTACGTGGCCGCCCTCGTACTCGCCGCCCACCTGCTGCGCAGGGCACAGCAGCTTCACATGGACAGCGGCACGTGGCCGACCGCCGACGCGCTGGGCGCCGGGACCCTCACCACAGCGCTGGGGTACGCCGCCCTGACCCGCCTGATGAAGGTCAGGCCAGGCGCCTGACGCGGAACTCGACATCCCGGACAAAAGAAGCTGCCGGCCAGGGGCTATCCTGTGGCCGCGGCCGACGACGCCACCCCGCGACCAGCGGTTTTTCCGTCGGATCGGCCGCGTCGTACATGCAGAAAGCGCAGGTTGTGGACTACCAGGCCGTTCTCCAAGAAGTCGCCGCCTTCGCCCGGCCGCTGGTGGGCCGCGGCCAGGTGGCTCAGTACATCCCGGCACTCGCGGACGTGGACGCCGAGCGTTTCGGCATCGCGGTCGCCGACGTCAACGGCGAGGTGCACGGGGTGGGGGACTGGCAGGAGCCGTTCTCCGTCCAGTCCATCTCGAAGGCCTTCAGCCTTGCGCTCGTCCTCGCGGAAGGCGGCGAGCGGATCTGGGACCGGGTCGGCACGGAACCGTCCGGCAACCCCTTCAACTCCCTGGTCCAGCTCGAGTACGAGAACGGCATCCCGCGCAACCCCTTCATCAACGCCGGTGCGCTGGTCGTCACGGACCGGCTGCAGAGCCTCACCGGAGACGCGGGCACCACGATGCTGGAGTTCCTGCGCGCGGAGAGCGGCAAACCGGATGTCGCCTTCGATCCGGTCGTGGCGGCCTCCGAGGCCGAGCACGGCGACCGCAACGCGGCGCTCGCGCACTTCATGGCCAGCTACGGCAACCTCGACAATCCCGTGACCACCGTCCTTGAGCACTACTTCCGGCAGTGCGCGATCCGCATGAGCTGCCGCGACCTCGCCCTCGCGGCGGCCTTCCTCGCCCGGCACGGGGTGCGCAACGACGGCACGCGCCTGCTGCCCGCCCGCGAGGCGAAACAGGTCAACGCGGTCATGCTCACCTGCGGTACGTACGACGCGGCGGGCAGCTTCGCCTACCGCGTCGGCCTGCCGGGCAAGAGCGGCGTCGGCGGCGGCATCGTCGCGGTCATCCCGGGCCGCTGCACCTTGTGCGTCTGGAGCCCGGGCCTGGACACGTACGGCAACTCCGTGGCGGGAGTGGCGGCACTCGACCACTTCACCACGGTGACCGGTTGGTCGGTGTTCTAGGAGATCCATCGCTCACGGCGCGTGACCGGTTGTCAGTGGCGGCTGGAAAGCTGGAGCGATGAACGGAGACGAGCAACTGCTGCGCGGCCGGGTCTACGGCCGTGATCACGAGGACGACGACCCGGGCCCACTGCCGGACCGGGCGTACGCCGCGCTGGTCGGCGGGCCACTGGACGGGCTGCTGCTGGACATCGAGGACCGGCGGCCGGAGGAGATCGACGACGGCGTCGACCCTGCCCACCGAACTCGGACGCTTCCCCGGCGGCCGCGCGCTGTACGACCCGCGCCCGGGCGAGCCCCGCACGCCGGGCCCGGGGGTGACGTGCCGCCTCTACCACTCGGGCGACACGCCCTGACCACGGCCCCGACCATCACGGCCCCGCCTGATCAAAGGCGGCCCGCGCGCTTCCGGTGTCGATCACTTGGGCGACGTCGTCGCCGGGATGCGGCACTGCTTCAGCGTGAGCGGCCTGATGTCACCCGCACTGCGGCTGCACACCTCCTGGGAGTCGTACATGTCGCTGCCCTTCTTGCGCCGGACCTCCACCAGCGCGATGCTGTGCCCCTCGCGTTCCTTGTACAGCGGGCCCTCGGTGAAGTCGATGGTGCCCGTGGCCAGGGACTTCACGCTGACGTTGCGCAGGTTCACCCAGGTCGCCGCGCGGTTGTGCGGGGCTTTGCCGGCCGCGGTGTGCAGGGCCTTGGTCGCGTCGTGCGAGAGGGCCGCCTGTCCGCTGGAGAGCAGGGGGTTCTTCTCGTCGACCTCGCCACTGAAGGACTCGGGGAACGCCTTCTCGGTGTCCGCGTAGAAGTCCGTTTCCCCCCGGCCGCTCAACTTCGCCAGGGTCACGTGGTACAGCGTCACGTTGGGGCCCACCCGGTCCCTGTCAGGAGCGAATCGGGCCTTGGAGAGGTCGTCCCCGGTGAGGATCGTCATGTCCTTGTCGCAGCCCCTTTCCTCGCTCAGCTCACTCATCAGCGACCGGAGATCCTCGACACGTCCGGCGAAGTAGATGACCGTGGGAACCTTTCGCTCCTGGCCTCGACAAATGGTCGCGGCTTGATCACCCATCTGGGGCGTGCCGTTCGGCACTTCGTATTCGAGGGTCGCCTGCATCGTGAAACCCTCGGCGGCCAGCATCCGCCGTCCGAATGTGGCCTGGTCCCGTGTGTAGGCGTCTGTGCGTCCCTCCCTCTCCTTGCGCGTTCCGTTCCCCTTGTCGGGCTGTTTCCGGGCCAGCACGAGCGCGAATTGCTCACTGCGGTGCTTGCGCAACTGCTGTGCGATCAAGCTGAGTTGCTCGGCCTGCCAGTCGTCGGGCGCGGCGAGACTGAACCAGTTGGCGAATTTCCTCGGCAGTTCGGAAGAGGAATTGGTGCCCGACACCACGGGAAGCCCGGCTTCCGCGAGGCGTTCGACGGCGTCCTTGCCGGAGCGCAGATTCCGCCCCATGCCGACCACCCCGATCAGGGAGGGGTCGGTGTCCGCATAGGCGGCGATCTTGTCGGCCATGGTGACCTGGTGCTGCATGTCCACGCCGCCGTTGGCCACCAGGACGCGCAGCTTGCGCGAGGACGTGTCGTTGATCGCCTTCTGGGCGACATGCACCCCGGCCAGTTCCTCGATGCCCTTCACGGGCGAGGGGGCACCGTCCGGATCGGAACTGAGCGGGCCCGCGTACACCACGGTCACGAACGGACCTGAGCCTTCCTCCACTTCCTCGTTCTCGTCCCGTACGGCTTTCTCCAGTTCGGCGACGGTCCACGCGACGGGTACGGCACCGGCACTCCCGGGCGCTTTCTCGTCCTGCTTGTCCGAGAGCCAGTCGGCGAAGCGCACCTCACCGGTGGCCAGCCCGATGCACTCCATCTGGTCGCCCCGCCCGGATTCCTTCTTCTCCGTGTACTTGTTCGCGGTGAGGAATGCGGCGGAGCAGTGTTCCCTGTCCAACGCGAGGGCCCGCCAGCCCATCAGAGCCGCGGCGACACACGCGACCAGTGCCAGCGAATGCAGGGCCCAGACCACTCGGGCCACCGTGGGGCGGTTCGACGCCTTGACGCAGTGCCGGTCGCGCTCGCGCAGCACTCGCAGCTCGTGCGACGGCAGCGGCAGGGTCAGCACCCACGGCAGGGTGCTCCCCCCGCTGGGCGACTGAGTGCTCCGCAGGCTCGCCGCCCAGTCCCGGTACCGGACGCGCATCCGGCTCAGCCCCTCGGCCCGCGCCGTCCGGGGCCCCGGAGCGCCCGTGGTCCCCCTGCGGGGCTTGAGGCGTTCGACGTCACGGGCCGCCACCCCGGCCAGCACCAGCAAGGGGTCCAGTTCGCTGCGTCGACTGCGTACGTCGCTGATGGCCCGGATCAGCTCGATGCCCCCGTTGGAGGCGCTGATGCGCGGCAGGAACAGCAGCGGCGGACGCGAGCGCTTGAATCCGCGCAGATCCCAGCTCCACCGGGTGTGACCGTCGCGCAGATCCTCCAGCATGGCCAGGACGTACAGCTGAATCCTGGAGCCCTCGCGCTCGTCGAGGAGCCACCCCGCGACGTCGTAGGCACGCGACGCGATCGCCTTCCAGGAGCGGACCGGTCGCAGGATCGACGTGTCCGTGGGCTGCTCGCGCGAAGCCACCGAGAGGAAGGTGGTCGTCAGGAACCACTTGCTCTCCCTGCGCAGCCAGAGGAACAGCGGCGCACGGCCGGGCATGTGGTTGAGCAGGATCAGCACCAGCAGGATGCCGAGGCCCCAGGCCAGCGAGACGTACCACTCGCTGCGCGCGAACAGCGCCCCGAGGCCGGCCACCACGCTCGCCGGCAGAACGTTCCCCATGTCCACGAAGCGCAGTCCGAAGCCGGTGCGCAGCCGGGCGCGGGAGCCGGGCACGGCGGCCGGGCGCCACCGCTGTTTCGCCAGCTGCTTGAGCAGCTTGCGCTGCGTCTCGGCGTCGGGGAACTGGCGCCCGTCCTCGCCGCGCGGCCACTCGCCGCCCTCGCTGCGGGCGGCGTCCTCGATGGCCTGGATGAGGTGCAATCGCGGGAAGGCGTAGCGGCGGTACAGGGCTGAGCGGCGGCCGGGGGTGCGGGTGCGGTCCCAGCCGCTCAGGTCCCGCAGCAACGAGGCCGCCCGCGCCGTCGGATCGTCCCCTTCCCCGCACGCCTCGGGGTCGACCACGGCACACCAGCTCCGGTGCTCCCGCTGCACCTCCGCCAGCTCTTTGACCAGAGAGAACACGGCCCCGTCGTCCGCGTCGTCCTCGGCATGCACCACGACGACCGGCATCGGCGGGTCACTGGTCCGGAATTCGTGAATCCGGTCCTCCAGCTCCTGCTGGACGTCGATTCCGGCCTCGGTCGACATGGAATGCCCCGCTCGGCACTCCCGTGGTTTGCTGTTCCGCCCCCTGCTCATATCAACCCCCCGTGACAACGGCGAAATGTGAGGATAGGCGGCTACCGCGCGAAGCGCAGCGTACTCGGCGCGGGAGGGGCCCAAAAGCACTACACGCCGACCGATTGCCATGGGCGCCATGCCTCGATCCATGGGGTCCGAGTACGGGGCAATTCCTGCGCCTCGGAAATCCGGGCACGGCATGATTCCCGCCGTGCAGGTGCGCGCATTTGAGTACGAGTACGCGAACTGCCGCCACCGGAGCGGCCCTTCTGTCGTCCGACACAGCGTACGGCTCGGACGGTTGTGCTGATCCGAGGTGTCCGGTGGGCAGGTCAGCCCTGGTGGGAAAGGTGCGGGGCGCGGATCAGCGGCCCCTGAATCCCACATAGGTGGTGCGGAGCGGCAGTTGAGCCAGCCCTGTACAACGGGCATCCCACCGGGGAGGTTACTCACCGGATAAGCACGGTAACCGTGCGTGTAGGCTGCTCTCGTTCCCAGGAAGGAGGGCGACCTCTCGCATGAGACTGTCCTGTGCCGACGAAATGCTGTTGCTCAACGGATGCCCCGGCGTCATCGGGCTGGCGGTGGTCTTCGCCGGTGAGCAGCCCGACGTGGAGCAGGTACGGGCGCGCGTCGCCGAGAGATGGACCGGCCTGGAGCGGATGAACTGTGTGCTCGACCGCACGCCCGACGACGCCGGGACGCGGCGCGGCGGACTGCTCGGACGGCGTGGACGCGCACGGTGGGCCGTGCCCGGGCACTTCGACCCGGCCGTGCAAGTCAAGGTGTCGTCCTGCAAGTTGGACGACCTGTGGGCGCAGAGCGTGGACCGGCCGATCGGCGGAGCGGCCCCGCCCTGGCGGCTCTTCGTGGTGCCGGACACGACGCACGGCGGCGGCTTCGCCCTGGCGCTCCTTGCCCAGCACGAACTGCTCGACGGACGGTCCCTGGTGACGCTGATGCGCTCACTGATGGACACTCCCGCGACTCCCGCGACCCCCACGACTTCCGCGACGACACGGGAACCGGCGCGACCGGCGCCGCTCACCCGCACCGGCCTGCGTGCCGCGGGCAAGGAGCTGCGGGCGATGGCAGCCACCGGACAGGCCCTGCCCGCCAGGACGCCCCAGGAGACGTATGCCTCGGTTGCCGTGTGTGAACTGCCCGCGCACACGGTCCGGTCCGCTCGCCGACAGCCCCCCGACGGCCGCGGCGCCACGCTGAACGAACTGCTGGTCGGTGCGGTGGCCGGCGCCCTGCGAGCCGAGTACGGGCCGGTGCCCGGGTGCCGAGCAGCGCGAGCAGCCCGTCTACACCGCCGTACCGTGCGACCTGCGTACCCGCGCCAATCCGGGAGAACTCGGCAACACCCTCACGGCAGTCCGGGTTCCGTTGCCCGTCGGGGTGGACGGCCCCGTCGCACGGCTGAGGGCGGGCCAGGCGGCACTGGCGGCCGTCCCCCAGCGGGCCGCCGTCCACGCCGACGTGCTGTTTCCCGCCGCGGAAGCGGTTCGGCGGACAGGGCCATGGGTGACCAGGCTCATGACCGGCAGCGGGCGGCGCTCATGCTTCGCGGCGACCACGACCACCGCCATGAAGTGGTCCGGCGCGGCGAGCACCTTCCAGGGACGCCGACTCGTGCGCACGGTGGGACTGCCGCCGCTGCGGCACCCCGGCACCGCCGGCTTCGCCCTCGTACAGGCGGGGGACGCGATCACGCTCACCGCGGTGAGCAACGCCCGCCCGGACGACGCGAGACGACTGGCCGGCGCGGTCATCACGGAATTCGAGACATGGGCTCGGACGGCGGAGACACCGTCGGTCTGAGCAGGCCCTGACAGCACCAGGAGATGGAGGCAGTTGCATGGATGGGGAACACGGCGACGTATGGGCGGCGCTGCGCCCGCTCAGCGCGCGGGTGATGTCGGTGCCGCTGGAGGCGGTCGTGCCAGAGGCCCGGCTCGTCGCCGACCTGGGCGCCGACAGCCTGGACATCACCGAACTCGAAGCGGCGACCGAGGAGGTGTTCGGGGTCTCCCTCAAGGGCACCGACAAGTCGGGGGTGTCCACCGTGGGCGACGTCGCGACCTCATCGTGCGGCTGCGCGCGTGTGAGGCCCACAGCCCCCTCGTCCGATGAGCCGCCGACCGGCCGTCGCCATTACAGGACTGGGCGTCCGCTGCGCGCCGGGGCGACTCCGGCGGCGCTGTGGGAGAGCCTGCTCGCGCGCCGTCGGCGATCGCGCTGCACACGTTCGACGACGAGGGCACCGTCGTGGGCCCGGCCTCCGCGATGACCGGCTTCGACCCGGCCGGCTACCTCTCGCCCAAGGAGGTGCGGCGGGCCGACCGGTCGGCGCAGCTATGGTGGCGCGGCAGCGGACGCGGCGGAGGACGCCGGAGGACTCCAAGTGCCGCCCGGGCGGCGGGCCGTGGTCACCGGGACGGCCTATGGAGGGGTGGTCAGCCAGGAGGACGGCAGCGGGCGGCCCGACGTCCTCTACGTGCCCCGGCTGATGAACAACGCGGGGGCCTACTGGGTCGGCGCCCGGCTCGGCATCACCGGCCCCAGCCTGACGCTCTCCACCGCCTGCGCCTCCGGCACGCACGCGGTGGGCGAGGCGATGCGGATGATCTGGTCCGGGTGCGCAGACGTCGTGCTGGCGGGAGGACATGACAGCGCGCTGACCCCCACGACGGCCCAGGCCTTCGGGCGGTCCGGCGCGATGGTCACCGAAACCGACGAACCCGCCGCCGCGTCACGGCCGTTCGATGTCTCGCGGCGCGGGCTTCGTCCGCGCCGAAGGGGCCGCGTTCCTGGTCCTGGAGCGACTGGACCACGCCCGGGCACGGGGCGCCCGGGTCCACGCCACCCTGACCGGATACGGGCGCAACTCCGACGCCCACCACCTCACGGCACCGCACCCCGACGGCGAGGGCGCCCGGGTCTGCATGGAGCAGGCCCTCGCGGGACGCGGTACGACGGTGCACGCCGTCACCCACGTCAACGCGCACGGCACCGGCACCGAGCTGAACGACCTCGCGGAAGCCCGCGCCATCGCCGCCCTGTTCGGCCCCGCCGCGGTGCCGGTCACCGCTCCGAAGGCGGTGACCGGGCACGCCCTGGGGGCGGCGGGGGCACTGGAGGCCGTGATCACGGCCCTGTCCGTACGGGAAGGGGCTCGCGCCGCCGCCCGGCGTCGCTCACCCGGCAGGACCCCCGGTGCGCCATCGACGTCGTCACCACCGAGCCGCGCAAGATCTCGAACGGGCCGGTGATCAGCAACAGCTTTGCCTTCGGCGGCCACAACGCCTGCGTCGTGTTCGACGCACCCCATGACTGAGTACGGAAGGAGACTGCGGAGCATGAGGCTGACGGCCGTCGAAGAGGGGCACCTTCGCAACGGACTGCCCGGGACGATCGGCATCGCCGCGGTGTTTCCCGGAGCGCGGTTCGACCTGGCGCAGGTCCGCTCCCGCGTCCAGGAGCGGTGGGGCGGGCTGGACCGGATGGGGCTGGTCGTCGAGCCCCCCACCGGGCCATCGGCACTGCTGGGCCACCGGTGGGCCGTGGGCCGGCCGTTCGATCCCGCCGCGCACATCACCGCCACGGACCAGGAACTGGAATCCGTGTTCGCCGACGGCGTCGTCACCCGTTGCCGCCCGGACGGCCCCCCTGGCAGCTGCTGGTCACACCGGACGCCCTCGTGCTGCTCGCCCATCACGCCCTGCTGGACGGCCGGTCCCTGGAGACCCTCTTCCGGGTGCTGATGGACGATGCCGTACCGCCCCCCGCTTCCGGACAGGCCGCGGCACACCCGCCCGCGATGCCGCGGCAGCGGTCGCGCGGCCAGTACAGCGGCATCGGCAGGGAGTTGCGCCGCATCGGGGTGCCCGGCCAGCGCCTCCCCGTGGTTCCCCACGGTGCGGCGCGGCGTCGGTGGCCGTGTCGAACTGGACCCGCAGGTGATGCGCGCCTCGCGCCGCCAGCCGGCCGGCGGTCGCGGGGCGACGCTCAACGAACTGCTGCTGAGCCGCGTACGCCGTGCCCTCCACGCCTGTTACGGCCCTCTGCGCTCCTGGCCCGCGGGACCGACCCCCTTCTACGCCACCGTCCCGGTGGACCTGCGTACCCGCGCCGACGCCCAACGGCTCGGCAACGGCGTGACCGCGCTGCGCATTCCGCTGCCCGTCGACACCGAGTCGCCCGTCGCCCGCCTGGAGACGTGCCAGGAACTGGTCGCGGCGTTCCAGCACCGCAGCGACGCCCACCGCACGATCCTGCCCACACTCCAGGCGATCGCCCGTACGATGCCGTGGCTGGCGGGGGTGATGGCCAGGAACCTGGCCCGTCCCGAGGCGACCACGAGCCTGTGCACCGCCTTCAAGTGGCGGGGCAGCCCCAGCCACTTCCTCGGCCGCCCCCTGTCGCGCGTCGTCCCCATGTCCCAGCTCGCCCCGCCGGGCACGGCGAACCTCTGCCTCGTCCACACCGCCGACGCCTACACGCTCACCGTCGTCAGCCACCTGGGCCCGGGGGACGCCCGGATGCTCGGCGAGGCCGTGGCCCAGGACCTCAAGGCGATCGCGGCGGCGGGTACGCCCACCGGGTAGCGCTTCCGCCCGCCCCGAAGAAGAGCTGGTGGCGGCCGCCCGCAGCGTCCCCGCCCTGCGCAGACGAAGTCGTCGGCAACCGCACGACAGGTTTCGTTCCTGCGCTACCTGCCCGAGCGCCTGGGCGGAGTGGCCTCCTGGCCGAGCGTCGCAGTCGAAGGCGCACGGAAGCGCTGAGTACGGGCTCCCTCCGCTCATGAGTACCCGCCCCCATGCCCCGGGCCGTGCGGAGGCGACAAGGTGGTGGTCATGACCGCACCCGACACCACATCCCGCGTCGCTCCGGCCACGGCGGCGGCCGACCGGTTCACGCCTTCCACGTCAGCGATCAGGGTCTCCGCCGCCCTCGGCCTTCTGCTCCTCGCCGTCACTTCTGTGCTATTTGTCACGATCGCCCTCAGGCAGGCGTACAGCGGAGACGGGGCGAGCGGTCCCCTCGTGGACGTGGCCCAGTTGGCGATGGCGTTGTCCGCGATCGCGGGGCTGTCGGCGCTGTGCCTGCCCGGTACCGCCATGAGCCACGCGGCCCGGCGCGGCACGGTATGGGCGCAGTACGTGCTGGCTGTCGGCGGCCCCATGCTGGCCGCCGTCGACTTCGCCTGACGTCCCCCCCCGGCGCGTCCAGGCACACCCAGTGGGCGAGCGCCCACAGCCGGACGGGAGGCGCGCGGGCCGGTCCACTGGCTCGGGCCCGTGTCTGCCACACCGACGTGTTCCGTGTGATGGTGGGGGAGTGGATCAAAGGACAGACGCCGGAATTTTCAGCCGCAGGTTCGGGGCGCCACCGCGCGACGGTGCCCCGAACGTGGTGCTCGTACACGGACTTGGACTTTCGGGGCGGTATTTCGTGCCCCTGGCGCGACGGCTGGCCGCGAGCGGTACGACCGTCCTGGTGCCCGACCTGCCGGGCAACGCGCGTTCCCGGGCCGCCGCGCGCCGCGTACTCGACGGAGAGCGGCCTCGCCGATGCCTTGGCGCACTGGCACCGGCGGTTGGCCCTGGGGCCGACCTGTCTGGTGGCCAACTCGGTCGGCTGCCAAGTGACCGCTGCCTTCGCCGCCCGCCACCCGCGCCTGGTGAGCCGGCTGGTCATGGTCGGCCCGGCGCTCGAACCGGGGACACCAGGGCGGCGCCAGGTCGGCCGGCTTCTCGCGGACGCGCCCCGAGAACCCCTCTCTCTGATTCCGCTGGCGGCGACGGACTACCTGCTGACCGGGCTCCTACGCTGTGCAGCCTCCTTCCGCACCGCCCTGCGCGACGCGGCCGAGTCATTCGAGGGGAACCTGACCCAGGTCCACGTGCCGACGCTCGTCGTCCGGGGCGCGGGTGACACCATCGCCTCCGCCGCCTGGGTCCGGCGCGTGGCGCGTACGGTCCAGGACGGCCGAACGGCCGAGATTCCGGGCGCGGCCCACGCGGCCCACTACAGCGCGCCGGATGCCATGGCGGCGCTCATCGAGAAGTTCAGGCTGGGAGGTCCCTCATGAAGCCGTCAACGACGTCGGACCCGGCACGGCCCCGGGGCTCGGAACGCCCCTCGCCCTGGCTGCGCCTGCTGCCCGGCATCTCCCCGAAGCGCCGCGGATTCATCCTGGCCTGGTGGGGCTTCGCCCTCACCTTCGGCGGGATGCGCCTGCTCACCTGGCTCATCCACATCGACGTGGCCGGGGTGGGTGACCTCCAGGCCGGAGGTGTGCACCTCCACCACTACGTGTGGGGCATCCTGCTGCTCGCGGCGGTGGGCGCGGCGGGCCTCGCGGAACGCTCGGCGCGAGCGCGGGCCTGGATGGGGCTCGCCTACGGGGTGGGCCTCGCCCTCATCGTCGACGAGGCCGCGCTGCTGATCAGCCTGGAAGACGTGTACTGGGACACCGAGGGCGGCGTCAGCATCGCCCTGGCCATCGCGGTGATCGCCATTGCGGGCAGCGTCCTGGCGATGACGAGGGGACGGCGCGCCTCCAAGGCGGACCGGGGCGAGAGCTGAGCCGGTGACGCGCAGGGGGGGATATCCGCGTGGCCGACACCCGAGCCCGGGGCCGAGATCAATGTCCTCGGTCCTGCTCGTCACATGTGGCCGCGGCACTCCGCGACCACCCGCGTGTCTCGCCCTCGTCGATGAGGCGTCGCCCGGCCTGCCACAGGGCCGAGGAGGCCTCCCCGATCACCGCCTTGCGGGCTCGAATGTCGTCGGCGGTGACGCCTGGAGTGCGCCAGGTGCCGCCGCGCGCCATCCAGTTGAGAAGAAGTGGCTGCAGCCTGTCCATGGCCTTGGCGAACCTGGCTTCGGGGGTGCGGCGTTCCTCGAATTCGTCCCACAGGGCTCGCATGCGCTGAGCCTGATCCGTCGGAAGCAGCGTGAAGAGCTCGTCGGCTGCGACGACCTCCCGCTCCCGCTGATCGATACCCGCGGCACCGTCGTACAGGGGAGTGTCGCCGGCATAAATCTCCACGAGATCGTGCAGCAGGACGAGCTGAATCGTGTGCCCCACATCGATGGGCTGGTCGGAGTGCTCGGCGAGGATCACGACCATCATCGCCAAGTGCCATGAGTGCTCCGCGTCGTTCTCACGGCGGTCTGCCGCGACGAGGGGCGACTGGCGGAGGACGGTCTTGAGCTGGTCCACCTCTACGAGAAAGGTGAGCTGGGCGCGCAGTCTTTCATCGAGATCGTCGGGGAAGGGCGTCTTCTCGGCGAGCAGCATCCGGCGTTCATCGCTCATGCCCTCATCGTGGCACGCACGGCCCCGGCAGACAGGGACGGTTCAGAAGAGTCCGTAGTCGGGGCATCAGGGGCACCAAAGGCTTCCGCCCCTCCCGATGTCGTATCGGAAGGGGCCGGTTCTCGTAGCGGGGACAGGATTTGAACCTGCGACCTCTGGGTTATGAGCCCAGCGAGCTACCGAGCTGCTCCACCCCGCGTCGGTGAACCCCACCCTACGTCAGGTGAACGGGTGCGCATGACCACTCCGAGTCCCCGACCTGTCAGCGCTCGCGATGCCAGAAGCCGAGGTTGTGCTCCCGGTAGTAGTCGACCGGGCCGATCCGCCGCGGTGCCAGTGACTGGGTGTGCGGGCGGCCGGCGTGGCCCGGCCGGTACGGAGGCCAGGCGGGCAGACCGGCCCCGCGTGGTGTGCCGGTGCGGGCGAAGGCGGCCCAGTATCCGCTCATCGTGGCCGACAGGCGGCGCTGCGCCGGGGTGAACAGCGGCTCGGCCGTCTCGTCCTCGAAGAGGTACGGGATGTCGCCCGAGTGGAAGGCGCCGAAGTCGAAGTCGCCGGGAAGCGGCAGGAACATCGGGGCGCCGCGGTCGGCGAACTCGTAGGCGTACACAGGAGTGTGCCGTGCCAGTGCCTCGTGCTGGTCGTGTGTGCCGCGTGCCCACATGCGGTCGGTGATCACGGTGGCCCACGCCAGGGCGGGAGACGGGAACGCGGAGGTCGGGTACTCGGACCGCACCCGCTTGGCCCGCGCTTCGCCGAACGCGGTGCGCAGCGCCCGCCGGTAGTCGGCCTCGGTGAACTTCCTGCCCACCGCGTCGTACGTCATCCCGACGAACGTCCGGTGGCTCGTCGCGGGTCGCGCCCGACAGGACGGGCACGCGGTGGAAACGTCCGGCGCGCAGGGCCGTCGGCGGCAGCTCGGGGAGGGTGGGGTTGCCGTATCCGAATGCCTGGAAGGCGTTCATGATGTGCGGCACCTTGAGGATCGTCTTCACGGGCAGGGCCCGCAGGCAGGCGAGGGTGCGCTCCGGTCGGCGGTCCCGGCAGCCGAGGGAGGAGGTCATCTCGGCGGTGATGTCCTCCATCTCGCGGCCGGTCCGCCAGACGTACCAGGGGTATCCCGGGACGCCCGGCCCCATCGCACCGGCCGGCATGTCCATCACGGCCTCACCGCTCGCCATCACGGCACGGTGGAACAGGCCCCTGGAAGCGGGCGACGTCAGGTGTCCCGCCACGGCGGACGCGCCGAACGACACACCGGCCACGGTGACGTTGCCGGGATCACCGCCGAAAGCGCGCGCGTTGTTCCGTACCCAGGTGAGGGCGGCTCGCTGGTCCTGGAGGCCGAAGGTGCCGGACCCGCGAAGACCCGGCAGGGCCAGGCCTCCGAAGACCCCGAGGCGGTAGTTGACGGTGACGACCACCAGGCCCCGCTCGGCCAGGCGGCGTCCGTCGAAGAAGGCGCCCCCGCCCACCGAACCGTCTCCGTGAATCCATACGAGCACGGGCGCGGCCTGCCGCCGGGCCGTGACCGGCGGCGTCGTGATGTTCAGGACCAGGCAGTCCTCCTCCGTGCTGGAGATGCGCGCGTAGGCGGAGGGCACCTGGGGGCAGAGCGGCCCCGGCTTCCTGGCGTCCCTGACCCCCTTCCACGGCTGGACCGGGCGGGGCGGCGCCCACCGGTGGCGTCCCTTGGGGGGCGCCCCGCGTAGGGGGATGCCCCCGGAAGATCCGGTGCGCGCCCGGACCGGGTGCCGCGGACGGAGACCCGCGTCGTGCGCGCCGTCTCGTCGGACGTGGCATCGACCGGAGTGCGGTGCCGGGCCTCCTCGGCCACCGGCGCGGGACCGGACCGCGCGGTGGGGGCGAACGGCGCGGATACCAGCACCGTGAACGTCAGGGCGGTGGCCGTCGCCGCGACGGCCGCCCGAGGGGGAGTTCTGCGATGGGTCACGGCGGAAGCCTTCCTTGTGGGCGCCTGTCTCCGCGCGCGGACGCACCGGAGACGACCTGAATGAGGCACGGGCTCCGCTGTCCGGGCCCTGCCACGGAACAGGCGCGTGATCACGTCTGGCGGCCGCGCGTTCCGATCACGCGCCCTACGGGTACGACGCCTCTCGCACCGGGCGAGGGGCCAGGCCGAAGGAGCCGGACATGGCACCCACCGCACCCGATTTCGCACGTGACATCGACCCCTACGCGCCCTACGAACCGCAGCGCGACTGCGACCCCGACGCCAAGCCGGGCCTGATCGACTTCCGCGACCTGGTGCTCGCCGCCTACCCCGGTACGACCGACATGGGCATCAGCAGGGCCTGCGGCAGCGGCGGCCAGAGCGAGCACAAGGAGGGACGGGCCTGGGACTGGGGTGTCAACGTACAGGGGCAGGCGCACCTGGCCGACGACCTGATCAACTGGTTGCACGCCACCGACCGGCACGGCAACATGCACGCTCTCGCACGCCGCTTCGGCATCATGTACATGATCTGGAACCGGCGCATCTGGATGGCCAACCGCCCGGCCGCCGGCTGGCAGCCGTACCGGGGCGCCAACCCGCACACCAACCACATCCACTTCAGCTTCTCGTGGGCCGGCGCCCGCAAGGAGACGAGCTGGTGGAAGGGGTCCGTGGTGCCGGACCGGCGGCAGCGGCTGGCGGTGGGGATGTCGGCGGACGGTCGTGTGGAGGTGTTCCACGCGGCGGTCGATCAGATCTATCACACGTATCAGCATCAGCCGGGTGGTGCGTGGTCGGGCTGGCGGGCCTTCGGCGGGCCTGCGTCGGCGACGATCGCGCTGTCCACGTCCCCGGACGGGCGGCTGGAGCTGTTCGCCATGAACGCGGAGACGTTCATGCACCGGTACCAGGCGAAGGTGTCGGGGGAGTGGGCGGACTGGTATGCCTTCGGGGGTGGTGGGGACCATCTGGCGGTGGGGCGGAACCATGACGGCCGGTTGGAGGTCTTCGCTTCGAACGCCGGGGGAGTGCACCACCGTTGGCATGACACGCCGGGCGGGACGTGGCATGACTGGCGGCCGCTGGGAGGTCCCGCGAGCGCGCGGCTGGCCGTGGGGTCCGCGTCGGACGGCCGTATCGAGGTGTTCGCGCTGACCGATGACGTCTTCCGGCACACGTGTCAGACCGATCTGGCGGGGACGTGGCGTCAGTGGGTGGACTTCGGTCTGGGTGGCGAGCAGCTGGCGGTGGGGAGGAACCGTGACGGCCGGTTGGAGGTGTTCGCCACCAACTCGTCCGGGGTGCACCACCGTTGGCAGAACGTGCCTGCCGGTGACTGGCATGAGTGGCGGCCGCTGGGCGGTCCCGCGGGTGCGCGTCTCGCGGTGGTGGAGTCGCATGACGAGCGGATCGAGGTGTTCGCCATGAACGATGACGTCCTCCAGCACAACTATCAGGTCGACGCTTCGGGCGCGTGGCGCACCTGGCAGGACTTCGGCGGCGGGGGCTACTTCATCCAGGCCCTGCGCAACCGCGACGGGCGGCTGGAGATCTTCGCCAACAACCCCGGCGGCGTCCACCACCGCTGGCAGCACCAGCCGGGCAGCACCTGGCACGACTGGCAGCAGATGTGACCCTGCCGCCTCCGTGACGGTCGGCCGACCGGCCGGCCGTCACAGCTGCCATCGGAGATCCCGCGGGGGAGCGTACCGGCACATCGTCCCCGTGGAGACAGCGCCGCGCAGGTGGGCGGCCAGCTCGGGGTGGGCCTGGTCCAACTTGCGCAAAGTGTCACGGATGCGGGCCGTGACATTCTTGCGGGCCCGCTCGCGCGAGTCGCCCAGGCGGCGCGGGCGGCCTCCGAGACCCGCAGGAGCGCAGTTCCTCCAGGAGGTCGGCGCGCTCCCGGTCGTAAGCTGCCGCACGCTGATCGTCTCCCTGCTCGACCGCCCGGTCGATCTCGGCCTCCAACCGCTCCAGATGACGTCGGTACCGGCTGCGGGCCTCGTCGTCCAGCACCTCGTCGGCCCCCATGCTGTGCACGGTGGCGACGGTGTCGTCGTCCGGGTTCAGCAGCCGGACGGCCGCGATGTCCTGGCCGGGACGGCTCAGCAGGCAGTGCAGGTCGCGCAGGCCCTTCGCGTCGGGCATGTGCACGGTGCGGCCCTCGTACGTCAGCCGCCACACTTCACCGTTGCGGCGGAACTCGTACGCGGAGGACGCGGAGGACGCGGGGGGCGCTGCGGCCCGGCCGGGCGGCGCGCCCAGGTGCTGGGCGGCCGCGGGCCCGACACGGGCGAGCAGATGGGTCATGCCCAGCTCGCGCGCCTGCGCCTCGGCCTCGCTCAGCAGGGCGGCCACGTACCGTTCGTCGTGGGCCTCCTGCGCCGAGATCGCGGCCGCCAGTTCGAGGCGGGCCCGCAGTGACCAGGGCAGCGCGTGCAACCGGTCGGCGGACCGGCGGGCCTCGGTGAGGTGGCGCACCGCTGCCTCCCACCGCTGCTGCGCGGCGTCGAGGACGCCCATCCACAGTGCCGCCGGGCCGCTGATGTCCCACCCGAAGAGGGAGACCAGCCACTGGCCGCTGTACGGGGTCAGGGCGGCGCGGACGGTCTCGCACCACGCCGGGTCGCCCGACGCGGCGGCCGCCTGGGCCTGGTGGCGCAGCCACAGCGGGGTGACGCTGCGGTGGAGCACCGTGTCACCGCCGGCGCCCGCCCCGGCCGGGAACGGGCGCCGCCTGGCCTTCGCCGGCTTCCAGGTCGGTCAGGGCCTCGACGAGGTCGACGTACGGATGCTGCTGGGCCCGCATCGTGCCCAGCAGCCGCCTCGCCTCGGCGAACCTGCCCCGCAGGACGAGCAGGCTCCAGCGGTGGTGGGAGCTGAAGTACCGGTAGTAGTTGGCGCCGGGGGTGTTCATGGACTCCGAGGCGTCGAGCAGCTGTGTCGCCTCGGCGAATCTGCCGGTCAGGGCGTGGATGATGCTGTGGTCGATCACCGAGTGCAGCCGCAGCCGGGCCGAGCCGTCGGCGGCGCCCAGGGCCACCATCGCGTGGAAGTCCTCCATGAACCGCGGGTCACCCGCCTCGAGTGCGGCGACCCAGCACATGGACATCGCCACGTGTTCCGTCCACCGGTCGCCGCGGCGCCGGGACACCGCGACCAGCTCCCCCGCCAGAGCCCGCCGGTCGACCGCCGCCCGCGGGCCCCACTCCGACTGCAGCCGCGCCCACAGCCCGATGTGCAACGTGTCGTCATCGCCCGCCGCGCGGGCCCCGGCGACCACCGCGGCCGCCACGTGCCGGGCCAACGACGTCTGCGACAGCGGTAGTTCGGAGGTGTCTTCAGAGGCGGTGCGCCCTTGTTCGTACGCCCAGCGCAGCACACGAGGCTTCAGCACCGTCGTGTCACCGAGCCCGTCGGAACCGTACAGGGTCAGGGCGGTCCGCCCCATCAGCAGCGGATCGCCCAGGCTCCGCGCCAGGGCGGCCGCGTCGGTGAACACCCGCCAGGAACGCTCGTGTTCACCGACCATCTGGAGCGCCGTACCGAAGTGGAGCCCGAGCAGCACGCGCCGCGCGGAGGTCTCCTCGCCGAGGCGGTCCAACGCGCGCTCGTAGTGGCCCGCCGCTTCCTCGTGCGCCATCCGGCTCTCCGCGTGCCGCGCCGCGGACAGCAGCAGTTCCACGGCCTCGTCGCGGTCCAGCTCCTCGAAGGCCAAGTGGGCGTGGCGGGCCAGTTCCACCGGGAGAGTGGCGTCCTGCGGCACCGCCGTGCTCCGCAGCGCGCGTACGGCGGCCGCGTGCAGCTGGCGTACGCGCCGCGCGTCCAGGGCGCCGTAGAGCGTCTCGCGTACGAGGTCATGCTTGAAGAGCACGTCTCCGGAGCGTTCGTGCGCGACCAGTTGGGCGTCCGCGGCCTGAGCCAGCCACCGGCGTACTTCTTCGGACGAGGTGCCCGTCAGGGACGCAAGTGTGTCGGTGCGAAACCGCCGCCCCAGCACGGACGCCGCACCCAGGCAGTCCGCGACGGTGCCGTCCAGCAGGTGCAACCGCTGCTGGAGAGAGGCGTGCAGGCCCGGCGGCATCCCGCGCAGTTGGTGGCCGCCCGCCCACAGGCGTGCCGTCTCCTGGACGAAGAAGGGGTTGCCGCCCGTCCGCCGCAGGACATCGGCCACGAGCGCGCCGTCCGGTGCGCACCCCACCGTACGGCGCATCAGTTCGGCGACGTCTGCTGCTCCCAGTCCGGTCAGCGTGAGCGTCGTGGCCCGGGCCACCAGTGAGCGCAGCCGGTCGCGCAGCGGATGGTCCGGCCGCTCGACCTCCACGAGCCTGCATGTCGAGACGATCAGCACCCGCTCCAGCGACACGTGCTGCGCCGCGAACTCCAGGAGGGCGACCGACGCCGTGTCCGCCCAGTGCACGTCTTCCAGCACGACCAGCACCGGCCGGTGCTGCGCGGCGGTGACGAGCAGGGTCGTGACCGCGTCGAACAGCTCGAACCGGCCCGTCTCCTCCGCCGTGCCGCCGCCCGGCAGCACCTTCCCCATCACCCGGGCGGCCTCCGGCGCGGCCTCCCACGCCTCGGTCGGCATGGACCTGCGCAGACCTCGTATGACCTGCGTCCAGGGCCAGTAACCGGGGGTGCCGTCGGCGCTCCAGCACGCCCCGCGCAGGACGGTCATGCCCGCGCGCCCCGCCTCGTGGACCACGCGACCGGTGAGGGCCGTCTTGCCGATGCCCGCCTCGCCGGTGATCAGCAGCAGACCGCCGTGACCACCACGCGTCCGCTCCAACTGGGCGCGCACCGAACACAGGAAGTCGTCCCGCCCGAGCAACGTCTGCCCGGTGCCGTCCTCGGCCGGTGGCAGGGTCATGGCCGCCCCCGGTCCCGGCAGGCGTCCTCCGCGCAGACCATGCCCTCACCACCCCCGCAGCGCCGCGTCCCCGCGGCAGCCGTTGTTCCGCCCGGAAGCGTAGAGCCTGTTCGAAAACCGGATCAACTTCACGAAAGGCGTGAACGGGGGGCGTATGTGAAGGGGGGCGCATGTGCGCGGGCGGCGCGGGTGCACGAGCGGCGGCGCGGATGACCGGGTGTCAGCGCCTCAGGAGTTCCCGGATCGCTTCCGTAATCTCGTCGGGAGCCTCTTCCGCCATGAAATGCCCCGCGCGGGTCAGCCGGTGATCGAGGTCCGGCGCCCAGGCCTGCCAGACCTGAGCGGCGTCGTAACCGAGCCGGGCGCCCCAGTCCTGCTGGATGACCGTGACGGGCATCGCGAACTGGGAACCGGCGTCGAAGTCCGCCTGGTCGTGCGCGATGTCGACACCCGCGGAGGCGCGGTAGTCGGCCACGATCGAGGGCACGGCCGCGGCGCTCGCCCGCAGATACTCGGCGCGCACCCCGTCGGGGACCGAGGCCGGGTCGCGCGCCCAGGCATCGAGGAAGGAGCCGAAGAACGCGTCCGCGCTGTTGGCGATCATGGTCTCCGGCAGCCCCGGCGGCTGCGCCATGAGGAAGAGGTGGTAGCCGACGGCGGCGGAGACGCCGTGCAGCACCTTCCACATGTCGAGCGTCGGTACGACGTCGAGGACGCCGAGGTGTGTGACGGTCTCCGGGTGGTCCAGCCCGGCCCGGAAGGCGACGAGGGCGCCGCGGTCGTGGCCTACCAGGGCGAAGCGGTCGTGGCCGAGCGCCGCCGCGAGCGACACGATGTCGGCGGCCATCGCACGCTTCGCGTACACGTCGGGACCCGTGGCCGCCGGCTTGTCACTCGCACCGTAACCGCGCAGGTCAGGGCAGATGACGGTGTGCTCGGCGGCCAGCCGTGCCGCGACGTGCCGCCACATCAGATGTGTCTGGGGGAAGCCGTGCAGGAGGACGACCGGGCTGCCGTTGTCGTTGCCGCCGATCGCCGCGGACAGCTCCACGCCGTCCGCGCCGGGCAGGCGCACGTGTCGGAAGCCGGGAATGCCGAGAGTCATGTGGGGGTCCTTTCCCCGAGCCGGGTGGTGACTGACGGGTTCAGGGTGTGCGACGGCGATGAGCAGCCGATCAGCGTGGCGGGACGGCGATGAGCAGCCGATCAGCGTGGCGGGACGGCGATCAGCAGCCGATCAGCGCCGCGCCTCGGCTCGGATCGGATGCCGGAGGATGGAGGCATGCGGATCGATGTACTTGGCGCGGTACGGGCGTGGGACGACGACGGCCGCCCGATCGGCCTCGGCGGACCCCGGCACCGTGAAGTGCTCGCCCGGCTCGTCGCGGCGGAGGGCAGGATGGTCACCGCGGACGCCCTCGTCGACGACCTCTGGCCCCAGCCTCCCGCCCGCGCCCTCGGCGCACTGCGTACGTTCGTCGCCGCGCTCCGCCGCGCCATCGAACCCGACCGGCCGCCCCGGACCCCGCCCCGCGTGCTCGTCACGGAAGGCACGGGTTACGCGCTGCGCCTGCCCCGCCCGGCCGTGGACGTCCACCGGTTCGAGGACGCCCTGGCAACAGCACGCCGTTCTCCCGAAGGTGTGACCGCCCTCGGCGAGGTACTGTCCCCGTGGCGCGGGCCCGCCTACGCCGACCTGCGACGCGGCATGGGCCCAGCGGGAGAGGACCCGGCTCGAAGAGCTGCGGCTTCAGGCCGTGGAACTGCGCGCCGGCATCCTCCTCGACGACGGCCAGGGCTGCGACCTCGTCGCCGAACTGGGCGCACACGTCGCCGATCACCCGTGGCGCGAACCCGCCTGGGGGCTGCTCGCCCGCGCCCTCTACCGCGCCGGGCGGCAGGCCGACGCCCTGGCCACGCTGCGCCGGGCCCGCACGATGCTCGTGGAGCAACTGGGGCTCGACCCCGGCACCGCTCTGCGACGCCTCGACACCGTCATCCTCAACCGGTCCACGACCCTCGAAGCGGCGCCTCGCGTCTGGCCGGGCGCCGACGTCCGGCTGGGCCCCCGTACGACCGTGGACCTCGCGCCGCGCGCTCGCCCTCGCGGGCAGCGACGCCCTCGTCCTCTCCCGGCGCAACCGCCTCGCGGCCATCGAGGCGGCCGAACGTACCGGGGACGTCGCGCTGACCGCCGCGATCATCGGCGCCTACGACGTGCCCGCCATCTGGAGCCGCGCGGACGATCCCGAGCAGTCGCGCGCCGTCGCGTCGGCCGCCGAGCGCACGCTCACCGCACTCGGCCCCAGCGCGCCCGCCGACCTGAGAGCCCGGCTCCTGGCCACGGTCGCCGTCGAGAGCCGCAGCGCGGACACCCACGGAGCTACCGCCGAGAACGCGCGCCGAGCCGCACACCAGGCCGAAGCCCTGGCGCGGGACCTGGGTGATCCCGCGCTGCTCGCCTTCGCACTCAACGGCGTGTTCCTCCAGTCCTTCGCGCGTCCAGGGCTCGCGCGGGAACGGGACGAGATCGGGGCCGAACTCGTCTCGCTCGCCACCCGCCACGCCCTGCCGACCTTCGCGATCCTGGGCCGGCTCGTACGGATGCAGTCCGCGTCGGCCCGCGGTGACCTCACGGGTGGTGCCGCGCACGCGACCGCCGCGGAAGAGCTCGCCGCCGTCCACGAACCCCCTCTCGTGTCCGTCCTCACCCGGTGGTTTTGGGCCCGCGTCACCGCCGCCCGGAGCACCGAAGCGGGCGGACCCACCGCCGCGGCGGCAGCGGCCGCCTACCGTGCCGCCGACGACGCCCTCAGGACGGGTGGGATGCCGGGGCTGCGTCACGGCCTCCTCCCGCTCGCCCTGCTCGGGCTGCGGCCTGCTGCACGACGGCCCCGCTCCCACCGACCCCCAGTACGACTGGGGTCCGCACCTGCCCTGGGCGGCGCCGCTCGTACTCCTCGCCCGGAACAGGCCGGAGGAGGCGCGCACCGCCCTCGCCGCGGCGCCCGAACCGCCACCCGGGCACCTCCAGGAGGCCCTTTGGTGCCTCACCGCCCGTGCCGCCGTGCGCCTCGGCGACCGTGAGACGGCCGCGCGCGCAGCGGCGGCCCTGCGTGCGGCCCGTGACGAGGAGGCCGGCGCCGCCAGCGGCCTTCTGACGCTCGGCCCGGTGGAGCGCTATCGCGCGGAAGCCGAGGCATGCGCCGCCACCGCGCCCGCCGCCGACGCTGTTTGACAGACACGGCACCGCAGATCATCATTCCATTAATTGTTTAATGGAATCGCGAGAGGCGCTTGGTGCACATGACCCCTGCCGACATCACCGAGGCCGGCGACCCCTTGAGCGCCGCCGCGCTCGAGGCCCGCGGCCTGGGCAAGCGCTACGGACGCGGCTGGGCGCTGCGCGACTGCTCCTTCCGGCTGCCCGCCGGGCGGATCTGCGGGCTCGTCGGCCCCAACGGCGCCGGAAAGAGCACCCTGTTGGGGCTCGCCGCCCGCCTGGTGGCCCCCACCGAGGGTGAACTCCGTGTCTTCGGCGTGCCCGTGGACGACCCGGCCGCGATGCCCCGGTACGCGTTCCTCTCTCAGGACAAACCGCTGTTCAAGCGGTTCACCGTCGCCGAGACCCTGCGGATGGGCGCCGAGCTGAACCCCGGCTGGGACATGGCCGCGGCGGAGCGGATCGTACGGGCGGGGCCGGTGCCCATGGACGCCAGGGTCGGTACGCTCTCCGGCGGTCAGCGCACCCGCGTCGCGTTCGCCCTCGCCTTCGGCAAGCGGCCCGACCTCCTGCTGCTCGACGAGCCGATGGCCGACCTGGACCCGGTGGCCCGCGACGAGATGAGTTCCCTGCTGCTGTCCGAGGCCGTCGAGCGCGGCACCACGGTGGTGATGTCCTCCCACATGCTCGCCGAGCTGGAGGACATGTGCGACTTCCTCCTGGTCATCGCGGACGGCCGGCTCCGGATGGCAGGCGACACCGACGAACTCGTCCCAGCCCACGCCCTGGTGACCGGACTCGCGCCCGACGGCAAGCCGCCCGCCGACCTCAGCCCTCACACGGTGGTCGAATTCCGGGTGTCGGGACGCCAGTTCCGTGCCCTCCTGCGGCCCCACGGCCCGCTCGCCCCGGACTGGGAGGTCTCCGAGCCGAGCCTGGAGGAAGTCCTGCTCGCCCACCTCCGTTCACCGGGCACGGAACCGCTGTTCACCCGTGCCGCCCGTATCGAGGCCGAAGGAATCAACGCCGCATGAGCACCACCGTCCAGACCGACGGGCCGCGCACCGGAAAGTCCGCCAAGAGGCCGGGCCTGCTGCACGGCGTCACCTGGCTCGTCGCACGCCAGCACCGCACCGCGCTGTGGCTCATCGGCGCCGCGACCCTGCTCGGCGCGGCCATGATCGTCTACCAGCGCGGCGAGATGGTCTCCATGCTGGATCGGCTCGGCTGGCCCGGCAAGGACGTCCGCCTCCCCAGTGACCCCGAGGGATTCCAGTACATGTCCGGGGTCCTGGGCGGTCTGCCCGTGATCCTCGGCGTCTTCCTGGGCGCGCCGCTGATCGCGGGCGACCAGGAGCAGGGGACCGCCCAGCTGGTCACCACCCAGTCGGTGCCGCGCCGCCGCTGGCTCGCGGCCAAGCTGATCGGCTGCCTCTCGGTGGTGCTCGTGTCCACGGCGGTGCTCGGCGCGCTGTTCACCTGGTGGTGGGAGCCGTACCGTGAGGCTCTCCCCGCAGAGTGGCTGCAGGGCGAGGTCTTCGACTCGACAGGACCGATGCCGACGGCGCTCTCCCTCTTCCTCACCACCTGCGGCATCGCGATCGGCATGCTCCTGCGCCGCGTAGTGCCGGCGATGATGGTGACCTTCCTCTTCTCCATGGCCGTCGAACTCGCCTGGAGCGAGGTCCGCGGCCGGCTGGCCACACCGCGGCTGTTCACCTACCCGCTGAACGCCGACAGCCCGGCCTTCCTCGACCAGGCGGTCGAGTCCGACCGGTGGATCGGCACCGCGGACGGACAGCTCTTCGGATGGGGCACCTGCGCCGAGCAGACCGAGCGGGCCACCAACGCCTGCATCAAGGAGCACGGCATCGTCAACAACGTCATCGAGTACTTCGGTTACGACCAGATGCCCGGCATGCAGTGGACCGGAGCCGGTCTGCTGCTCGGCGGCACCGCCGTCGTGGCCGTCTTTATCCTGTGGTGGGCGACGCGGCGGCCCCTCTAGGGCGAGCCGGGGCAGCGGGTACGTAAGGTGTCGGCAGGCGAGCAGAGAGTGGGGACAGTGGTCGAATTCCGTATCGACCGGCGCAGCGGCGTGGCCACGTATCTGCAGATCGTCCGGCAGGTCGAACAGGCCCTGCGCATGGGTGCGTTGGTCGAGGGCGACCGGCTGCCCACCGCGGCGCAGGTCGCGGCGGCCACCAAGGTCAACCCGAACACGACGCTGAAGGCGTACCGCGAGCTGGAGCGCGCCGGCCTCGCCGAGGTCCGCCAGGGAGCGGGCACCTTCATCACCCGCTCCCTCGCCCGCCCCCAGGCCGGGCCGGACTCACCGCTGCAGACCGCCCTGGCGGAGTGGATGCGTCAGGCACGGTCGGAGGGGCTCACCGGCCAGGACGTGACCGCACTCTTCGAAGCGGTCCGCGCGGCGACGTTCGAAACCGCCGCGCAGGACTGACCCCCGCGGGGAGCGTCTGCTTCCACCGGGCCAATCGGCTCCGGGAACACGAACCACCCATGGCGCAGGCGTGGTTCAGGCAGCTCGGTAACTCCGATCCGACGACGCCCCGGGCACGGGCGGACGGCGCCTCCTCACCCAGGCCAGCAGGACCACCGAGCACACGGCGGCGAACGCGCACCACGTGGAGAGGTACTCCTGACGCCACAGCGCCACGCACACCGCGGCCCCCGCGGCGACCAGCACGCCGAACAGGACAAGGCCGCGGTCGCCGGACAGCAGCAGGGACCCGATGGTGGCGAGCAGGTAACCGGCGACGACCAGGGTCGCGGCAGCCCGAGGGCGTACCCGACCGTGTGGCCACGGATGTCGGCCGTCACGGTACGGGTCGCCAGCGCGTACGCGAGCTCGCCGCCGCCGTCACGGCCCCCGCGGCGAGCGGGAACAGCAGGCGGCGGCGGGCACCCGGTGGCGCCGCGCACAGCACGGCCACCGGAACCCACAGCGCGAGCAGCGGGAGCGCGATCACGGCCCAGGCGACGGTGGCGGACCCCGCACCGCCGCCGGCGCGCCAGACCGCTGCCTCGACGATCTGGTGAACGCCGAGGAGCTGCGAAGCGCCGCCAGCGGCAGGTCGCGGGGGCGCCGGGCGGCGAGGGCCGTACTGATGACTCCCACGGCGGCGATGCCCGCACCCGCCACGAGATCGCCGTCGCGCTCCAGCACATGGCAGAAACGCTACGGCCGACCCGGTGCGGGGGCGCGTTGGACGGGCCTTCGGGCACATGCGGGGCCGCGACGGCCTTGGCGGGGAGCACACGTGCGCAGGCATGCAGCACACGTAGGCAGGTATGGAGCAGCGCGAACGGGGACGACATATACCGGCCGTTAGGGTGAGATGATCATTTCCTGAGGAAAGGCCCTGCGGCTCACAGTGTCCGCATCTCGCTCACACACCCTGTTCTCCTTCGGCACACTGCTGGGCGAGCGCGTCCAGAAGACGCTCTTCGGCCGAGCCGTGCCCACCACCCCCGCCACGCTGGACGGTTACACGACCAGGCCGCTGCGGATCACCGACGAAGCCGTGATCGCCGCCAGCGGCCTCGACGTACACCTGACGCTGGTGCGCCGGCTCGGCTCCGAGGTGCAGGGTGCCGTCCTGCACCTCACCGACGAGGACCTCGCCGCGGCCGACGCCTACGAAGTCGACGACTACGCCCGCCGCCGGGTGCTCCTCACGTCCGGGGAGAGCGCCTGGGCCTACCTGGACGCGAAACCGCTGCGCCCCGCGGAGCGCATCGTGATCGTCGGTGACAGCATCGCCTATGGGCGCTGCGATCCGCAGGGCGGATGGGCGGCACGCCTGGCGGCCGCGCACATCGCAAGGAACGAGGCCGCGCACCGCGTCTTCAACCTCGCCGTCCCGGGCAGCACCCTGACCGAGGCCGACGAGCAGACGCCCGGGCTGCTGGCTCCTCGCCGCCCCGACACCGTCCTTGTCGCCGCCGGGATCAACGACTTCGCCCTGCCTCTCACCGGCTCGCGAACTCCTGGTGACGGGCCGTCGCGCGTCACGGACCACCTCGACTCGCTGGCCGCGACGGTCCTGCGCCACAACGCGCGACTCGTCGTCCTGGGGCCGGCATGGGTCGACGAAGCACGCACCCGCGACTACGAAGGCCTGCGCTTCACCGAGGCGCGAGCGCTGGCCCTGCGTGAGTCCCTCAAGGCCTGGTGCGATGCGAACCATGTCGACCACGTCGACCTGTGGGAACCACTGCGGGGGCACCCCGAACTGCTGGAGGACGGGCTCCACCCCACACCCGAAGGAGACCAAGTGCTGTATCAGCGCCTTGAGTTGGTGACCGGCCGCTCTGTCGCGGAACACTGACCGGGCGAAGAAAATCTGCTGTGGCCGCAGTAGACATCATGCCTCGCCGGGGCTAACGTTTTCTTGCAGTCAGAAGGCCGGTCGAAGACGGCACGGCAGAGGTGAACTGCCGTGCGAGACAAGGAGTGGACGCCATCAGGACCGCCCGGATGGAGCGCACATCCCGTCCAGGTACCGAAGGCCCCGCTCGAAGGCGGTCTCTGGTCACGCATCCGCGATCCTCCCGCTGCTCTCTGTCTCCCCCCGGCGAAGGGCAGCGGAGAAACGAAGGCCGGCCGAGACCGGTCGGCGGATGGCGGTGAAATCCCGGGGCCCGGGTGCCGGTACGGCGCCCGGGCCCCTCGGCGTGTTTCCGGAAGGAGAGGTTCTGTGGACCCTATCCGGCGTACACCATGGGCCGGGCCGCCGACATGCTCGGTGTCACCCCCGCCTTCCTCCGCGCCCTGGGGGAGCACCGCCTGATCACCCCGCTGCGCTCCAAGGGCGGTCACCGCCGCTACTCCCGCCACCAGCTGCGCGTCGCCGCCCGAGCCCGGGAACTCGTCGACCAGGGCACCCCCATAGAGGCCGCCTGCCGCATCATCGTCCTCGAGGACCAGCTCGAAGAAGCACGCCGCAATTCATGCCCATAAACAATGGGAGCGGAAATTGACAGAGGCGCCTCACTATGCCCCGCCGAGAATTGACTGGGATGCAAAAATATGACCCCAGCTCTCCATTCGAAACGCAGATGTTTTAATTGACAAGGGTGCGGCGATTGCCTACGGTCCAGTCGTCACTTTTGCCGATCGCACCCGAAGGTATTCATGACCGCGTCTCCAACGCTGCCGAAGTCGCGGCAGCAGTTGATCCTTGCCGTACTCATGTTGTGCTCGCTGCTCATCTGGCTGGACAACACCGTCCTGAGCACTACCTTGGAGACCCTCGCGGACCCGGTCCGCGGCCTGGACGCCGGCCCGGCCGAGCTGCAATGGGCCACGGGCTCCTACACGCTGACCTTCGCCACCCTGATGTTCACCGCGGGCGCACTGGGTGACCGCTTCGGCCATCGGACCGTGCTCGTCGCCGGACTCCTCGTCTTCGCCGGATCTTCGATGTGGGCGGCATACGCGAGCGACGCAGGTCAATTGATTGCCGCTCGCGCCGCGATGGGAATGGGCAGCGCGCTGATCATGCCCGCCAATATGGCCCTCCTCATGTGGACCTTCACAGGGCCGGCGCGGACCAGCGCGATCGCCGTATCCTCGACTTCCGCCGGTGTGGGAATGGCGGCGGGCCCGGTGCTCGCAGGGCTGCTCCTCGACCATTTCTGGTGGGGTTCGGTCTTTCTCGTCAATGTCCCGGTCGCCGCCCTGGCATTGGCCGGGATCGCCACGCTGGTCCCGAATTTCCGCAGCCCCGCCCCGCGGCCGCTGGACCCGGCCGGAATGCTGCTGTCGATCAGCGGTCTCGCGGCGCTGGCCTACGGACTGATCCGCGCCGGGCAGGTGACCGCCTGGAGCCGTACGGATGTCTGGGCGCCGATCGCCGTCGGACTGGCCCTGCTGACGGCATTCGTACTCGTCGAACTGCGCAGCAAGGAACCCAGCTTCGACCCCCGCCTGCTCGCGCAGCGTGCCTTCGGCGGCGGCAACGCGGCGCTCGGACTGCTCCTCTTCGCCGTCGCCGCCGTCACCTTCTACAGCGCGTTCTACATGCAGGGCGCGCGCGGCTTCTCGCCGATGGAGGCCGGTCTGGCCAGTCTCCCGACCGCGCTCGGCGCGGTCCTCGGGGCGCCCCTCGGCGCCCGTCTGGTCCGCCGCTGGTCGCTGCGCCTCGTCTCCGGACCGGCCTTCACCGTGGCGGCGCTCAGCATGGGCGCGTACGGGGTGTTCGGACTGCACACCCCCCTCATCTGGATCGAGATCCTGTTGCTGGTCCAGGGGCTCACGATCGGCATGGTGCTCGGGCCGGTGACAGCGGCGTTGATCAGCACCCTGCCCTTGGAGCGCGCCGGGGCCGGCTCGGCCGTCACCAACACCGTGCGGCAGACCGGCAGCGTGATCGGCATCGCGGTGGGCGGCACGATCATGTCGATCGTGTACCGGCACGCGATCGAACCCTCGCTGAACCAGGTGCCCGCTTCGGTGCAGGACCGGGCCCGGGTCTCCGCCGAACAGGCCAGGCGCGTCGCCACCGAAGCACACCGGCCCTCTCTCGCACGTGCCCGCCCGACGACGCGTTCGTCCACGCCATGCACTTCGGCGCGGCCTGGATCATGCTCATCGCCCTCTGCGGGGCAGCCGTGCTGGTGGTTGCCCTGCGCCCCGGCGGAAAGCCCAAGAACCCCGTACCGAAGCCGGACCACGATCGCGAAGGCAGCCGCTCCGGGGTGGGCGTGCATCCTCACGCCCAAGGAGGCAAGCGCTGACCCGCCGTGGCCGGTCGGCAGGACGTCGACGACGACCTCGACGTCGCGGATCTCGGCCACGGCGTCAGTTCAGGTCAGCCTCACGTGGTCCCCCCACCAGTTGCCCGGTGGCCGCTGCCATGACGTGAGCGGCCCGGCGAGCCTGCGTCCGCGGTGCCGGACAGCGTGAGCAGCGTGGCCGCTCCGTCGGCGGTGCCCTTGAACAGCGCGATGTCCCGCCGCCCGTCCGGGTCGTAGTCGCCGGAGGAGATGTGGCTGTGGGCGAACGCCCAGGTGCCGGGCGGGGCGCTCCAGGGCACGGTGGGCACCTGGAAACCGCCGTCGGTGGTGGTCGCGAAGCGGAACAGGGAGACCGCCCCGTCGTCGTAGCCGTACATCGCGATCAGCTCGTCGGTGCCGTCGCCGTCGTAATCCCCGGCGGTCAGTTTCGTGTGGTCGCCCCACCAGTTGCCCGGCGGCCGCCGCCAGGACGTGAGCGGTGCGCCGAGGCTGCCGTCCGCCTTGCCGACGAGGGTGATCAGTTCGGCGGCGCCGTCCGCGGTGCCCTTGAACAAGGCCACGTCCTGGCGCCCGTCCGCGTCGAAGTCACCCGTGGTGAGCCGGCTCTGGGCGAAGTTCCAGGTGCCGGCAGGCACCTTCCAGGGGGTGGTGGGGACCTGGAAGGCTCCCTCGGCCGTGGTCCGGAAGCGGAACAGGGCGGCGCTGCCGTCGTGGTAGCCGTACAGCGCCATGACCTCGTCGCGGCCGTCGCCGTCGTAGTCGCCCGCGGTCAACTGCACGGCGGCGCCCCACCAGTTGCCGGGCGGCCGCTCCCACGACTTGAACGGGGTGGTGTACCCGCCGGAGGCCGTGCCGAGCATCGTCAACAGCGCGATAGAGGCATCGCCCTGACCGCGCAGCAGAGCCACATCGCGGCGGCCGTCCCCGTTGAAGTCCCCTGCGGTGATATGGCTCAGCGGGAAGTTCCACGTACTGGCGGGGGAGTGCCACGCCACGTCGGGGAGCTCGAACCCGCCCGCTGTGTTCGTGGGGAAGCGGAACAGCGAGGCCGCCGAGTTGTCGTAGCCGTACAGGGCGAAGAGGTCGTCGCGCCGGATGTCGTTGCCGGTGCGGGCCGGCCGCTGCTGGAAGGCGATTCCCTTCTGGTTCGCGCACGCCGACAGCACGATGGGCGCGCCCCGCCGCTCCGAGGAGTTCTCCACCTCCAGGCAGCGCGTCGGCGTGTTCGCGCGGGAGAGAATCCACGCGGACTCCGCATGGCTGTCCAGCACGAAGTCGATACCCGGTGAGCCGGCGCAGCCCCACTGCTCGACACGTGGCGCCGACGTGCCGCCCGCGGGTGTGTCCGTGCGTACCGCCAGGCACTTGCCGCTATGGGCGTTCACGATGTTGACCGCCTCGGAGGAGGCGGCCGAGGGCCGGAGCAGCCAGCGTGCGCCGGGCTGGCCGTCGCAATCCCACTGCCGGACCCTCGCCCCGTCGGCGCTGGAGGAGTTCTCGACCTCCATGCACCTGCCGCTGTGGACGTTGAGGAGGTTGACCGGTGCATCGGCCTCCGCGGGCGCGGCCGTCGCGGCCCTCGGCGGTGCCAGCAGGGCGGCCACGACGGACAGCGCCGCGACAATGAGCCACACGAGCGGCCATCGGCGTGTACGGACACTGCCACTGCGCATGGTGACCACCCCTGGTCGTCGGACGAACCGGACCGGATCGTCGCAGCTCGTGCTGACGGCCCGCTGACACGTATGTATCCGCGGGCTCTCGGGTTTCGGGCATGTGGGGTGGGCGCGAGGTGCTGGTGTGAGTTGAGTAGCTCGTGAGGCCGTGATGAGTAGGCATACTCAACCCGGCGTCGGGTCGTGCTGCTGTGCCTCGGCCCCCGCGTGTGATGGATGCCGTCGGGCGAGGACGGAACTCGCGGGGCTCGCGGAGGCCGACCAAGGCCGGGGCTCAGCGCGTGCCTTAGTGCACCGGGAAGCCGAAGGAGTAGCCCTGCTCCTTGAGCCGGGGCAGGAGCCGGCGCAGGGCCTCGACGGTCTGGGTGCGGTCGCCGCCCGCGTCGTGGAAGAGGAGCGTCGGCCCGTTGGGCAGCTCCCGCTCGACGGTGGCGACGATGGCGTCCGTACCCGGACGCTCGAAGTCCTTGGTGTCCACGTTCCAGCCCAGCGGGCGCATGCCGCGGGAGGCGGCGAGCTTGCGGCTGTGCGGGGTGAAGGCACCGCCGGGCGCCCGGTAGTACATGGGTCGCACACCCCCGGACGCCTTGGTGATCATGCGTTCGGCGTCGAGTATCTGCCGGGACTGGTAGGCCTCGGTGTCCTTGTCCATGGCGGTGTTGTGCGACACCGAGTGGTCGCACAGCCGGTGCCCGGCCGCTACCACCTTCTTCACCAGGTCGGGGTGGGCCTGCGCCTGCGTCCCCACCATGCAGAACGTGGCCTTCACCCCGTACTCCCGCAGCACGTCGAGCACTTGGGGAGTCCATACGGGGTCGGGGCCGTCGTCGATGGTGATGTTGACGCCCCGCTTCCCCTCCTCCGAGGCGTGCGCGATGGTCGCCGCGACCGGCTCGACATCACCGCCCGGCTTGGCCGACGCGGTCGCCTTCGACGGGGAGTCGCTCTCCGGACCGGCCTGTGCGGTCCACACCGAGGCACCGGTGGCGAGCACCGTCACCCCCAGCGCCGCCCCGATGACCTTGCCGTACCAGCTCCGCCCGCCACCGTGCCGTGCCATGTCCGCCCCTTTCGCGCATTCCCTCGCTGATCCCCGGTCACCTTGCGACCACATGGCAGGACGAGGTGGGGTGGCCGAGGGCTCCGTCCGTTACCGATCACGGACAATTCCGCGAGGGTTTGGGGACAAACGCTGCCTGCGGGGGACGCGGGCTAGGCAGGGCAGATCGACTCGGAGCGGGGCGGCCGCAACGTTCAGGCCGTCATGTCAGCCACTTCTCGGTCCACCGGCGCTCGCCAAGGCCTACGCTCGTGAACTCATCGCCCCGCGCACCGGCGACGGCGCCGAGTGCACGCAAGGCCCGGCAGACCGGGGTGCCTTCGGGCGGCATCAGCTCACCCTCCAGGAGGTGAAGCGGTCCCAGAGTGAGGTGCCCGCTGCGCCAGACCGCCACGTTCTCTTCGCCTACGCCACCGAAGTACTCCGACTCGACATAGGCGACGGGGCCTTCTTCCGACCACTCGGCCAGTACGCGGTCGAAGCCGGCCGGAAGGTTCCAGAAGTCGGCACGACGAGCCTGGGCGGCACCGGTGACCGCCTCCGACAAGGCAGCAGACATGGGCAGCAGCGCCAGACCTTGCCGCAGACCGACAACGCGAGCGGCCTCCATATCCCGGGTCACCGCGGCCAGCAGAGCGCTCCTTGCGATCACTGCCCTCAGCTCGTAACTCAACTCTCCCGCCCCCACTGCCCCATGGTCAGTACCGAAAGCCGGCTTTCTCCGTACGCCGCCGCGTCACCGAGACGCACTCGGCGCGGACCCAGCGCGATCGCGCGCGGCAATCGCCCAAAGCGGGCGGGCGCGCTAGTCGGCAGAACGCCCGGCGCCGTCGCCGAACCGCCAGGCGTCGACGTCGCGGTAGCGGATGGGCCCCGGCCCGCGGCCGAAGTTGCTGGCGACCAGATGCAGCCGCTCCGCACGCCACGGGCGGCCGGTGAACCCGGCGAGCCCCTCGGCCGCCCTTACCGCACACGACGGAGTGTCCCGGCGAGCCCGGGCCAATGTCAGATGCGGACGCAACTCCCGCTCCATGAGCCCGACCCCGCACCCCTTCACCACGGCACGCACGTCGGCGGCCAGCAGGCGCAGCCCCTCGACGTCACCGTCGATCCCGCTCCACAGCACCCGCTCGTCGAAGTGCCCGCCACCGCGCAGCGACAGGGTGAGCGGACGGCGCGCCGCCGCGAGGTCCGCGAGCGGCGGGCACAGCGACGGCACGACCGCCCTGGGGACCTCGCCCAGGAACGCCAGGGTGATGTGCCAGTCCTCGATGCGGTTCCACCGCATCCGCGGATGGTCGTCCCAGGCGGGCCCGAGCGCCCGCGCCAGTTCCTGCTTCGCCTCGTCCGGTGGGGCCAGGGCGATGAACACACGAACGGTCGCGGGCTGAATCTGTTCGTTCACAGAAGACTTCGTACCGCATGCGTGCGGCGCGCCGAGAGGCGCCCCCGCGACCCCGTGCGCCGGCGAGACCCAGCAACGGGGCTCAGCTCTCCGTGCTGTCCGGCTTCAGCTGCCGCATGGGGCCGTCGAGCGAGCGCTTGTAGAAGTCGATGAAGCCGTCCGGATCGGGCCCCGCGTTCTGCATGACCAGCCTGTCGAAGCCGGCGTCGACGAACTTCTGCGCCACCTCCAGATACCGGGAGGGCTCTGTGCCGCAGGCGAACTTCTCCAGGATGTCCTCCTCGCGCACGGTCGTCGTCGCGGCGTCGAAGTTGACCGGATTGGGCAGCTCGCTCATGACCTTCCAGCCGGTCACGGCCCACCGGGAGGTGTCCAGCGCGGCCCTCGCCGCCGTGTGCTCATCGGGTGCCCAGGCCATCGGCACCTCCGCGTAGCGCGGGCCGTTGCCCCCGGCGTCGCGGTAGTGCCGGACGATCTCCGGCTTGTCCTCGGTCGCGAACAGCCCGTCGCCCAGCTCGGCGGCGATCCGTGTGGACGCCTCGCCGCTGGCGGCCACCGCGATCAGGGGCAACTCCTCGGGCAGGTCGAACACCCGGGCGTCCTCCAGCCGCAGGTACGTGCCGTCGTAGGACCGGTACCCACCGCTCCACAGCAGCCGGATGATCTCCAGCGACTCCCTGAACATCTCGTGCCGGACGCGCACCGAGTCCGGGAAGCCCTGGCCGACCACGTGCTCGTTCAGCCGCTCGCCCGAGCCGACACCGAGCACGAACCGGCCGTCCGACACCAGGGCGAGCGTCGCGGCCGCCTGAGCGATGATCGCGGGGTGGTAGCGCACGGTCGGGCACGTCACGCCGGTCGCCAACCCGATCCGGGAGGTCTTGGCCGCGATGCTGCCCAGCACCGTCCACGCGAAGGGCGAATGGCCCTGGTTGTCGAGCCAGGGGTGGTAGTGGTCGCTGATCTCGACGAAGTCGAAGCCCGCCTCCTCGGCGAGAACCGCCTGCCTCACCAGCTCCGCCGGCCCGAACGCCTCGGCGGCCAGCTTGTAACCGATCTCCACGCTGCTCCTCATCTCCTGTCGACGCCGGCCCCGCCCTCCCTATTCTTTTCACCCGGCCCGCTCCACCGCACTTCGAGGCGAGGGGCAGGAGGCATGGTGGTGCAGGCGCGACGGCGAACTGTCGAGAAACCGAGGTGTGGGGCTGTGGTGACGCGTCGAACGGTGATCAAGGCGGTTGGTACGGGAACCCTGGCGGGCGGCCTGACCACGCCCGCCGCCGGTGCGGCGGACACGGCGGCCGCCGCGGGTGCTCCGCGGCCGGCACATGCCGACGTCCTGGTGGTGGTGGAGAAGAGCGGCCACGCGGTCAGCTTCTACGACACCACGTCGGGACAGCGTCTGCGGACCGTGCCCCTGCCCGACCACCCGCACGAGATGGTCGTCGACTCGCGCCGGCGGTTCGCCTATGGGGGCACTACGGCGTACGCATGTCCTCCACCGTCGGTGAAGGCGGCGCCGCGGTCTTCGTCATCGACCTGGCCGAGCGCTCCCTCGCCCGGACCATCGACACCCGGCCGTTCAACCGTGTCCACGGCATGGGCATGGACCGACACGACCGGCTGTACGCCCTGAGCGAGGAGAAGGCCGTACTGCTCGGTTTCGACGACCCGGCGACCGACCAAGGACCGGCCAGAGCGGTGCCCACGCACGGCGTGAAGACCCACCTGTTCACACTTAGCCGCGACGGCGAACGCGCCTACGTCACCGGACTCCTGTCCCACACGGTCAGCCTCGTACGCCCCCACGACGCCTCCGCCCCACGGCTCCTGGCGACTCCGGGGCAGCTGCCCGAGAGCAGCTGCCTGAGCCGGGACGAGAAGACGCTGTTCGTCGGAGCGCGCAAGAGTTCCTCGCTGGTGGCCCTGGACGCCCGCACCCTGAAGATCCGGCGGCGCCGCGACGTGGGCGGAGACCCCCTGCGCGTCTACACCCTCGACGACGAACGGCTGCTGGTGACGGACATCGCCGGCAACACCCTCACCGTCTGGAGCACCGACCTGCGCCGCATCCGCTCCCTGAAACTCGACGGAACCCCCGCCGCCGTGTCACTGCACCCGGCCCGGCCCCTGGCCTACGTATCCCTGCTGGGCGCCAACCGGATCGCCGTCGTCGACCTGGACCGGCTCACCGTCCTCGGAGGCTTCGCCACGGGACTGGAACCCGACTCCTCAGCGCTCCTGCCGGCAGCCGCAACCTAGGCGCCGGGGTCGAATGCTTCTACGCGGGGCCGGAGGTGAGGTCACGCGGGCGGCGAAACCCGGTGAAGCCACCGGTCGAGGAGCGGAGTCAGCGGCTGACGGCGGTCTCCCGCGCCACACGTGCCAGCTTCTCGGGGTTCCGGACGTGGTAGGCCCCGGTGACGTAACCGTTCTCGACCCGCACGGCCACGACGCCGTCGACCTCACCGTCGACGCGGACGAGCAGTCCGGGACCGCCGTTGATCTGCACCGGCTCGACGGACCTTGCGGCCTCACGCTGCCACCAGCCGCCCGCCAGCAGGCGGGCCACCTTGTCCGCGCCCACGATGGGCCGCAGCAGGGCGTGTCTGACTCCGCCGCCGTCGCTGAGAGCGACGACGTCCGGCGCGAGGATGTCGACCAGGCCCTGCAACTCGCCGGTTTCGACAGCTCGTTGAAAGGCCTGGAGCGCGGCCCGGGTCTGGGCGGGGGAGACGGCGCCGCGTGGTCGGCGGGCGGCGACGTGTGCCCGTGCCCGGTAGGCGAGCTGACGGACCGCGGCCGGGCTCCTGCCGACGGCTTCGGCGATCTCGTCGTACCCGAGGTCGAACACCTCGCGCAGCACGAACACCGCCCGTTCGACCGGTGCGAGTGTCTCCATCACCAGCAGCATCGCCATCGAGATGCTGTCGGCGAGTTCGACGTCCTCGGCCACGTCCGGCGCGGTCAGCAACGGTTCGGGCAGCCATGGTCCGACGTAGGACTCCTTGCGCCGGCCGAGCGCACGCATCCGGTCCAGTGCCTGCCGGGTGACGATCCGCACCAGGTAGGCACGTTTCTCCCGCACGGTGGTCGGATCGACGCCCGCCCATCGCAACCAGGTCTCCTGGAGGACGTCTTCGGCGTCGGCGGCCGAACCGAGCATCTCGTAGGCGACGGTGAACAGCAGATTGCGGTGGGCGACGAACACCTCGGTGGCGGGGTCGACCGCCTGCTCCCGGGCGGCAGGGGCAAGGGGTTCGGCTGTGCCCGTGGTTCGTTCGCTGCGCTCGCTCATACCCGGCTCCTGCCTGTTCCTTCCCGGCCCTGTTCCACGCACTAGACGCCGGTCCTCTCCGCTCCGTAACACCTTCGCTCAGTGGCCTGTGTCACACGCGGATGGCTGTTACGGGGGGCGGGGCGGCGGCGTCTCGTGGTCGTCAGGGCGCAGAAGGAACGAACCACCTATAGCACTTGTAACGGGTGTAGAAGCCTAGGAAAGGTACGGAACATGAACGTGAGCATGAGCACCCATAAATTCGCGGTGGCAGGAGCGACCGGGCGGCTGGGGCGTCACGTGGTGGACGTCCTCGCGGAACGAGGGCACGAGGTTGTGCCGGTGTCCCGGGCCACGGGCGTGGACATCGTCACCAGAGACGGCCTGGCCGAGGCGCTCACCGGGGTCGACGTCATCCTTGACGTCGCGTCATGGCACGCCTCCGACCAAGAGGCCGCCACGGAGTTCTTCCGCACCGCCACCCGCAACCTGCACGAGGTCGGCCGACAGGCGGGAGTCGACCGGATCGTCGCCGTGTCCATCATCGGCGCGGACAAGGCCACCGCCGGATTCGTCGCGGCCCAGCAGGCGCACGAAGAGGCCCACCTGTCCGGCCCGCTGCCCGCCCGCATTCTGCGCGCCGCGCAGTTCCACGAGTTCGTCGGGCAGCTCCTGGACTGGCGGCACGGCGACACCGCCTATGTCCCGGCGCTGCCCACCCAACTCGTGGCGTGCCGCACCGTGGCCGAAACGCTGGTCGACCTGGCCACCGACCCCGACGCACCCGCCCGGCCGGCCCCGGAACGCCGATCCCCGAGGTCGCCGGGCCGCGCAGGGAGACCATGGCCGACGCGGCCAGACTCCTCGGGGCCCGCCGGGGCGTCAAGGTCGTCGAGGTCGACGGCTCCTGCATGCCCGACGCCGAGATCGCGGCGACGGGCGGGTTCCTTCCCGGCCCGCACGCCAAGCTCGCCGGTCCCACCTTCCAGGAGTGGCTGGACACCCAGTCCTGACACGTTCGTTCGCCGCCGCGACCGCTGGCTGACATGGCCGGGTCACTCCGGTTGCCGTCCATGCCTCTGCCCGCCCATATGACCCGCACAAGCGTGCGGTTGAGCTGTGTGATGATGCAGTGACGACGGTTTGGGACCCGGGAGGGACCAGACGCATGAGAAGGGGCGGGGACGCGGCGTGGGCAAGGGTGGGTCCATATCGGACGAGGAGTGGGAGCGCTTTCTGAAGGAGGCCGAGGCCGGAACTGAGGGCGCCCCCAAGGAACCTTCGGCGCGGGCCCGGTTCGTGGCGCGGCGGTTGCGGGACGAGCCGGATCGGCCGGAGGGGTGGCGTACGTACCGACCGGCCCAGCGGCGACGGGGCAAGGCGCGGTACGTGGTCGGTCTGCTGGTCGCGGTCGGGCTTCTGGTGGTGGCGTTGAATCCGGGAATGGTGACAGGGTGGTTCGGCGGCGACGGGGGCGGCGGGGGCACGTCGCTCCCTGCCGAGTCGGAGCGCCCGAGGCAGGCTCCGGCGATGTCGGCAGCCCAACGGCCCACGCTGGACGAGCCGTTCAGGGGATCGCCCGCCGCACGGTGGCGTGACGGCGTGGACGGAATCTATCTGCCGGCCGCGCGAGCGACCGGATGGATGAGCCGTACGCAGGTCGAGCAGGCCCTTGACCGGTCCCGGGACTTTCTCGCCGCGTCCAGTCTGGACCCCGGAGTGTTGCGTGGGGAGCGGCCCGACAAGGCGATCGCGTTGATCAATCCGCAACAGGAGGACGTCCAGGGCTACCTGGCCGCCACGTTCCGCGCACCCAGCCGGAAGAACGATCCGCTGCTGCTGTTCAGCCGTTTCGAGAAGTCGAAGGCGCGGCTGACCGGAGATGTGGTCAAGACGCGCGGACGGCTCACGTTCCGGGAAGGTAAACGCGGCGCGGTCGAGGTGACCGCCGATGTCACCTTCGTCTACCCCGTCGTACGCGCGGAGGCGGGCAGCGAGGACGTCACCCGTACGATCGCGCGCCGCGAGATCGTGATGAGCTGGGACGACCCGGCAAAGGTGGCCATCGAGCCGGGGACGTTCTCCCTTGCCTCGTACAAGGTCGACTACACCAACGGCGGCTGCGGCGCCGTCACCGGATACTTCAACCCCCAGTTCGACGCGGATGGCACTGCCGCCGACTCGGGCAAGGGCCCTGAGGTCGACCCGTACGACCGCAGCACGTCGATGGACGCGCGCGAGCGGAAGGCCGGCGAAGCGGGGTGCGGAACCGCCACACGCTCGTGAGTGGCGTTTTCGGTTTTGGAGGGTTTGGAGGCGAAGGGCGGCTGCCGAGTGCCCTTCGCCTCGCGTTCGCACCACAGGCCGGAACCACCCGCACCGAAGCCGGTCGGGCGACCCGCACCGAAGCCGGTCAACCGGCAGCTGGTCAACCCGTCAACCGGTCAGCCGGTCATGCCGTCAGGCGGCCGATCTCCTGCGGGTCGAGGCCGGTGAGCTGGGCGATGCGCTGCGGGGCGATCCCCGCCGTCAGGGCCCGGTGCACGAGAGCCTCCCAGTCCTGGGTCGTCTCCCGGAAGTCGAGCAGTTCGCTCTCCATGTCCGTGACGGCCTGAGGCGCGCACTCCTGCTGCACCTTCAGCGCTTCCTCCTCGCTCAACGGCACCGGCAACCGCTCGGCGTCCGCAGGGATGAGCGACTCCGCCTCGGCGGGCAGAATCCTGACCTGCTCAGAGGAGGCGGAGACGTTGTGGGCCTGCAGCCAGCCGTGCACGGCAGGGGTTTCCGTGAGTTCCGGGGCGCCAACGGAAGCGAGGGCCGCTCCCAGTCGAGGGTGCCGGTCAGGAAGGAGGAACAGGTATGCGTCATCGGCCATCGCGGATAATCGCCTTCTCGTTCGGACGTCAACAGCTGGGCACGGATGTTGCGGCCCCGGCACACACGTTCCCGGAGGTCGGCCGGTTCACGCAGGGTTTCTCACCCGACCTCCTGAACCCGCCATGACGTCGACCGCCGTGGTCGCCGCCGCCACGAAAGCGGCGATCGCCGGATGGGCGCCACCGCCCGCGCGGAACGCCACCTTCGAACGACGGAACAACGGCAGCTTCGTCAGCATGACACCCGCGGGGCTCGGCACGGCGGCCATCTCCGGCACGAACCCGGCCCCTTGTCCGGCGGCGACCAGAGCCAGCACGGTACGGAAGTCGTTGACCTGGTGGCGGATTCTGGGCTGGAACCCGGCGGCCTGGCAGGCGCGTACGGCCATCGCATGACCCGTCGTGCCGTCCCGCGCGGTGATCCACGGAACCTCGGCGCAGGGCCCGAGCAGCGCCGCCAGCGTGTCCCCCGAGCCGGACTTCGCGGCCGCCTCGCCTGTACGCAAAGCCTCGGCACCGCCTGTACGCAAAGCCTCGGCCCCGCCTGTACGCAGGGCCTCGGCCTCGCCTGCGCTCATGGCCTCGCCCCCGGCAGGGGAGACGAGGTACATCGGCTCTTCGAGCAGGGGCACCTCGTCCACGGTCGTATCCGGGGTCGCGGGCACGAAGTCGTAGTCATGGACAAGGGCCACGTCCAGCTCACCGGCCCGCAGACCGTCGGAGACCCGCGCGGACTCGATCTCCCGCACCGTCGGTTCCAACGCCGGGTGCCGACGCGCCAGTTCGGCCAGCGCGGCGGGAACGATGGTGTGGCCGCCGGAGGGGAACGTCCCGATCCGCAGCGGTCCGCCGATGCCGTCCCGCGCACCGGCCAGCTCGGCCGCCGCCTGTTCGAGGCGGTTCAGCACCGCGTCGGCGTGCGCCACGAGGGAGCGGCCCGCGGGCGTGAGGATCACGCGCCTGCCGCTGCGTTCCAGCAGGGGCACGCCCGCCTCCCTCTCCAGCACCCCGAGCTGCTGGGAGACGGCGGACGCGGTGAAGGTCAGCGCTTCGGCCACGGCGGCGATGGTGCCCCGCCGGTCCAGTTCGCGGAGCAGATGAAGACGACGGACATCAAGCATAAGTTCAGCTTAGGTGTGAAGGCAGAAATCTGAAATGGAACTACCGGGTGGAGTGGGCCAGGGTGGGACCATGAACCCCGAACCGATCTTCAACGGCCTGTACGTCCCCCTGGTGACCCCGTTCACCGACGACCTGCGCCTGGCTCCCGACGCGCTGGCCCGGCTCGCCGACGAGACGCTGTCGGCCGGCGCCTCCGGCCTTGTAGCCCTCGGTACGACCGCCGAGACCGCCACGTTGAGCGCGGAGGAGCGCGAGACGGTGGTACGCGTCTGCGCTTCCGCCTGCCGGGCCCACGGGGCACCGCTCATCGTCGGGGTCGGCACCAACGACACCGCCGCCGCCATCACCGCGCTGAGAGAACTGGCGGCCCGGGGTGATGTCGCCGCCGCGCTGGTTCCCGCGCCGCCGTACATCCGCCCCGGAGAAGCCGGGACCCTGGCGCATTTCACCGCGCTCTCCGAGCACGGCGGCCTCCCTCTCATCGTGTACGACATCCCTTATCGCACCGGGCAGACCCTCGGTGCCGACACCATCGCCGCCCTGGGCCGCCTGCCGCAGGTCGTCGGCATCAAGCACGCGACCGGCGCGATCGACGCGACCACCATGGCGTTGCTCGGCTCGCCCCCGCCGGGCTTCGCCCTGCTCGGCGGTGATGACGTCGTCCTCTCGCCGCTCGTCGCGGCGGGCGCCCACGGCGGAATCGTCGCGTCGGCCCATGTGCGCACCGCCGACTTCGCCGAGATGATCGCGCTGTGGCGCCGCGGCTCCGCCTCACCCGCCCGCAGCCTCGGAGCCGAGCTGGCCCGGCTGTCCACCGCCCTCTTCGCCGAACCGAACCCGACGGTGATCAAGGGAGTCCTGCACGCCCAGAACCGCATCCCCAGCCCGGCCGTTCGCATGCCGCTGCTGGCCGCCTCCGCCGAATCGGTCCGCCGAGCGGTCCGGTACAGCGAAGGATCGATGGCCACAACGACCGGTCCGCACCGCTGACCGCCGGGGCGGGGCCGGTCATACTCGACCGATGTGTCGAACGGATCGCCGCGCGATGCCCACCTCCGAGATCGCCGCAGCGAGGATCAGAGCGAAGAACCGGCTGAAGGTCACGTTCTCATTGGCGGTCCTGCTGAATCTCATCGACGCCATCTGGCATCTCTCGGGCCCTGTGTGGTTCACGGCGCACACCGTGGCCGCGGCCCTGTTCACCGCCGCCCTCGCCGCGTACGTCATCCTTCTCGTCCGGCAGCACCGTGCTCGGCGCAGGGCCGGTGAGGGAGAGACCTGAAGCGCGGGTCCGCACCCGTGCCCTCCCAGGGACTTGAGTCTCCTGTCGGGGGAGAGGTGAGGCTAGGGGCATGAACGGCGAGACGACGCTCTATTCCATCGGTGATCTGGCCCGGCGGACGGGACTGACGGTGAAGGCCATCCGGTTCTACTCCGACACGGGAATCGTGCCACCGACCGAACGCACCGCGGCCGGCTACCGCCTGTACGGTTCCGACGCCGCCGCCCGCCTCGAACTCGTGCGCACGTTGCGCGAGTTGGGCATCGGCCTGGACGCGGTCCGCCAGGTCGTGGCCCAAGAGGCCTCCCTGGCGCGCGTCGCGGCGACGCACGCCGAGGCCCTGGACGTACAGATCCGCATTCTGCGGCAGCGCCGCGCGGTGCTCACGGCCGTGGCCAGGCGCGACTCCACCCCCCAGGAGATGGATGCCATGCACCGACTGGCCGGCCTGTCCGAGGCCGAGCGGCAGCACCTGACCGACGACTTCCTCGGTTCGGTGTTCGGTGGCCTGCGGCGGCACCCCGCCTTCGCGGCGGTCACCTGCTCGCTGACCCCGCTGCTGCCGGACGACCCGGAACCGGAACAGATAGAGGCGTGGGTCGAGTTGGCCGAACTGATGCGGAACGCCGACTTCCGCACCACGCTGCACGGCGTGCGCGGGACCTGGCGGCCGATTGGACTCCGGACGACTCCCTGGGCCTGCCCCGGCTCCTCGCCGAAGCGGTCCGCGCACAGGCCACTCCGGCGCTCGCGGAGGGCATCGCGCCCGACGCACCCGAGGTGGCACCGGTCATCACGGCCCTCGCGGCCCACTACGCGCACATCCTCGGCGACGCGGCCCCGCAGAACCCCGATGTTCTCCGCATCCGCCTCGCGGACCGGCTGGACCAGATGAACGATCCGCGCCGGGACCACTATCTTTCCCTGCTCGCCATCGTCAACGACTGGCCCGCGCCCGAGAGCCTGGCACCCGCGCTGAGCTGGACCGCGACGCACTGCGTGCCCAGGTGGCGCGACGCTGACACGGGTCGGGACGAGCAACGTGTCCGGCCCCTGCCCCCAGGTGCGTCGGCTCGTAGGCTCCGGAGATGGCCGAGCCGGCCGCCCGGGTCGCCGTGCGGAAACCGGATCTCGCATAGTGGGCGCTCGCTGGACTTGAGGGCTGGTCACTGTGTTCACATGCGCGTCATACTTGCGGCTTGAGCGTCCCGCGCACGGCAACGGCGCCGAGCGCCCACCTGGGCTGCACCAGAGGCGACCGGCGCCCCGTACCGGATCGCCGGTGCCAGCCGTGCCAGAGAGGTCCCCTTTGACCACGCGACCCGACACGAAGACAGCGCAGCCGGCACTCTCGCAGCTGCTCACCGAGATCGAACACCGCAACCCGGCCCAGCCGGAGTTCCACCAGGCCGCCCGCGAGGTGCTGGAGACACTGGCACCGGTCATCGCGGCTCGCCCCGAGTACGCCGAAGCCGGATTGATCGAGCGACTGTGCGAACCGGAGCGGCAGATCATCTTCCGGGTGCCGTGGCAGGACGACCACGGCCACGTGCGGGTCAACCGCGGCTTTCGAGTGGAGTTCAACAGCGCGCTCGGCCCGTACAAGGGCGGCCTGCGCTTCCACCCGTCGGTGAACCTCGGCGTCATCAAGTTCCTGGGCTTCGAGCAGATCTTCAAGAACGCGCTGACGGGTCTCGGCATCGGCGGCGGCAAGGGCGGCAGCGACTTCGACCCGCGCGGCCGCAGCGACGCGGAAGTCATGCGCTTCTGCCAGTCGTTCATGACGGAGCTTTACCGGCACATCGGCGAGCACACGGACGTTCCCGCGGGTGACATCGGCGTCGGCGGCCGGGAGATCGGCTACCTCTTCGGCCAGTACCGGCGCATCACCAACCGCTGGGAGGCGGGCGTCCTCACCGGCAAGGGCCAGACCTGGGGCGGCTCGCTGATCCGTCCGGAGGCGACCGGGTACGGCAACGTCCTGTTCACGGCGGCGATGCTGCGCGAGCGCGGCGAGGCCCTCGAAGGCCGGACGGCGGTCGTCTCCGGCTCCGGGAACGTCGCCCTCTACACCATCGAGAAGCTGGCCGCGCTGGGCGCCAACGCCGTGACCTGCTCGGACTCCTCCGGCTACGTGGTCGACGAGAAGGGCATCGACCTGCAGCTCCTCAAGCAGGTCAAGGAGGTCGAACGCGCCCGGGTGGACACCTACGCCCAACGCCGCGGCTCCTCGGCCCGCTTCGTGCCCGGCAGGCGCGTCTGGGAGGTACCGGCCGACATCGCGCTGCCGTCCGCCACCCAGAACGAACTGGACGCCGACGATGCCGCCACTCTCATCCGCAACGGCGTGAAGGCGGTCTCGGAGGGCGCCAACATGCCGACGACCCCCGAGGCCGTACGCCTTTTCCGGCAGGCGGGTGTCTCCTTCGGGCCCGGCAAGGCCGCCAACGCCGGCAGGCGGTCGCGGTCAGCGCCTTGGAGATGGCCCAGAACCACGCCCGTACGTCGTGGGCGGCGCAGCGCGTCGAGGAGGAACTGACACGCATCATGAACGACATCCACCGCACCTGCCACGAGACCGCCGAGCGCTACGGCACCCCCGGCGACTACGTGACGGGTGCGAACATCGCCGGGTTCGAGCGGGTGGCGGACGCGATGTCCGCGCAGGGCGTCATCTGACTCCGATCCGAAACGCCCCCGCAGGCAGAGAGCAGGGCGCGGCCGACGACTCGGAGCGCCCTGCTCTGCCGTGCCCTGCTCTGCCGTGCCCCGCTCTTCAGCGCCCTGCTCTTCAGGCCGGACCGGGGACGGAGACGCCCAGCCGGTCGGCCACGGAGGTGAGCGCCGGGCCCAGCGGCAGCGCGACCCGCGTGAGGGCGTAACGGTCGCCCCGGGTGGCGTCCCGGTTGACGATCACCACGGGCTTGCCGGACTCGGCCGCCTGGCGGACGAACCGCAACCCGGACATCACCGTCAGCGAGGAGCCGAGGACCAGGAGGGAAGCCGCCTCACGGACCGCTTCGCGGCAGCGCTCGACCCGCGCGGCGACACCGTCTCGCCGAAGAACACCACGTCCGGCTTGAGGATGCCGCCGCAGATCGTGCAGGGCAGCACGCGGAAGTCCTCGACCTGTTCGTCGGTGAGGTCGGCGTCGCCGTCCGGATTGATGCCGGCGGCCACCGGCGCATAGTCCGGATTGGCCTCCTCCAGCCGCCGGGCCAGCTCACGGCGCGGGCTGAAGGCGCCGCAGGACAGACAGACGACCCGGTCCAGGCTGCCGTGGAGTTCCACGGCCTCCCCGCTGCCCGCGGCCTGGTGCAGACCGTCGACGTTCTGGGTGATCACCCCGCCGACCAGCGCGTGCCGCGCGAACGCCGCCACGGCCCGGTGCCCGGCATTGGGCCGGGCCCGGCCGAAGGTGCGCCAGCCGAGGTGACTGCGCGCCCAGTACCGCCGCCGGGCCTCAGGGGCCGCAATGAACTCCTGGTAGGTCATCGGGGTGTGCCGACTCAGGCTTCCGCCCTCGCCCCGGTAGTCCGGAATGCCCGACTCCGTGGAGATGCCCGCCCCGCTGAGCACCAGCACCCCGCCGACGCCCAGCATCTCGACGACCGGCTCCAGATCCGTCGTACCCGGTGGCAGATCCTCGTCCGGGGTCCAGCTCAGAGTGGGACGCATACGCATGCCGCCAGGGTACGGAACACCGGCGGCGCGAGGCCGACGGTGCTCGTACCCTGACAGACGTGGCAGGTGGAACATACGAGACAGATGGGGCGGACGAGGTGAACGAGACGGGCAGCGAACGGCAGACGGACCGGCGCCTGGAACGGGCCATCCTGGAGCTGCTGGCGCGTCGCGACCCCGCCGCGACGATCTGCCCCTCCGACGCCGCCCGGGCGGTGTACGAAGGGGACGGCGACGGCTGGCGCGCCCTCATGGAGCCGGCCCGCCGCGCCGCCCGCCGACTGGTCACCGCGGGCGAGGTGGAGATCACCCAGCGGGGTCAGCCCGTGGACCCGGCGGACGCCCGTGGCCCGATCCGTATCCGCCGCGTCCGCTGACCCGGGCGCGCGCCGGCTCAGGCGGTGGTGCGGAAGGGGCCGGTGACCTCGTAGGTGATGCCGCCGGAGGAGCTGCCGGACGTACCGCGCTGGCTGGAGAAGTACAGCCGCTTGCCGTCCGGGGAGAAGGCCGGGCCGGTGATCTCGGAGCTGGACTGGCCGGTGACGCGCAGGAAGGGGGCCACGGTCTCGGCGGGGGTGATGACGCAGATCTCCATGTTGCCGCCGTCCTCGGCGACGAACAGGTCTCCCGAGGAGCTGCTGGTGACGTTGTCGACACCGGTCAGGGGCGCGCTGCCGTTGGTGACGAGGCTGTCGTCGTAGGCGAGTTCGTACGTGCTGTCGCGCAGGTTGAGCCGCCAGACGCGGTTGTCGCCCTTGGTGGTGAACCAGACGGTGTCGGAGGCGTAGTGGCAGCCCTCGCCGCCGTTGAAGATCTTGGCGCCGGACACCTGATCGCGGGTGTAGGTGGGAGAGCCGTCCGGGTCGGGCACGTTCGCCCAGGTGAAGGAGCCGGAGGTGCCGCTGCCTGCGACGAGTACCTGGAGGGTCCCGGAGGACAGGTCGCCCCAGGTGGTCGGGGTGAACCGGTAGAAGCAGCCGTCCGACTCGTCCTCGGTCAGGTAGATCGCCTTGCGCACGGGGTCGGCGGCGGCCGCCTCGTGCTTGAACTGGCCCATCGCGCCCCGGCGGACGGCGGCCTTCGTGCCCCACGGGTCGGTCTCGTAGACGTAGCCGCGGCTGACTTCCTCGCACGACAGCCAGGTGTTCCACGGGGTGGCCCCGCCCGCGCAGTTGTTGCGGGTGTTGGCCAGGACCCGGTAGGCACCCGTGACGGAGCCGGCGGAGTTGAACTTGACGGCGCTCGCCCCGCCACCCGTGGCAAGCTCGGAGTTGGACACGTATATCCAGCCCGTACCGTCGGCGAAACAGGCGCCGCCGTCAGGGGCTCCGTGCCACGTGTACGAGGTGCCGGAAACCGTCCGGCCCGAGCGGGCTATGACACGGCTGGTGAAGCCGGACGGCAACATGATGCCGTTGCTGTCGGCGGCCAGCAGGCCGCCGTAGGGGCCGGGGCCGTTCTGAGCCGGGGCCGCGTAGGCGGCGCCGTGCATGAGCGTGCCTCCGAAGACGGCGGCAGAGGTGCCGAACACCGCACCACGCAGGAAGTTGCGACGGTCCACAGATACTCCTACACCGAGAAACGAACGATGAGTTGACGGGCGTCGCCGACTGGTCACAGGGACCGTAGGGGCCCGGCCGGGCAGGGGCAGGGACGAGCAAGCCAACTTTTTCCGACGAACCGGTGCGCGAGCGGGATACGGAGGTTGCTGTTCCGGTGCCAAGTGAAGTGTGGGGGAACGTCTGTGATCCGAGCGACATGTGGTGTTCACGGGACGGGGCTCGGCGGCGGGCGTACGGGGGGTGTCGAGGCGGGTGTCGAGCCCTTCATGTCAGTGGCGACACGTAGCCTTGCCGCATGAGTGATCTTTACGAACTCCAGCTCGCTCTCGACTTCCCCGACTCCCTCTCCGCCGCTGATCTCGACCTGTTGCGCTGGCACTTGGGCGAGGGCCAGGATGCCGTGCCGGATGGAGCGGAGGATGCGGAGGAGTATCCGCTGCTGTCCTCGCGAGGGCCGGCCCAGCACATCGGCGGGGCCCTGGTCGGCGACCTCTGCCGCAGTGCCCGAGGCTGGGCGCTCACCGCTCGGCAAGAAGTACACCCCGACGAATTCGACGACCTCCATCGCCTCTTGGCGTGGCTTGCCGCGCGAGCGACGACGGTGGGCGCCGTCGGCCGTCTGGTTTCTACGAGGCCGAAGTCCCCGACAAACTGATCGAGTTGGTCCTCAGCTGTGCCGGAAGGCCGCAGGATTACGCGACGGAAGCTCCCGGTTTCAGCGGTCGAGAATCCGCACCATGCGTGCAACGGCCCCCGCCGCGCGAGAGCACGCGGCGGGAGCCGGCCTCGTATCAGCGTCTCCGCGCGATCGTAGCCGACGCGCAGGCGCCGGCCGCGATCACCTGGGTCACCCGGCGGTGGGAGTGCCCGCCACGCGGCGCTCGCCGCCGTTGCGCTCCTGCCAGAGGCGGTACACCTCGACGGCGTCCTCGCGCTCCTCGTGGCGCATCGGCATCCGGCGTTCCTGCCAGGGCTTGGCGAACTCGTCGTAGAAAGTGTTCAGTTCGAAGTACTTGCGGTCGTCGACGTAGTGCGGCTCGTAGGCGTCACGGGTGGTGAGGAAGACGACCTCGTCCGGCGAGCAGTAGTACAGCGAGCCCAGGCACATCGGGCAGGGGTGTGCGAGGACGTAGATGGTGGTGCCGGTCAGGTGCTCGGTGCCCAGCTTGGTGCAGGCCTCGCGGATGGCGAGGATCTCCGCGTGTGCGGTGGGGTCACTGGTCTGGGCGACCTTGTTCGGGCTCTCGGCGAGGATCTCGCCGTCCTTGACGATGACGGTCGCGAACGGGCGGCCGCCCTCGGCGACGTTCTGGCGGGCGATGTCGATGGTGCGCTGGACGAAGTCCATGGAGGTCCTCCGGGGGGGGGGTAGGGCAGGCGGCTTCGCGAATCAGAAGGGCTTGGTCGGCAAGTACTTGCCGTCCAGCGTGATGACGGCGCGCTCGCCGCCCTCGGGGTCGGCGACCTTCTTCACGTCGAGCTTGAAGTTGATCGCGGAGATGATGCCGTCGCCGAACTCCTCGTGGACCAGGGCCTTGAGGGTGGTGCCGTAGACCTGGAGCATCTCGTAGAAGCGGTACATGGTCGGGTCGGTGGGAATGCGGTTCGGCATCGAGCCACGCACCGGGATGGTCTGCAGAAGGAGCGCCGCGTCGTCGTCCAGGCCCAGCAGCTCGGCGACGGCCTGGGCGGACCTCTCCGGCAGCGGGTGCTGGCCGAGGACAGCGGCGGTGGTGAAGGCCACCGACAGGCCCGAGGCCTCCGCGATCTGCTGCCAGGAAAGGTTCTTGCGGGTCTTCGCCGCGACGGCCTCGGCGGCGAGGGCTTCACGCGCGGTCTGCTCGAACTGTGCCTGCACCATGATCAATACATCCTTTTTCGGGGGAACGTCACTCAGGTACGAGTGCTGGAGTGGGGGAGGGGTCAGGCCGCGGGCGCGGCGGGAGCGGCGGTCAGGTCGTCGACGCGGCCCGCGGGGATGTCGTAGACCCAGCCGTGCAAGGCCACCTTCCCGTCCGCCAGGGCCTTGGCGACCGAGGGGTGGGTGGCCAGGTTCGTCAGCTGGGCGAGCACGTTCTGTCGCACCAGTGCGGGAACGCCGCCGGCTGCGGCGGTACGGGCGACCGAGGCGGCGGCGAGCCGGAGCCAGTCGGCGACCGCCGGGGCACCGCTGAGGTCGTGGTCCTCGGCGAGGGCGGTCATCGCGCCGCACGCGGAGTGACCGCAGACGACGATGTCCTTGACACCCAGTGCGGCGACGGCGTACTCGATGCTCGCCGTGACACCGTCGGCGCCGGGGGCGTAGGCGGGTACGAGATTGCCGGCGGTGCGGATGACGAACAGGTCGCCCGGCTCGGCGCTGGTGATCAGCTCGGGGACGACGCGGGCGTCGGAGCAGCTGATGAACAGGGTGTGGGGGGTGTGATGTGAGGCCAGACGCGTGAAGAGCTTCGCCTTGGCCGGGAAGGTTTCCCGCTGGAATCGGGCGACGCCCTCGGTGAGGTCCTGCATGGTCACTCTCCTCGGGTGGTGGCCGACCCGTCTGGGCCGGTGCAACCACCTTGCATGACCTGGATCTATAGTGTCCAAGAGATGCTAAGCATGGAAGTCATCGACCCCATCTATAGTCGGGTCCATGGCTGCTCTCGAACTACGTCACCTGCGTTACTTGCTCGCCGTCGCCGAACACGGCAGCTTCACGCGCGCCGCCGAAGAGCTGCACATCTCCCAGCCCACGCTCTCCCAGCAGATCAAGCAGCTGGAGCGGTCCCTGGGCGTGCAGCTGCTGGACCGCACCGGCCGCACGGTGCGCCTCACCGACGCCGGTGTCGTCTACACCGACCATGCCCGGCGCGCACTGCGTGACCTGGCCGCCGCGGAACGCGCCGTCCACGACGTCCAAGATCTCTCCCGCGGCCACCTGCGTCTGGGCGTCACCCCGACGTTCACCGCCTATCTGATCGGCCCACTCCTCGCCGAGCTGCACACCCGCCACCCCGGCATCAGCCTCTCCCTAATGGAGACGACGCAGGACCGCATCGAAGCGGCCCTGCCTCGCCGACGACCTCGACCTCGGCATCGCCTTCGCCGGCCCCCACCTTCCCGGCATCGGGGCCACCGCGCTCTTCACCGAGACGCTCACACTGGTCACCGGCACCCGACAGCCCGGCGCCGACTCTGCCGCGCCGCTACCGGTAAGGGAACTCGCCGACCGGCAACTGGCCCTGCTCAGCGGCGACTTCGCCACACGTGGTCACATCGACGCGTACTTCACCCGCCACCGGGCCACCCCACGTATCACGGTCGAGGCCAACTCCATCCAGGCTCTCACCGAGATCGTCCAGCGCACCGGCCTGGCCACCGTTCTGCCCGACGCCATCACCCACGACCACCCCCACCTGACCCCTGTCCCTCTCGATCCGCCCCTTCCGGCCCGCACCGTCACCCTTCAGCACCGTGAAGGGGCCTACCGCAGCGCTGCACCCGCGCCTTCACGCAGCTCACCCACGACATCGTCCGCACCCGCGGCTACACACCTGCCCCATAGCCGTACGGCTGGGGCCGTGAGCGAGCGGGGCCGGTAACCATGTCGATGTCGGTGCACCGGCCCCGCCGGAAGGTGTTACGCCGTGGGCCACCACGGGGCCCGGGCGTCCCGCAGCGTGTTGGTGCCGCAGTGCACCTCACCCATGCCGAGGTGATACGTGTACCAGTCGTCGATGTAGGCCGTGGTGAACCCCGCCTTCGCGTACACGGAGTTCACCGCCTCCGTGAAGATGTCCTTGCCGCCGACGACGGGACCCCACTGCTTGGGCGCCAGATAGCGGGTCGGGCTCAGCAGGACGCCGTTGACCGCGCCGGGGACGTACGCGCTGTTCGGCCGGACGGCGGCGGCGCCCCTGGCACCGTCCGCGGAACCCCGGCCGCCGCGCGCCTCGTCGGCGCCACGCAGCTGGCTGAACTGCTCCAGGGTCTGCGGGCCCATGCGGCGCAGCTTGCGGCTGCCGCTGAGGCCTTCGCTCTCGTAGGAGTCCCGCGTGTACAGGCCGGGCACCCTGACGATCTCCGCGTCGGTGACGCCGGTCTCCCGCTTGAGGATGGCCAGGTTGGCCTCGATGCGTTCGGCCGCCACCTTGTTGTCGGTGTGGAACGAGGCCTTGGCGAGCACCTGGTCGATGGTTTCCTTCGGGGCGGGGATGTCGCTGCCGCGCGGGACGGAGAACATCTTCATGGCGCCGTGCCCGTCCCGCTTCGCCTTGCGCAGGAGTTCCACCCCCGCGGCCGGGTCGGCGACACCGATGCGCCAGCCGCGCTCGGTGTCGGCAGGCAGGAACTGCACGAACTCGTCCACATGCCCGACCGACAGCCACGACGTGTCGAGCAGCAGCGGCGCCTGCACTCCCTGCGAGGACAGGAACGTACGCATCGACTTGGCGGGCTTGGCCCCGGAGTCCGCCCGGTAGCCCTGGATGATGCGGCCTGCCGGGTAGCTCTTGCCGTTCAGCGTGTACGGCGGAATGGTCTCCAGGTTGCCCATGGAGTTGAGCGTCCACTCCTCGTTCGCCGTCGGCTTGCCGACCTGCACCACGCCCACGTCCGGGCCGCGCAGCTTCTCGAACAGCTCACGGCCCGCCGCCCGGTCGGGCTGCGCGGACCGGATCATGACCCGCATCGTGTGCTGCTTCCCGCCGGGACCCGGGACGCTCGCGTAGGCCGGCTCGACGAAGTCCTGCGCCCACGGGTCGCCGTACTTGGTGAAGGTCGTCAGCGGTTTGCCGATGCCTGCGTCCTTCACCTGCGCGGCCAGTTCCTTGACGAACGCGCGCTGGTCACGGCCGTAGGAACCGGCGCCCTTCACCTTGGTGACGAGCACCTCCTCGGCCCGCTGCAGGTGATGGTGTGTCAGAACGGGCGCGGTGCGCAGCACGACGTCGTCGGAGCGGGACGTGTCGCCGCCGGTCACCGTGAACCGGACCTTCACCTCTCCGTTCCACTTCCGCGCGTCGCGCACCACGTCCGTGGCCTCGACGCCCAACTCGACGCCGGTACGCAGCTCCGCGGCCGACAACCGGTCGGTGGCCCGCAGCAGGGACCAGCGGCCGTCGCGCTTGATGAACAGGCGGGCCTTCCCGGCGCGGGCACCGGCGCCGATCGCCTTGACGGTGCCGTGGCTGCCCGCCGGGGTCCCGGTCAGCGGCACGGTCCGCAGACGGGCCAGGTCGGCGGCGTCACGCGTTCCGTTGATCTTGGTGTCGGACCCGTCGTTGCACTGGGCCAGCTTCTTGTCCGACAGCGGCCTGCCGCGGGCGTCCTTGACCGGGCAGCGCTTCGCGTCGTCGTCGACAGTCGGCAGCACGATCGCGCCGCGCCGCGCCGTCCAGGTGTTCTCGCCCGCCGAGTCGCTCGTACCCTCCACGTCGATGCTGCCGTCCCGGTTCACGTCGGCGCGCAGATCGGGCACGTGGGCCGGTGCGTCCGGGGTGTCGGCTTCGGCCATGGCCGTGGCTCCCGTGGCCGCGAGCATCCCGGCTATACCGGTCGCGAGAGCGACGTTTCTCCATCTGTGCGTACGCACAGTTCCCCTCCTTGTCCTCGGCTCTCCGGTCAGGTGGTCAGTCAGCGAGAGCCGTTGACCTTAAGGAGGTGCGCGGAAGCGCGGAGGTTGTCAGGTGTCGGGAATTGCGCGGAATCGTGATCAAGAAGAGGCAACTGGCGGCGCCGCCAGGGCAGGTGGCCGGCGCGCAAGAGGGTCGGAGGCCGTCTGCGGGGCTTGGGCGCACGGCGAGGCCAGGACGGACGAGTCCGGGTGTGAAGCCCTGGCGGGAGGGCTGCCCGCCCGCCGTCGCGAGTGCGTACGTAACAGAATTCGCCGAAACGCTTCTCCCGGTTCACACGCGGCTGGTGGGCTGACCGCGCTCACCCCAACGATCACAGGAGGCATGCGTGAATCTGGTCGTCAACGGCGACGCGGAGAGCGGGGCGGGCGGCACCGCCGACCCCGTCGCGGAGGTCCGCGGCTGGCAGGTCGCCCAGGGAGCCCCGGCGCTCGTCGCCTACAGCCTCGGCGGCGGCTACCCGACCGCGTCGGACCCCGGGCCCGCCCGGCGCGGCAGCCGCTTCTTCTCGGGCGGCAACAGCGCGCGTACCGCCCTGGTCCAGGACATCTCCCTGCCCAGGACCGGCCCCACCGGGCGCCGGGCCGTCGACTCGGGACGGGTGCGCTACACCCTGTCCGCCTGGCTCGGGGGCTACGCCGGGCAGGAGGACGGCGCACGGCGCTCGTGGAGTTCCGTGACGCCCAGGGCACGCCGGTCGCCCTGAGCGTGCTCGGCCCCGTCGGCGCCGCGGACCGGCAGGGCCGCACCGGCCTGCTGGAACGCACCGCCGAGGCCGCCGTACCGCCCACGGCCCGCTCGGCACGGCTCCTCCTCGTCTTCACCCGCAGCGGCGGCGGCACCTCCAAGCGACGGCTACGCGGACGCCCTCTCCCTCACCCTCGACGCCCACGGAGGCCACCGATGACCGTCAACCGCCGTGATCTGCTGAAGGCCGCCGCGGCCGCCGGCGCGCTGAACCTCGCCTGGCCGCTGGCCGCGGGCCTCACCCCCGCGCAGGCCCGGGAGGCCGCCGAGCGCCTGGGCGCGGAGTACGACCGGGCGCCGTTCACCCTTGGTGTGGCCTCCGGAGACCCCCAGCCCCACTCGGTGCTCCTGTGGACCAGACTCGCCCCCGAACCCCTCGCCGCCGAGCAGAGACTTCCCGAGGTCGTCGAGTCGTCTGGGTGGTCGCCAAGGACGCCCGGCTGCGGCACGTCGTCGCCCGCGGCACCGCCCCGCGTCCGCGACACTCGGCCACAGCGTGCACGTGCCGGTGAGCGGCCTCGCGCCCGGCCGCCACTACTGGTACGCGTTCACGGCACTCGGCAGGACCAGCCGCGTCGGCCGTACGAGGACCGCGCCGCGCGGCCGCGTCTCCAGGGTCACTTTCGCCGCCGCCAACTGCCAGGCGTTCCACGACGGTTACTACGCCGCGCACCGCGGCATCGCCCGCGAGAACGTGGACTTCGTCGTACACCTCGGGGACTACATCTACGAGCACGGTCAGGTCGGCGGCGTACCGGAGACACACGTACGCGACCACGACGGGCCGGAGATCCTCACACTCGCCGACTACCGCAAGCGCCACGCCCTGTACAAGGGCGACAAGTCGCTGCGCGAGGCACACGCCGCCCACCCGTGGTTCCTTACCTGGGACGACCACGAGGTCGTCAACGACTACAGCGGGACCGGGGGAGGGGCCCCGTTCATGCGCCGCCGCGCAGCTGCCTACCAGGCGTGGTTCGAGCACATGCCGCACCGCGACTCCTTCGGCGGCATGGCCCTGCCCGACCCCGAGATCCACCGCGTACGCCGCTGGGGCGACCTGCTGGAACTGAGCGTCCTCGACCTGCGCTCGTACCGCTCCGCGCAGAACCTGCCCGACGGCACGATCCTCGGCGCCGAACAGAAGGCCTGGCTCAAGCGCACCGTCGACCGCGCCCCGGACTCCTGGCACGTGTGGGCCAACTCGATCATGCTGAGCCAGCTGCGGGGGAGGCCGGGCGGCTCATACATGTTCACCGACCAGTGGGACGGCTTCCTCGCCGAGCGCAAGGAGGTCCTGGGACATGTGCACAAGAGCGGCCTGGAGGACCTGGTCGTCATCACCGGCGACTGGCACTCGGCGTTCGTCGACGACATCCGCACCGACTTCGACCAGCCCGACTCGCCCCTGGTGGGCACGGAGTTCACCGCGCACTCGGTGACCTCCGGCGCGTACTCGCCCGAGTGGAACACGGCCAACGGCCCTCTCATGGGCAAGGCCAACCCGCACCTGAAGTACTTCGAGGGCAACCGGTACGGCTACGACGTATACGAGGTGACGCCCGAGCGCTTCACCACCCACATACGCGTCATCGGCGACCGCCGCGACCCGAACTCTCCGGTGACGACGCTGACGAAGTTCCACGTGGACCGCGGCAAGGCCGGCTCGTACGAGGACGAGGGGACGAAGGGGTCGCTTGCGCAGTACCGCAGGGACTAGTACTGGGACGGTGTCTACCGTGGCTGCTGGCTGCTGGCTGCTGGCTGCTGGCGGCTAGGTCGGTCGTTGCTGCGGATATGGGCAGGGTCCTGGGCTGATGTGCGTGTGTGGGCGAGTGAACTGGATGCGGTGCACGGGTGGTTCGTGCACCGGTTCAGCCGGTCGGAGCCGCGGGAGTCGGCGTCGGCGTAAATGCGGGGGGCCGCATGGAACAAGGCCGGGGTGGGGGAGCAGCTGCACCTGCTGCTGTTGAAGAAGCTCCGGTCGGCGAAGAAGCTGGACTGGTCCCGGGCGGTGATCGGCTCCCCCCAAGCGCGGGCGGCCCGCAGAGACCCATAAGCGGCCTCAGCCCAACTGGCTGCCTCCGCTCGACAAGGTCCCGCCCGTGGCCGGCAGCGTCGCCGACCGCGACGGCGGCCGGACGCCCTGCTTGCCGACCGCGGCTACGACCATGACAAGTACCGGCGCCCGCCGAGGCAGCATGGCATCCGCCCACTCAGCATCGCCTGGGCATCGTCCGATACATCGGCGAGACAACCACCGCCTGGGTTGCACGGCTTCCGCCGCCTACGGATTCGCTGAGAACTTCCTCAGCACACACAGACACGTATAACGTCGTTGTGAGGACCGCTAAGACGGACGTAAGCGAAACATGAGAGAAACGTGAGCGGCAGGGCTGAAGCTGGGCACATATCGCCCCGCTCTGACAGGAGTCCCATGCCCAGCCCCACCCCCCGCGCCGCCGGCGCGGGATCGCGCAGACGGTCCCGCACGCTGGCAGGTTTGATGACGGTCAGTGTCGCGCTGGGCGCGGCACTTCTGACGCCCACGGCTGCAGGGGCGGCCGGGTCGACCAACAGGGACGCCTTCGAAAACCTCGGGCAGCCGGACCGGGCCGAGTGGATGTCGGGCGTCGCCAGCGAGACCAGGCTGTCGGCGATGTCCATCCCCGGTACCCATGACACGCTCTCCCTCCACGGCGGGTCGGCCGTACAGACGCAGGAGGACTACGGCGACAGCGCGAAGACGCTGGCGGCGCAGTACGAACGCGGAATCCGTGCCCTCGACATCCGGGTCCGCGTCGTCAACGACGGCCAGGACTTCGCGATCCACCACGCCGCGTTCTACCAGAACGCCAACTTCGACGACGTCCTGGAAAAGACGCAGTCCTTCCTCAAGGCGCATCCGACCGAGACGGTCGTGATGCGACTGAAGTCCGAGTGCCCCTACTCGGGTGCCGCGCTGCACGAGTGCAAGCACGACCCGGGCTCGATGACCCCGAAGGACGTCAAAAACATCTTCGCCGCCTACGCGAAGAAGAGTGAATACGCCGGCCTGTTCTGGGCGCCCTCCATCACGGGCAGCGGCCCGGCGGAGATCCCCAAGCTCGGGGAGGTCCGCGGCAAGCTGGTCCTGGGCAGCTTCGACAGCGTCGAGGACTCGAACTACGGGCTCGCGGGCTTCAACGACCGCAACGAGGACCACTACCAGGCTTCGGACATCACGGAGAAGTGGAACTACGTCAAGAAGAACGTCGACGAGGCCATGTCCGCCACCTCCGGCCTGTATGTGACGTACACGTCTGCGAACAAGGTCCCCGGCGGGGGGTCGCCGCGTCACTACGCCGGCGGTTACACGAAGGTCCAGAGTGGCGTCAGCACCGAGGTCCCGGGTGTGAACTACCACCTGATGAAGTACCTCAACAAGACCCAGGGCCGCGTCGGCATCGTCATGATGGACTTTCCCGGCTGGGGCCTGGTGAACGCGATCATCGACCACAACAAGGACGATGCCCGCAGCAGCGGCAACCGAATGGTCTGGCAGGTCAAGGGCGACAAGACCTACGTGAACACGCTGTACGGCCGTTGCATGGTGCGCGGCCCCGAGTTCGAAGACTCCACGTCCGGCGGTCTGGTCACCCAGCGCGAGTGCCAGTCGAGCCCGCCCAGCAGCCACCAGTGGGGGGCCGAGAAGCCCTCCTCGTTCGACAACAAGGGCCACTTCTGGATCAAGGCGAGCAACGGCAAGTGCCTGACCGTGCCCTACAACAACGGCACCCCGCCCGGCTCCGGCACCCAGATGTTCTGGTGGGACTGCGAGACCCGCTGGTTCTCCGGCAGCCAGATGTGGAACATCGTCCCGGTCAAGGTCACCACCTCGAACGGTGAACAGCAGGCCTACAAGTTCGTCAACAACTGGACGGGCCTGTGCCTGTCGATGGACCCGGCCACCGCCGGCAAGTCGGGCGGCAAGGTGACCCAGGAGACCTGCCCGAGCAAGTGACCCCGCAGCACGCTTCCCGCTTCCAGGCCGCCCTTCCTTCCCGGAGGGGCGGCCTGTTCGCGTCCACGGAGCGATCAGCCCCCGCATATACGCCGGCGCCGACTCCCGCGGCTCCCGCTTTGTCGACAACTCTGTTGATCGCTTGCCAGTGGCAGACAAGGATCGGTCTCGACCGAATGTGCAACACGGCGGAGGACGTCTTGTCGAGCAATGTCAGCTGGGATTCCGAGGGCAACTGGACGGCGAAGGGCGGTTGGGGGACCGCAGGTTCGGGCGGGAAAGGCTTCTCGCTCGACCGCTGGCAGGCACGCTTCGACGAGCTGCGCGAGACTCATCGCGTACCGGGTGCGACTCTTGCCGTACTCACGGGCGGCGAGATCCACGAGTTGGCCAGTGGAGTCCTGCACCGCGGCACCGGAGTGGAGGCTACGACCGACTCGGTGTTCCTGAGCGGCTCGATCGCCAAGGTCTACACCGCCACGGTGGTGATGCAGCTCGTCGACTCCGGTGTACTGGACCTCGACGCGTGCGTCGCGGACCTCGTTCCGGAGTTCGCCACCCCGGACGCGGAGGCCACCAAAGCCATCACGGTACGCCAACTGCTGAGCCACACCAGCGGGTTGACCTGTGACTTCACCTACGACTCCGGACGCGGCGACGACTGCCTCGCCAAGTACGTCGAGGCCGCCCAGGGCGTCGCCCTCGACTGCCCGCCCGGAACGGCGATCTCGTACAGCAGCCTCGGGTACGTCGTCCTCGGGCGCCTCATCGAGGTGCTGACCGGGCAGACCTGGGACGAGGCCCTGCGGGAACGGTTGTTGGACCGGCTCGGCCTCGCGCAGACCATGACGCTGCCCGAGGAGGCGCTGCGGTTCCGTGTGGCCATGGGGCACCTGGGTGACCCGGGCGCCGACCCCGACCCGGCGCCGGTCTGGGACTTCATGCCGCGCTCGGCGGGGCCGTACGGCCGAGTCATCTACTCCGCGGGCGACGCGGTCCGGTTCGCCCGGATGCATCTGGACGGCGGCACCGGCCCCGACGGCACCCGCATCCTGTCGGCCGAATCGGTCGCGGCGATGCAGCACCGCGAGGTCGACTGTCCGGACAAGTGGACCGTCAGCTCCGACGGCTGGGGCCTTGGCTGGACGCTGTACGACTGGGACGGCATCACCGGCTACGGCCACGACGGCTCGGCCGTCGCCCAGCAGTCCTACCTGCGCATCGTGCCGCACGCGGGTGTCGCCGTGGCGCTGCTGACCAACGGAGGCGGCGCCCGCATGCTCTACGCGGACCTGTTGCGAGAACTCCTCGCCGAGCTGGCCGACGTGCGCATGCCGGACGACTTCGCACCGGCCGCGCACCCGCCCGTCGTGGACATGGCGCCGCTGGTGGGCACGTATCAGCGGGCAGGCGTGCTGCTGACGGTCAGCCAGAAGGAGCACGGCGGCGGACACTTGCGGTACGAATTCGTCGACGGCATGAAGGACATGTCACCACCGCTCGACATCGAACTGATACCGGTCAGTGAGACGGTCTTCGCAGGAGCGGGAGCCGGTCCGGCGTTCAGAGAGGCCCACATGCCGGTCGTCTTCTCCACCCTCTCCGACGGCACGCGGTGCGTGTACGTCGGCATGCGCGTCACGCCGAAGACCGGCTGACGTTCTCCGCACGCGGGCTGGAGTGCCCCGCGAGACGCGTCCTCGCGGGGCACGCGCGGCGCTGATCCGCCCGCAGGCGAACAGATGCTGTTGCCTGCCTGGTGTGTGTACTGCCGTGGGGCTTCTGGCTGCCAGGCGTTCCTCCGGTGCTAGGTCGTGTCTGGAAAGTCGATCGCTCGTTGCTCTGTTCGTGGTGCGTCGACATGAACTGACGGATGAGTCGTGGGCGTTGATCGCTCCGTTGCTGGCGCCGG
>RBWT01000001.1 GCA_004010275.1 Streptomyces huasconensis
CCGGCCACCACCACCCCGGCCACCGTCACCCTCATCACCGGCGACAAGGTCACCGTCGCCCCGCTGCCCGGCGGCAGACGGACCGTCACCGTCGACCGCCCGGCCGGGGCGACCGGAGCCGTGCGGACGCAGGTGGCGGGCGGACGCGACACCGTCGTACCGGACGAGGCGCGGCCGTATCTGCGCTCCGGGATGCTGGACGAGCGGCTGTTCGACGTCAGTGAGCTGATCCGGCAGGGCTTCGCCGCCCGCGGCACGGCAGGGCGGGCGCGGCTTCCGCTCATCGTCACGTACGAGAAGGACGCCCGGGGCGCCGCCCGCCCCGTGCCGCGCGGCGCCGAGGAGGTGCGGGCCCTGCCGAGCGTCGGCGGGCTCGCCGTGACCGCCGAGCGGCCCGTCGCCCTGTGCGCTCCTGCGCGAGGACGCGTCCGGCATCGAGAAGGTCTGGCTCGACGGCCGCGTCGAGGCGGACATGGCGCGGAGCAACGCGCAGATAGGCACACCCAGGGCTTGGGAGGCCGGGCTCACCGGGAAGGGCGTGACGGTCGCCGTCCTCGACACCGGCGTCGACGCCGGGCACCCGGATCTCGACGGCCGGGTCACCGAGAGCCGCAGCTTCGTCCCCGGCGAGGAGGTCGCCGACCGCAACGGCCACGGCACCCATGTGGCGTCGACCGTCGGCGGCAGCGGCGCGCCTCCGAAGGCGGCCAGGAGAAGGGGGTCGCGCCCGGCGCCTCCCTCGCCGTCGGCAAGGTGCTCGGCGACGAGGGCTTCGGCAGCGAGTCGGCGGTCATCGCGGGGATGGAGTGGGCCGCCAAGGACGTCGGCGCCGAGATCGTGTCCATGAGCCTCGGTTCGCAGGAGCCCAGCGACGGCACCGACCCGATGGCCGCCGCCCTGGACGCGCTCTCGAAGGAGACCGGCGCCCTCTTCGTCGTCGCGGCGGGGAACACCGGCGCGCCCTCCTCCATCGGCTCGCCCGGCGCCGCCGACTCCGCGCTCACCGTCGGCGCCGTCGACTCCGCCGACCGGGCCGCCTACTTCACGAGCCGGGGGCCCCGCGCGGGCGACCACGCGCTCAAACCGGACCTGTCGGCGCCGGGCGTCGGCATCCTCGCGGCCCGCTCCCGGCTCACGGGGGGCGAGGGCCCGTACACGGAGATGAGCGGTACGTCGATGGCGGCCCCGCACGTCGCGGGGGCGGCCGCCCCTGCTCGCCGAGAAGCACCCCGGCTGGAGCGGCGCCCGGCTCAAGGACGCCTGATGTCCACCGCCCGCGCAACTCGACGCCTCCGTATACGCGTTGGGCGCCCGGGCGGGTCAGCGTGCCCGGCGCCGTCGACGCGCGGATCACCGCGACCGGCAGTGTCGACCTCGGCTTCCACGCCTGGCCGTACGAGGACAACAGACCGGTGACGAGGAAGCTCACGTACGCCAACTCCGCCGCCGAGCCGGTCACGTTGAGCCTGAGTGTGCGGGGCGCCATCGACGGGGTCGCCGGCCTCGCCGACACCACCCTCACCGTCCCGGCCCACGGCACCGCCTCGACACCGTCACCGGCGACGGGGCGGCGGCGCCCGTCGGCAACACCAGCGGCCACGTCGTCGCGAGCGCGGGCGGCGAGCCGGTCGCGCGGACGGCGTTCGGCCTGGTCAAGGAGGAGGAGCGGTACACGCTCACCGTGCACGTCAAGGACCGTGCCGGCGCCCCCGCCCCGGCCGACCTGGTGGTGCAGCGGCTCACCGGGGGCGTCGACCCGCTTCCGGCCGCCGTCGGTGACTCCGGCACCGTGAAGCTGCGCCTGCGGCCGGGGACGTACGCCGTGTCGTCCTTCCTCGACGTGCGCGGCGCCCGGGGCGCGGACTCGCTCGGCCTCGGCTTCCTCGCCGACCCGCAGATCGGCCTCGACCGGGACCGCGAGGTCACCCTCGACGGACGGAAGCTGCGCGAGGTCAGTGCCGAGGTCGGCCGGCGCACCGAGACCCGGCACCTGCTGATGGAGTACGACAGGAAGGCGGGCGGCGCCGAGCTGCAAGGCGCCGTCCAGGTGCCCGTGAAGTACGACAGCGTCTTCGCCGCCCCCACCGCCGAGGTCACCGACGGCACCTTCGAGTACCGCACGGTGTGGCGTCTCGGCAAGCCCCGCGTGGCGGTGAAGGGGCTGCACGAGGCCGTCGCCCAGCCCGGCGGGACCATCGCCGAGGGACGGCAGAGGTGGGCGCTGGTGGACGCGGGCGACGGCACCCCGGACGCGTACGCGGGCCGGGACGTGCGCGGCAAGGCGGTCGTCGTGCGCCGCACGGGCGCGGTCACCGCCGAGCGGCTCGGGCAGGCCGCGCAGGACGCGGGCGCCGCCCGCGCTGTCGTGACGGACGACCGGCCCGGACGCCTGACCGCCTGGTTCGGCACGGACGGCAACGCCGACCGGCCGCTCCAGATCGCCGCGGTCGACGCCGCCGACGGAGCCCGGCTCCTCGCGGCGGCGCGGGCGGGCGGGACGGCCGAGAGCACCGGGACGGTCGACACGCCGTACGTCTACGACCTCTCCGAGGGCCACGAGAAGGCCGTACCGAAGGATCTGACCTTCCGGCCGGGCAAGGGTGAACTCGCTGTGCTGGACACGAAGTTCCACGCGGTGAAACCCGCGCGGGGCAGCGAGTTCCGCTACTCGGTCACCGGCACCTTCCCGGTCGGCATCGGCTTCCAGGACAAGGTCGCCCTGCCCGCCGAGCGGACGGAGTACGTGTCCACGGGCCGGGGGCAGCTGTGGCACGAGTCCGTCTCCACCGGGCCCGGTGCCCTGGAGGAGCGCGGCGGACTCGTCACCTATGAGGGCGGCACGCGGACCGGCCTGAACTGGTTCAGGCCCGTCCTGCACCCCTGGCTCGGCACCGGCCTCGGCCGGGGCCAGACGCGCCGCGGCGGCACCCTGGAGTTCGACGTGCCCGGCTGGGGCGACTCGGGCCCGGACCACACCGGCTTCGGCGACGTGTGGAACGAGGCGTCGATGACGCAGGTCAGCGAGGTCTTCGTCGACGGGGTCAGCGCCGACCGGCGTGAAGGCTCCGCGGTCTATGTGTGGGACGCGGACCCCGCCGAACGCACCTACAAGGTCGTCACCGACACGACCCTCGACCCGGCGCGGTGGCACCTCGCCACGAAGGGCCACACGGAGTGGACCTTCAGGTCGAAGGAGACCCCGGCGGACCGGAAGACCCGCCTCCCGCTGCTCAACCTCGGCTTCGACATCGACACGTCCCTCTCGGGCGACGTACGCGGCGGGCGGACCGTGCCCGTCGGCATCTTCGCGGAGTACATCAAGGGGGCGGCGGACACCGGGCGCATTGGCCGCGGCGAGCTGTCGGTGTCGTACGACGAGGGCGAGACCTGGCAGGCCGTCGCCCTGGACAAGGGCGGCGAGAAGGCCTCCTGGGGAGGGAAGTTGCGGGTCCCCGGTGGCGCCGCGTCCGTGTCGCTGCGGCCTCGGCCCGTGACGACCGGGGCGGGTCCGTGACGCAGGAGATCATCCGGGCGGTGGGGGTGACGTGACCACCGCCCCCCCCCGCTTCAGGCCTTGTTCTCCTTCCCCAGGGCACGCTTCATGATCTTGCCCATGTCGTTGCGGGGGAGGGCCTGGAGGTAGTGGACGACCCGGGGCCGCTTGTGCGGGGCGAGCGAGGACGCCACGTGGTCCGCCAACTCGGCAGCGGTGGGCGGGGCGTCGGCGTCGGCGGGCACCACCCACGCCACGATCCGCTCGCCCAGGTCGGGGTCCGGCTCGCCGGTGACCGCGGCCTCCCGCACCCCGGCGTGGGCGAGGAGCGCGTTCTCGATCTCACCCGCGCCGATCTTGTAGCCGCCGCTCTTGATCAGGTCGGTGGCCTTGCGGCCGACGATCCGCACATAGCCGTCGGGGTCGCGCACCGCCATGTCGCCCGTGCGGAACCAGCCGCCCGGCGCGAAGGCCGCGGCGGTCGCGTCGGGGCGGTTCAGATACCCGGTGAAGAGGTTCGGGCCGCGCACCTGGATCTCCCCGACCGCCTCCGGGCCGTCCGCGGGGAGCGGCTCGCCCGCCTCGTCGACCAGCCGCAGGTCGACTCCCGGCAGCGGCACGCCGACCGCGCCCGCACGCGGCTCGCCGTCCGCGCGGATGCTGGTGTTCATGAGGGTCTCCGTCATGCCGTACCGCTCGATGACGCGGCGCCCCGTGGCCGCCGCGATCCGCTCGTGGTCGTGCACCGGCAGCGCGGCCGAACCGGACACCAGCAGCCGTGCCCCGGCCAGTGCCTTCGCCAACTCCGGTTCGCCGGGCAGGGCTTCGGCGATCCGGTGGTACATCGTCGGCACCCCGAACAGCATGGTCGCCCCGGCGCCCAGCTCGCGCGCCACGCCCTCGGTGCTGAACCGGCCGAGGTGGCGCACGCTGCCGCCGCGTCGCAGCGGGCCCAGCGTGCCGAGGATCAGGCCGTGCACGTGGAACAGCGGCAGGGCGTGACGAAGACGTCGTCGCCGGTCCATTGCCAGGCGTCCGCCAAGGCGTCCAGCGTGGTGGCGATCGCGCGGCGGGGCAGGACGGCGCCCTTGGGCGGGCCGGTGGTGCCGGAGGTGTAGACGATCAGGGCGGGGGCTTCCGGGTCGTCCGGCTCCGGGGGCGCGGCTTCCGGAAGGGGCGCCTCGAAGCCCCGTACGTCCACGTCCACGTCCACGTCGACGTCGTGCCGCGTCAGACCGGCCAGCGCCTGCGGCAGCGCGACGCCCGGCTCGGCCAGCACGAGGGACGGTGCGCGTCCGCCACGATGTGCGCCAGTTCGCTGCCGCCCGACTTCGGGTTGAGCGGCACGGCGGGCACGCCCGCCCGCAGCGCGGCGACCACGGCGACGGCGGTCTCCAGGGAGGGCGTGGCCCAGACGGCGACGCGGTCCGCCCCGCTCAGCCGGGCCGCCAGCGCGCCCGACGCCGCCGCGAGTTCGCCGTGGCTCAGGGCGCGGTCGCCGAACCGCAGGGCCTCACCGGAATCCCGCGCGTGCGGGGCGGACAGGGTTGGGAAGAGGGGGTCCACGTCTCGTACTCCTCGGAGTCTGCTCGGCCTGTGCGGGGTACACGCAGTCTCACACAGGGTGACGCGGCGTTGCCCGGGAAGCGGCCGGGCCGCCGCCTCCTCGTGGTGGCCGGCGGCGGAGGAGGGCGGGGTGCAGGTCAGTACGTCAGCACCACACCCACGTACGAGATCCCGGCGATCACACCCCACGCCACCAGGCCGAGCGCCGCGACCCGGCCGCCCGTGCGGGTCAGGGACGGCAGGTCCACCGCGCTGCCGAGGCCGAACAGGGCGGCGGCGAGCAGGAGTTCCTGTGCCACCTGCGCGGCGTCGATCGCGCCGGCCCGGGCAGCAGCCCGGTAGTGCGCAGGACGACCATGGCGAGGAAGCCCGCGACGAAGAGCGGCACGAGCGGCGGCCGCCGGGTGCCTGCTGTCGCCGTCCCGCTCCGGGCGGCGGCGCGGGAGCGCGACCTCGCCCGCACCGACAGGGCGACGGCCGCGACGAGCGGCGCGAGCAGCGCGACCCGCATCAGCTTGACCAGGACCGCGTCGCCGAGCGCCCCGGAACCGGCCGTCTGCGCGGTCGCCACGACCTGCCCCACGTCGTGCACGCTCGCCCCGACCCAGCGGCCGAACTCCGCGTCGGTCAGGCCCAACGGGTGCTGGAGCAGCGGGAGTACGGCGATGGCGAGCGTGCCGCACAGCGTCACCAGGGCCACCGATGTCGCCGTGTCCCGCTCGTCGCTCTCGGAGACCTCGCTGACCGCGCCGATCGCGGACGCGCCGCAGATCGAGTAGCCGGTGGCGATGAGCAGCGGCTGGTCGCCGCGCAGGCCCATGCGGCGGCCCAGCCACCAGGTGCCGAAGAAGGTCACGGCGACCACGCCGAGCACCATCACGACCGAGGACCAGCCGAGCCCGAGCACGTCGTCCAGGCTCAGCTTCAGGCCGAGCAGCACGATCCCGACGCGCATCAGCCGCTTCGCCGCGAACGTCAGCCCCGCCTTGCCGGGACCGCGTACGAAGTGCCGTGCGGAGCCCGGAAGGTGGGCCGCCACGATGCCGAGGACCACGGCGGCGGTGAGCATCGGGACACCGGGCACCAGCCGGTGCACGCCCCAGGCCACGGCGACGCCCGCGGCGGCCAGGGCCAGGCCGGGGAGCTTGCCGTGCGGCCGTCGGACCCGCGTGGTGAGGGGCGCGGTGCGGGTCCTGGCGCGTTCTCCGAGCAGTGCCATTACCGGTCGGCCGGCAGGTCGTACACCCGGCGGACGCTGCTGCCCAGGCGGGCTATGTCGGCGCCGTAGATGTGGAGGGATATCGCGCGCGTGCCGCAGGCGTTCCACACCCGGTGGATGTCGCCGGGCGGCGCGAAGCCGCAGACCGCGCCCAGCGGGTTGACGACGTCCTCCGTGGCGACGAGGCGGCCCGTGCCGCCTGGCTCGGCGGCGGGCACGAGGCGGTAGCGCCGCTCGTGCTCCTCGCCCTCGTGCACCCCGGTGACGCACCACGAGACGTGGTCGTGGACGGAGGTCCGCTGCCCCGGCAGCCACACCAGGGCCACGATCGAGAAACTGCCGTCCTGCTCGGCGTGCAGGACGTGCTGGCGGTACCGCTCGGGGTCGCCCTCGCACTGCTCGTCGGTGAGCAGATCGGCGGCGCCGAGGTGCGGGGCGAGCCGTTCGCCGACCAGGTACGCGGTCAGGTCGGGGGGCAGTCCGCGCCCGACCGCCTCGCGCACGTCGGCGACGAGGGTGTCGAGGCGCTCTGTGGTCCGGGCGGCCCGGTACGCGGTCGGAGTGGTCATACCGGCAGCGTGGCGCCGTCTGATCCATCACGTCCAACGACAGTTTCTTGGCGACCCCGAAACTCCCGCTTATGGATCGGGGCGGGTAGGAGCCTTCGGGCGCCGACGGGAGCGCCCCGGACGTCGATGGGAGCCTCGGCTCAGCAGCCGACGCGGTTGGCCGCCACCGTCCTCAGCTCGTCCAGCACCAGCGCGGTGGCCGGGATGCGCAGATGATCCTTGAGGACGTACGCCGACACCTTGCGCCGCGAGGCGGGGTCCAGGGCGCGGCCCGTCACCTTGCGGTGGCACAGGAAGTTCAGGACGAGCCCCGGCATCATCGCGATGCCGAGCCCCTCGGCGACCAGACTCTGCACCACCAGGTTGTCGTCGGTGGTGAAGGCGATGTCGGGCGCGAAGCCCAGCTCGGCGCACTCGTGCAGGAAGTTGGCCCGGCAGCGTGGGCACCCGGCGATCCACCGCTCCTCCGCCAGCTCGGCGAGCTTGACCGAGCGGCGGCGCGCCATGGGGTGCCCGGTGGGCAGCAGCACGGTCAGCTGGTCCTCCAGGAGCGGGATCTCCGCCAGCTCGTCCGGCACCTCTTCGTGCAGGCCGGGGTAGGTGAAGGCGAGCGTGATGTCGCACTCGCCGCGCACCACGCGCCGCAGCGACTCCGGCGGCTCGTCCTCCAATAACTCCACGCGCACGCCCGGATGACCCGAGGCGAGGCGGGCCAGGGCCTCCGGGATGAGGGTGGCGTTGGCGCTCGGGAAGGCGCAGACCCGTACCCGGCCCGAGCGCAGCCGCGTGATCGCGTTCATCTGCTGCTGGGCGGCGGAGATGTCGTCCAGGATGATCCCCGCGTGCCGTGACAGCGCCTCGCCCGCCTCGGTCAGCCGCATGCGGCGCCCGACGCGGGTGAACAGGGGGGTGCCCACGGACCGTTCCAGGGCCTTCATCTGCTGGGTGATCGCCGGCTGTGTGTAGCCGAGGGAGCGGGCGGCCGCCGAGTACGACCCGGCCCGGACCACTTCGTGGAATGTCTTGATGTGCCGCGAATCGAACACCGTCGCATCATAAGCAGATGTTGGGAGCCTCGAACAAGAGTGGGGGTCTGGCTTGTACGAGGGGGTGCGCACGGCGCGCGGGCCTGCTAGCGGTGCCACCGCGCGCTCGTTACGTACGGCGATCGGATCGCTACGTTGGGGCACGGGAGGGCCGTGTGCGGCGGCCCGCGTGGCGAAGGGGGTACGCGTATGAGGCGACGACGCATGGCCAAGCGGCTCGGGGTACTCGCGGCGGCCGCGGTGCTGGCACTGTCCGTGCCGGACACGGCGCACGCGGCGGAGGGTGTGCTGACCATCAACGGCACGCCGCACCTGAACCCGCGCGGCTGCTATCCCATCGACTGGTTCCCCAGCTCGGTGGTGAACGACACCCGCTCCATCGCCGAGGTCCACACCGGCCCCGGCTGCACCGGCCAGGTCGAGGAACTTGTGTACCCCGGGGTGACGTACTACACGGAGTCCGCGCGGAGCGTCTTCATCCTCTGACCTCGCAGAGGCCTCTGCGTCCTCTGAGGGCTAAGGGTGCCCACTCGCACCCTCCACCCGTTGGAGCAGACCCCACGTGAACTCCGCGACGCACGGCCGCCGTTCACCGCTCCCGTCCGGCGCGGTGAACGCCAGGCGCCACCGCGTCGGCGCCGTGCCCTCCATGGGCCGGGCCGGGGCGAAGGCCCGCGCGGCCTCGTCGACCGTGCACGACCAGGGGGCCAGATCGTCGACCGTACGCAACTCCGGCCCCGCCACCCCCGGTGCGCGCACCAGCCACTCGTTCCACACCGCCCCGTTCGGCGCGCGCAGCACCTCGAAGCGCAGATCCGGCCAGAGCGGCACCGGCCAGAGCATGGCCTCGCACTCCAGGTCGCCGATCTGTCGGCGGGCGGTCGACTCGGGGGCGCCGAGGACCGAGCGGTAGCGCGCCGCGGCACCCCGCGAGCGCGCCCCCCCGCGCCATCGCCTGCCAGCGGCGGTTGGCCTCCCGCATCTGGGCGAGGGAGGTGCCCAGTTCGCGGCGGGCGTCCTCCACGAGACCGGGGTTGTGGTCGGCCATGCGGCGCAGCAGGACCAGCTGGAAGTCCAGCGGGGTGAACGGGGCGGAGGGCGAGGAGACGCTAGCGGGCATGCGCCCCATCGTCGCGCACCGCGAACGCACCCGGGCGGCGCCCTTCCGGGAGGAACAGCACCGAGTTGACGTACCGGGGGCGGCGGGGCGTGAGCACCCGGCGCAGCAGGCCCTGCGAGACGACGTACGCCGTGTCCTCCTGGTGCGCCTCCAGGTCGAAGGCGCCCAGCGGCAGCCACGTGTCGCCCGGCAGGACCCAGCCCCGGTAGCCGTGGTGGCGGGTGAGCAGGTCCACGATGGGGGCGATCGGCTGGATGCGGGCCTCCAGCTCGATGAAGAGCGCCGGACGGTCACGGGCGATCAGCTCGCGCGCGCCGCGCAGCACCGGTAACTCGTTGCCGTCCACGTCGATCTTGACGAAGCCGACGTCACGCAGGCCGAGCCCGTCCAGGGTCAGGCACGGCACGTCGACGGCGGTGGCGTGGATGTCGCGGCGGACCAGGGACGACACGCCGCGCCGGCCTTCGTCCCCGGGCGGCAGCCAGAGCCGGGCCGTGCCCCGGTGGTCCGTCACCGGCGCCGTGGACGACGCGGACGTTGCCGGGCGTGCTCGCGGCGAGCAGCCGGGCGAGGCGGGGCACCGGCTCGACGGCCACCACGCGGCGGCCCGCCCGGCGAGGCGGCGCGACCACGGGCCGTACCAGCCGCCGACGACCACGGCGTGCCGCAGTCCGGCGGGCACAGGTCGCCGAGACGGGCCAACTCCGGTTCGAAGCGCGGGTAGACGAGCCGGGCCAGGGAGGCGATGAGACGGTCGGGGACATAGGGCGCGAGGCGCGCGGCGAGCGTCATGGGCGGCCTCCCCGTCACGGGGATATTCGCTTGAGCAGCTGCTCGTGCTCGTCCTCCGGGACCTGCTCGCCGGAGGAGGGCAGCAGCTGCGGGATGCCGTCGATCACCGGATAGCGGCGGCGCAGCCGCGGGTTGTAGAGCGCCTCTTCCAGTACGAGGGAACCCTCCTGCGAGGTGACGGGCTCGTCCGGGGTGAGCAGGTGCAGCGGCCCCTTGTCGAGCGGGCAGGCGAGGATCTTCAGCAGCGGGTCTTCGGGGTTCATCCGCTTGTCAACTCCTTGGGCGGGGCGGTGGACTGAGGTGGGGGCGCGTCATGCTTGGGCATGGCGAGCAGCACGGACACCGCGAGCACCGTGCCCGCGATGCGCAGGGCGAGGCGCACCGGGTCGTGCGGCAGGGCCTCGCCGAACGCCGGCGTGCCGAGGACCGCCGTGAACAGCGCCGTCACCGTCGTGCACACCGGGACGATCAGGGAGGCCCGGCAGCGCTGGAGCGCCGCCTGGGACATGACCAGGCCGAACGCCCCGGTGAACAGGAGCAGGTAGGGGTAGGGCGAGAGCAGCAGGTCGACGAGCGCACCGCCGAGGTTCCGGGTCGTCAGGTGGCTGGAGACACCCTTGATGGCCAGCGAGCTGACCCCGTACAGCAGCCCCACCGCGACGCCGTACTCGACGCCCGCCGACGGCATGCGGTGGCGGTGCTTCGCGCGGCGCTCCGCCGAGCCGTAGAGCCAGACCCCGGCGGCCAGCGAGGGCAGGCAGACGGTGAGGACCAGCGGCACGGGCGCGTCACGGCCCACCGTGTCGCTGTCCTCGCTGAGCGAGAGCACCACCATGAGCAGCGCGAGGAGGATCGCGCCGACCGCGTACCGCTCGCGCCCCGAGGTCCGCTCGCCGAGCAGCGCCGAGGACAGGAGCAGCAGCAGGACCAGGCCCGACACGAAGATGCCCTGGGCGGCGGCGATCGGCAGCGTCCGGTACACCATCAGCTGCGCGCCGAAGCCCGCCGCCAGAGCGAGCGAGCCGCCGAGCCACAGCGGGCTGCCGAGGACCTGCCGCAGCAGCCGCAGGGGCTTGCGGACGCTGACCGACGGCATGGCGGTCAACGCCCGCTTCTCCAGGACGAATCCGGTGCTGTAGAGCAGGTTCGCGAGCAGCGCCGCGGCCACACCCCACCACATGGGACTCAGGCCTTTCGGGCGTGCAGCAGCAGGATCGAGGCGGCGCTCGGGACGGCGCAGGCGAGCCGGTCCAGGGCGCGCAGCGGGCGGGCACGCCGTGGAAGGGCGCGCCCGACAGGCCCACGACCCGGAAGCCGCTCGCCGCGACGAACTCCCGCAGCGCGCGGGCGGTGTAGAGCCGCAGGTGGCCCACGACCTCCTTGCCGGGGCGGCCGTGGATGCCGCGCAGGCTCACCTCGGAGAAGACCGGCTGCACCCCGGCGAGCAGCAGCCCGCGGTTGTACCAGGCCGCCAGGTTGGGGGTGGACAGCATGAGGTGCCCGCCGGGCCTGAGGACCCTCCGCAGCTCGTCCAGCGCGCTGTCCGGGTCCACGAGGTGCTCGATGACCTCGCTGAACAGGACGGCGTCGGCCGCGCCGTCCGCGAACGGCAGTCCGCCGTCAGTGAGTTCACCCCGTACGACGTACGGCAGGTGGGCGTGGGCGCGCTTCAGGGCGTCCTGCGACCAGTCCACGCCGATCACCCGGTGGCCCGCGAGCAGCGGCGCGGCGGTCGCGGCGGCCGTGCCGTCGCCGCAGCCGATGTCCAGGACGGTGGCGGTGCGGGAGGTGGCCGGGCCGAGCGCGGCGGCGAGGATACGGGCCTGGCGCAGGCTGCGGGCGTCGCCCGACGCCACCGGGACGGCCGGGTTCTCGTAGAAGTCGCGGAGCCCGGCGGGCCGCCTGCCGGTCGCGGTGGTCACTTCGGCCCCTCCTCGGTCCCGTCGGTCACGGTCTGCTCCGTCGCGTGGAGGTAGTGCTCGAACAGCTCCCGCAGATGCGCCCCGTCACCCTGGCCGAGCAGCGTCTTCGACCAGCGCAGCGCGAGGTGCAGCCGGCCCGCGGTGGACGCCGTGGTCACGGTCAGGCCGCGCGGCAGGCGGGCCGGGGCGGAGAACCACACGGCATGCGCGCGGCCGGCGTCACCGAAGTCCAGGGCGTACGGGATGCGGCCGATGTTGCTCAGCAGCGTCGTCGACGTCCAGGGCGCGGCGGCCCGGCGCAGCCCGCGGGTGACGGCCGCCCTGAGCGTCACCGGCAGCACCGGCGCGGTCAACAGTGCGGCGCCGCGCCCCAGTTGGGGCCGGTCCAGGGCCTTCAGCGCGCGGGTGCGGTCGGAGGTGCGCCGCAGCAGCGCGCCGATGGCCTCCGGGGTCCAGTCGCGGTGCGCCAACTCCGCCGCGCTGAACGGCACTTCGACGAGCCGGGTGCCGTTGCCGATCGGCATGGTCGCGTCGCGGGGGCGGTCGTCCACCGGCATCGTGATGCGCAGGGGCTTCGGCCGCGCGCCGTGCTCGCGGTTCCAGTGCGTGAGCATCAGCGCCGTCGCCACCATGAGCTGGTCGTTCACGGTGAACGGCGAGCCCTTGGGGCGGCGCGGCACGGGCGCTCCGCGACCAGCATGCCGTTGCCGGTCGAGGGCTCCGGCGCGCCCCGGGCGACCCTGGCGGGCGGCGCCCAGCGGCGGCGGCGTCGGCGGCGGCGCGGAGCGGCCCGGCGCTCTCGGGCGTACGGGTGGGCGGCGCGGCCGGGGAGTTGACCCGGCCGCGTGCAGCTCGGCGGCCGTCGCGAGGACGCGCAGGCAGGCCGGGCCGTCCAGGGCAGTGTGGTTGATGGTCAGGAAGAGGACCGCGCCCGGTTCTTCGCCCGGCGGCGTCCCGGGGCCGGGCTCGGCCGCCACGACCTCCAGACGGATGGGCGGGGAGGCGACAGCGGCGGCGCCTCGGCCAGTGCCCGCTCGCGGGCCCGCTCCAGGGCGTCCGGTTCCGGCGCCGGGAAGGTCACCACCTCGGTGTCCGGCCCGTCGGTGAGCTCCCACTCGTAACGGCGGCGGTACCAGGGCCCCTTGGCCTCCCGCATCAGGATGCGGGGATGCGCGGCGCAGGGCCTCGGTGAACGCGACCCTCAGCCGGTCGGGGTCCGGGGTGCCCGGCAGGTGCACCTCGATGTGCACGGTCTCCGGTTCCTCCTCCTGGAGGCAGTGCCGGGAGACCTCGTCGACGACGGGGAACGGCACGCGCGCGGGCGGCCGGCCGGGGCCGTCCGCACGCCGTGCCGGGTGTTCCAGTGCGGTCATCGCTGCGTGCCTTCTCCTGTGCCGGGTGTGCGCTTGTGCCGGGGGAAGCGGACCGTGGCGTCGCTCTGCGGAGCGGGACCGGAGTCGGGGCCGGGACCGGCCGGCTCGGGTCCTCGGGCCGAGACCGTCGGGCCCACCCCGGGATGCGACGGGGCCGGTGGGGTCTCCGGCGCGCCGCCGTCAGGCCCGCGCTCGGCAGCGGGGACGCCGACGGGTGGGCCGGCTGCCCCGGAGCGGGGCCATCGCCCGGTCCGTACACCAACGTATCGGCGGTGTCCTGCCGCGCCTGCCGCTCCTTCACGGTCACCAGGGCCGCGAACAGAGCGATGAGCGCGAGGAGTTGGGCCAGCGGGCCGAACGCGCCCCGGTCGGCGCTGACCGCCTCCCCGGCCCCGGTCGCCGCCACGACACCCGCGCCCGCCATCGCCACGAAGGCGACCGGCACCAGCAGCGTGTGACGCCACCAGGCCAGCAGGGCCAGCGCCGGGACGAGCAGGGCGAACGGGCCCGCGATCACCGCGGCCACCAGCGTCAGCGCCACCGTGCCGAGGACCGGGCCGGGCGCGGGCGGCGCGGGCACCAGGGGGTCGGTGCCGCGCTCACGGCGCCACAGGATGACGAGACCGATCAGCGCGAGGACACCGGCCCCGGCCAGGATCAGGCCGATCTCGTAGGTCCGCGACGGCTCGTAGGTGAGCTTGACCGTGCCGCCTTCGCCCTCGGGCACGAGCCAGCCCTGCTGCCACCCGTCCAGCCGCAGCGGGCTCAGCTCCTTGCCGTCCAGGGTCGCCTTCCAGCCGTCGTTCACGTTCTCGTACGTCGTGAGGTACGAGGCCGCTCCCGCGCCGACGCTCACCTCGCGGCGGTCGCCCAGCCAGTCCTTGACCTTCAGCTCACGGGCGGTCTCGTCCACCGCGCCCGGGGTGCCCCGGGTGAGGGAGGCGTCCATGACGGCGAGGGGACCCGCGTCGCCGGTCTCCACGCTGTGCGCTCCCGCGTCGAGCCGGACCGCCGTGTCCTTCTTGCCCCGCTGGCAGAGGCCGACCTCGACCGGCCTGCGCTCGGTGAGGTCCGCGACCTTGCCCTTGGCGCTCGTCTCGTACAGCTCCCCGCCGATCGACATCACCGGGCCCTGGCCGCAGGGGAGCGAGAAGCGCTCCGAGGCGTCGGGCTGCGGGGTGCGGTACCTGTCGAGGGCCGGGACATAGACCTCCGTGAGGCCGACCGGGAGCCTGAGGTCGTCGTCCGCCACCGGGTTGTGGACCGTCAGCGGAGCCGTCTTCGTGATAGTGATGTCCATCTGGTCCGTGGTGATCGGGGCGAAGCGGGCGTTGCCGTGCTCGTCCACGCCCGCGGTGGCCGCGCCGTCCGGCGAGCTGATCTCGATCTTCTCGGGCCGGGTCGACAGGCCGCCCGCGCCGGGCAGCACGATCTCGCCCACCGGCTGCTTGTCCGGCCACTTGAGGCGGATCACCGGGCGGTTGTCCGTGCCCGCGATCCACGCCGTCGTCAGATCGCCGTCGGTGAGGTTGCGCGGCGACAGACCGTTGCCGAGCCGGGCCGTGGAGTCCGCGGTGGCGGTGATCCGCGGCTTCTGCTCCGGGGCCACCTTGTACAGCAGCTCGTCCAGTTCGGGGCCCGGCACGGCCACCGCGCTCGCCTTCACCTCGTACGCGCCCTCACCCGTCGTCGTGAAGCGGCGGTGCAGGCCCGATTCGGTGTTGACCGGCGAGAGGGCGCTCGGGTCGGAGGAGCGGTGCAGCGAGTACGTCGTCGCGTCGGCGCCGGCCGCCTTCCGCGCGTCCTTGGGCAGCTGGAGCAGCTTGGTGACGCGCACGCCGGGGATGCTGATCTCCGAGAAGCCCGCGCCGGTCAGGCCGGGGCGCGCCTCCTGGGTCTCCACGATCGTGATCTTGATCCACTCCGTGGTGCCCGGACGGGCCTTGACGCGCTGCGCCATGCCGTTGGGCTGGAGCGTGCTGGTGACGGAGCCCCGCTCGGTCTCCACGCGCACCCGCGTCGGCGCCGACCGCACACTGTTCTGCGGCAGCGGTGTCACGCGGAAGGACGAGGGGACCGTGGTCGCGGAGTCGAACTCGGCCTTGATCCACTCGCCGCCCGACGAGCCGGAGCCGCCCTCCGCCCAGGCGGTGGCCGGGTTGCCGTCGAAGGCGTTCACCGGGTCGTACTGCGGCAGGTGGAAGAGCCAGCTGCCGTAGGAGGAGGCCGTCACCGACTTGGCGCCGCGCAGCTCCGCCGTGGTCTGGTGCTCCACGCCGTCGGTCGGCAGGATCTGGTGCGGCTTCTTGCCCGGGTCCTGGGCCGCGTCGGGCGCGTTCCGCTCGTCGGGGCCGTAGGTGTACGACGTGTTGGTGTTGACCAGGCCGAAGCGGGTGTCGGCGCGGCGCAGCCCGTCACCGACCGCCAGCAGGCCCGGCGTCCCGACGCCCGGGTGGTTGTCGCCGGTCAGCACGGCCGGGCGGTCGCGCATCGCCGGGTCGGCGGAGAGCGGCAGCAGCGACTCGGGGCCGCCGCTGACCACCGCCGTGTTGGAGACCGGCTTCAGGCCCGCCTGGCCGGGGCGCTCGGCGCCCTCGCCGGGGGCGTAGACCTCCACCGCGCGGTGGCGCGGGTAGAGCCCCTCCACCTGGAGCGGGGTGTCGTCGGGTATGACGCCGCCGGTGGTCTTCGGGCCGAAGCCGGTGACGCGGCGGAAGCCGGACTCCTCCAGGGTGCGCTTGACCGTCGCGGTCGGGACGTGGCCGACCTGGTCGGGGTCGAGGTCGTTGCGCACGACGACGTAGTACAGCCCGGCGCGGGTCAAGTAGTCGCTCAGGCCCGGCACTTCGCCGCCGGTCATCAGCGCCTGCTCGACCGCGTCCATCGCCCGGCGGTTGCCCGGCGTGCCGAACGGCACGTAGTCGCGCTGCGCCCAGCGGGACTCCGCGAGCACGTCGAGGGGCTGGTCGATGGGGGAGCCCCAGGTGTAGATGCCGTGCGCGGTCGCCGGGACGACGAGGGCACGCGAGTCGGGGGAGTACTTCTCCAGCCAGTCGGCCGTCGCCTGCCAGTACGTCGGCAGCTTCTGGAACGAACCCGGCTGCAGGATCGAGCCATTGAGGTACGGCCACGCGAGCCCCGGCAGCACCAGGACCGCCGCGATCAGCGTCGCGTACCGCCTGCCGCGCACCGGCCGCGCCCCGCGCGCCTGCGCGGCGACACCGACGAGGTGCATCAGGCCGAGGACGAGGGCCAGCGCGAGGCCCGCCTGGAACTTGTAGATGTTGCGGAAGGGGACGAGCCCGCCGTTCAGCCACGACTGGACGGTCTCGTGGAAGGGTGCGCCGAACGCGCCGCCGTACCCGGCCAGCGTGATCAGGGCGACCGACAGGACGGTCAGGACCAGCCAGCGCCGCTCGGGCAGATCGCGCCGGGCGAGCCCCGCGAGACCGAGGGCGGCCGCGAACGCCGAGCAGACGACGGTCACGACGGCCGTCGCCACCGTCCAGCCGGCCGGCAGCCAGGCCTCGCCGAAGTACAGGTACGCGACCCAGTTCCCGGCGCCGCGCAGCGTCTCGGTGGCCGACATGGTGCCGGTGGTGGTCGCCGAGTTCTCCACGTACGGAAGGAAGTTCTCGCCGTGGATGCCCAGCATGAGCAGCGGCACGATCCACCAGGCGGTGGCGAGGATGACGCCCGGCACCCACCAGGTGATCAGCTTCCGCTTGCGCGGGCCGTTCGGGCGGGAGAGAAGATAGAGGGCCACCGGCAGCAGGGACGCGAGCGTCGCCGCCGCGTTCACGCCGCCCATGAACGGGATGATCAGCGCCGAGCGGCACGCGGCGAGGCGCGCCGCTGAGCCGCGGGTCGGCCAGCGGCAGCAGCACCCACGGCAGGACCGCGCCGGGCAGCGCCGCCGCCGACGTCGAGCCGACGACCACGGTGAACGTCGGCCACAGCGCGTACGCCACCGCGCCGAGGAGCCGGCTGTGACGGCTGCCGATGCCGAGGCGCTCGGCCAGCTCGCAGGGCGCCCCAGAAGGCCGCCGCCACGATGAGCGACAGCCACAGCCGCTCGGCCAGCCAGACCGGCAGCTGCACCAGGTCGGCCAGGCCGTAGAACGGCAGCATCGGGAACGCGTAGCCGACGTACTGGTCCTGGATGCCGCCGAAGCCGCCGCGGTCGTGCCACAGCTGGCCGAGGTCGGAGAGGAACTGCCAGGGGTCGACGGTGACACCGAGCTTGGTGTCGAACGTCATCCGCCCGGGTCGCACCGCGAGGAACGCCACGAACACCACGGCCCAGAACCCCAGCAGCCAGCGCCGCGAGCGCGGCCCCCGCGAGGGTTCAGGGGCGTCGGTCGTGGGTCTTACGGCGGCCGGGGGTGGGGCCTGGACCGTGGTCATGGACACCGCCTGAGTATGAGGAGGAGGTTCCAGGTCGCGATCTCGCGCACACCCGGGACCTTGGTGATCGCCCCGGCCAGGAACGGCCAGTAGCGTGAGCGCGCCGACACCACGGCCACGTCGTCGCGGGCCCGCACCTGGCGCAGGGTGGCTCCGACGTGGTGTGCGAAGAGGTTCTCGCCGAGCGTGTGCTTCGCGGCTTTTCCGGTACGTCGTTCATAGCGGGCGCGGGCCCGGTCGCGCCCAGGTAGTGCCAGGGCGCCCACTCGTGACCGCCCCAGGGGGAGAGCCAGTTGGTGAACGAGACATAGATCAGCCCGCCGGGGCGGGTGACCCGGACCATCTCGCTCAGGAAGGTCTGCGGGTCGTCGACGTGCTCCAGGACGTTCGAGGAGAACGTGACGTCGGCGACGGCGTCCGCCAGCGGCAGCAGATAGCCGTCGGCGACGACCGAGCCCTCGGGGGGCTTGGTGCCCGCCGCGGTCATCTCGGCGAGGTCCGGCTCGAAGAGGTGACACTGCGCGCCGCGCCGCCGGAACTCCTCGGTGAAGTAGCCGCCTCCGCCGCCGATGTCGACGACGACGCGGTCCTTCACCGGGACGTACGCCTCCACCTGGTCGGCGGCGTCCTTGGCGAGGAGGGTGTAGCAGCGCTCGGGCTCCTGCTGTTCCCGCAGGAACGCCCGGAAGAGCGTGACGGAGCGACGCAGGGACGGGTCTTTCACTTATGTCCCCTGCGGGGTCGGGGGCCCGGTGGGCGCGTGGTGGGCGGCGACCGCCTCGGCCGCCACCGCCTGGAACTGCCGGACCGTGTTGCCCCAGCGGAACTGCGCGGCCCGCTCACCGGCGGCCTTGCCCAGCGCCCAGCGGCGCTCGCCGCTGAGCGCCAGCGTGCACCAGGCGGCGGCGAAGGAACTCTCGCCGCGCGCGAGGAGGCCGGTCACGCCGTCCTCGATGGAGTCGCGGACCCCGGGGACGTCGAAGCCGACCGAGGGCGTCGAGCGGGTCGCCGCCTCGGTGATGACCAGGCCCCAGCCCTCCACGGCCGAGGGATGCAGCAGCATCCAGGCCTCGCAGAGCAGCCGGTGCTTCTCCGCCTCGGAGACATGGCCCCTGAACTCCACGCCGGGACCGGCGAGCTGCTCCAGGCGGGCCCGCTCGGGGCCGTCACCCACGATCACGAGCCGGCCGCCGGTGACGGGCCGCACCCGCTCCCACAGCCGCAGGAGGAGATCGATCCGCTTGTACTCGACGAGGCGCCCCATCGCGAGGAACAGCGGCTCGTCGGAGCGGGCGTGCAGCGGGCCCGGCTCCTCCACCCCGTTGTGCACGATGCGGATGCGCTCGCGGTCCACGCCGATCGCGCGCAGGGCCGTGGCCGTCGACGGCGAGACGGCCACCAGCAGGTTGCCGCGCTGCGCGCCCGACAGGGCCCAGTGCTCCAGCCTGCGCCCGAGCCGGGCCGCGGGGGCGAGCGCGCCTTGGAAGCGCATCCCCCACAGATCGGTGTGGACGTGGTTGACCAGGCACAGGGTCGGCCCGCGGTGCCACAGCGGCGCCAGGTACGGCATGCCGTTGCAGACCTCCACCAGCAGGTCGCAGTCGCCGACCTGCCGGGTGAAGGCGGAGCGCGCCCGCAGGTAGTGACCGAGGTCGCCACCGGCGGAGACCACGCGGTAGTCGCGGTAGGCCGCGGGCCCGCCGCACAGCAGCGTGACCTGGTGACCCAGCTTGCTGAGCCCGTCGGCCAGCCGGTCGACGAGCAGTTCGGAGCCCCCCGCGGCCGGATTGCCGAGGTCGCGGTGGGCGAGGAAGACGATCCGGCGCGGCTGTGGGGGAGGCGCCGGGAGGCGCTGCGCGTGCCGTGGGGAGGCCTCGCGCAGCGAGGACGGTACGTGCTGGGGCATGCGTGCTCCAACTCGTCTCAGGGTGCGGAACTGTGGGGGGTCCGGGCGGGCGAAACGGTCCTGCTGGGCGGTGCTCGGGCGGTGCTTCGGTGGCGCTTGGGCGGTGCTTCGGTGGTGCTTGCGCGGGGCGGTGCAGGGGTGCTTGCGCGGTGGTACGGGGGGCTTGCGGGGCGGTGCTGAGTGGTGCGGCGGCCGGGCCGCGCGACGTGGGGCCGTCGCGGACGTGCTGTAGTCCGGCCTGTGCGGGGGTGGTGCGGGGACTGTGCTGGGGTGGGGGTGGTTAGTTTTCGCTGCCCCTTACCGCGGGTCTACTCACCGAGGTGACAATTTCCGGCCTTTTCCCGGCTGACGTCTCATCACATCGTGCTGGACTGCAGGGTTGTCGTGGACGTCCCAGGATGCGGACTCCCGGGCTCCGCCGATCCGCCGTCCCCGCCGGGGCCGTTCCCATGGCCTCCGGGGCCCTCCACGCCGTCGTCCCGGCGTCCTCGTACGACCCAGACGGCACCGGCCAGGGCGAGCACCGCGCCGAGTACCCCGGTGACCACCGGAAGAGTCTCACCGACCAGCTTCAGCCGGTCGCTGTCGTCCTTGGCCAGCTTGACCTGCGCCTTCTGCGTGGCCGGGGTGAAGGCGATGCGCTCGCTGTCGAGCAGCACCCTCGCGTCCTTGTCCGAGCCGGGCGCGCGCAGCGTCTTGCGGGGCCCGATCGCGGCGTAGATGATCCGGCCGGTGCGCCGGTCGGCGACGAGTTCGATGCCGTGGTTGGCGTAGTACTCGTCGGCGATCACCTGGCTCTTCTTCGGCTGGCCGACCAGCCGCCCCGGCACCTGACGCGTGCCGGTCTTGTGGGGCTTCACCGTCGCCGTGAACCGGTAGCCCTCGTATCCCTGGATCTTCTTCGTGCCCCGGTAGGTGAGCGGCACCGTCGCGCCGAGCGTGTTGTCCCACCAGCGGTAGGAGCGCTTCTCCACGTCGAAGGGGAACTTCAGGTACGCCTCCCCCTCGAAGTACGGCTCCTCGTCGCAGCAGTGCACCGGCTTGTTCGTCCTGCGGTCGGTGACCCAGCGTTCCTTGGTCCACTGGAGCGCGTCGTGCGGGGTGGTGGCGGGCAGCGACGCGTCCGGGTCGACGGAGGTCACCACGTCCCAGACGGCCCGCCCGCTCTCCTCGCTGTCGGCGACGTCGCCGCGGACCTGGCGGGTGATCGTGAGGTTCTTGTCATGGACCGTCTTGATCTTCTTGGTGTCGAAGTAGCTGCCCTTCCCCTTGAAAACCGTGATGGTGTCGATATCTGTCGGCGTGCGTTTCGCACGGGGCTCGACGTACCAGGCCAGCATCGGTGCCAGGACCAGAAGAAACGCGCCGAGGCCTAGGAGGATCAGGGAAAAGGGCGAGGTGGTGCGGCGCATGGGGGCACTCCTGGGCTAAGGGCGGGAGAAGTGTTACCGAGCCGTACGTATGGGCCGGGAACCGTAGGCGCACCCTTGACTAGGTGTCAATGGATGCAGAGACTGGGGCCCAGCCGGACGGGGCCGGCTGGGACTGTACGACACAGACTCCGCGGCGCCACCGCGCGCCGTGGCCCGGACTGTGTGCCCGGGGTGGGGACGACCTCCGACAGAGAGGCTGGCCCTCGCCATGCACCGACTGCTCGCCGCATCACTCACCGTCGCCGCCGGGGCGCTGCTCGCCGTGGGCGCCGCCTTCGGCATCGTCGCGCTCCTGGACGCCACACCGGAGCAGCCCAACACACCGCTGGTGCACTACGACGCGTCGTCGCGGGGGCAGTGAGCCACCGTGGCCGTGACCGACACCCAGCCCACCGGGGCCGCCGAGCCGGGCCAGAGCGCCGCGCCGTCGCGCTCCGCCTGGCGGGACGTGCCGCCCCGGCAGGTGCGGCGGTTCGCCGCGCTCGCCCTGGAGGAGGTCCCCGCCCTCGCCCAGGACATCCTGCGCGAGATCCGCGCCGAGTACCCGGGCCTGCCCGTGGTCCTCGACGACTCCGGCGAGCCCATGGCGCTGGTCGGCATCCGCCGCGCCCTGGAGGGCTTCGTCCAGCAGCTGGCGTCCCAGGAGGGGCGGCCCCGCTACCACCTGGAGGTCTTCCAGGAATTCGGCCGCGGCGAGGGCCTGCACGGCCGCAGCCTCGACTCGCTCCAGGCGATCTACCGACTCGGCGTACGCCTCGCCTGGCGCCGCCTCGCCGAGATCGGCCAGCAGATCGAGATCCCGCCCCCGGCCATGTACGAACTCGCCGAGTCCGGCTTCGAGTACCTCGACGGCCTGGTCGACCAGTCCGTACGCGGCTACGCCGAGGCCGCCGCCCGCGTGGCCGGCGAGCGGCTGCGGCTGCAACGCAAGCTCATGGAACTGCTGCTCTCGAGCGCCGCGCCGACCCCGGCGGCACGGCGCACGCCACCGGCACGGGCCGCGGTCGGTCGTCCGGCCCGCCCGCCCCTCCGGCAACGCCCTCGGGGAGCGCGCCGCACGCGTCGGCTGGCAGCTGCCCGAGCGGGTCGCCGTGGGCGTCCTGCTGCGGCCGGCCCCGGAGGCCGTGGCACCCGCCGTCGGGGAGGGCCGTCCTCCTCGACATGGAGGCCGAACAGCCCCGCATGGTCGTGCCCGACCCCGAGGCGGCCGGACGCCCCGAACTGCTGCGCCGCGCCATGACCGGCTGGTCCGGGGCGATCGGCCCGCCCGTGCCGCTCGCCGATGCCGCGAAGTCGCTGCGCTGGGCGGAGGCGGCGGTGGGGCTCATGGAGCGCGGTCTGCTGCCCGCCGGTGAGGTCCTGCACTGCACCGAGCACACCGAGGCCCTGGTGCTCCTGCAGCCCGAGGAGCTGATCGAGGACCTGGCCCGCCGCTGCCTCGCCCCGCTGGAGCACTGCGGGCCCGCCCACGGCCGCCGCCTTGCCGAGACCCTCCTCGCCTGGCTGGAGACCCGCGGCGGCGCCCCCGAGGTCGCGGCCCGCCTCGGTGTCCACCCCCAGACGGTCCGCTACCGCCTGCGGCAGATAAGGGAGCTGTGGGGCGACGAGGTGGACGACCCCGATCGCCGCTTCGAGCTGGAACTGGTCCTGCGCGCCCGGCGGTTGAGGGGACTGCTCGGCCGCGCCCAGGCCCCCGAGCCGGGCCGGGTCAGCAGCACTGCCAGGTGACGGGTCAGCAGCACTGCCAGGTGAACAGCGCCCGGTCGAAGCGGAGGTCCGCCAGATCGGTGCGGCGTATGAGCCAGTAGAGGCAGCCCATGTCGCCCCACATCATGTCCGCCGCGTCGTCCGAGTCGAACTGGGCCAGCAGCACCCAGCGCTCCGCCTCGTCGGCGAGCCGGGGGTCGTGCCAGTCGGTGTCCGGCCCCAGGGCTCCGTGGGCGACCTCCAGCTCGACGGGTCCCTGCACCGACTGCGGGGTGCCGCCGAGCTGGTGGCCCACTTCGCTGGTGTGCTCCCACAGGGCGTCGGTGAACTCCTCCGAGCACACCGGGTGTTCGTACTCCTCGAAGGGCTCGGCCTCCGGCGCGAAAGCCTGCTGAATCCGGGGGTGCGTGGCTTCCGCGACGGTCAGGTCGGCGTGCGCGGTGAGCGGGATGTGGGGGTAGGCGTCGAGTTCCTCGGGCGTGGTCCGCGCGTCGGCGGGCGTGCCCGCGGGCACGTACACGATCCGGGCCCCGGCCTGCGACTCGGCGTCGGCCGGGTCCACCACGGTCTCGCCGTCGTCCAGTTGGCCGTCGAAGTAGAAGAAGGACAGCGTGCCCGAGGCGGGGAACGGTATGTCGAGCGCCCCCTGGGGCAGAGCCGCGCAGTCCACCGAGGCGACGAACGACAACGGGCCGTTCCCCTCCCACACCGGCCACTCCACGTCCCGCGGAAGCCGGGGCTCCCCGCCCAACTGGCCCACCACCGCGTCGTCCCCGCCCGCCGCGGTGAGCCGGAGGCCCGGCCGCAGCAGCCCGAGCCACCGATCGCGATGTCGGCGGGAAGGTGCTCATGGGCAAGGGCGCGCAGCGCGCCCGAAGAGGTCTGCGTCATGCCTCCGATCATGCCTCCCACCACTGACAATGCCGCCATCGAGCCGGAGTTGTTGATTCCGCACACAACATTCACAGCGGCGGCTTCCGCTCTTGCGCGCGCGGCACCTAGCCTCCATGCCTCATGGACTACTGCCACCCGTGCCGCAGGCACCTCAACGGCGCCCTCGCCTGCCCGGGGTGCGGAACCCCGGCCGAAGCCCGCCGGGAGTACGCGCAGGCCGCCGCCACGGGGAAGGAACCGGGCGGCGAGGCCGAGAGCGACCCGTACGACGAGGAGTCCCCGCGCCCCCGCTCCCGCCGCAAGGAAGGCGGGCGGGGCGAGCGCGGGAGGGGCGAACGCGGTAGGGGCGAGCGGGGGCGAGGCGGGCGCGGCCGCAGGGAGCGTGGTCGCAAGGCCGCGCACCGCCGCAGGCGCCGCAAGGTCCTGCTCGCCACCGCGGGCCTCGCGCTGGCGGCAGGCGGCCTGAGCCTGGCCGAGCTGGGCATCGAGGGCCGCTCCGAGGACCCGTCCACCGCCTCCGCCCCGGACGGCGAGGCCGGGCGGAGCCCGTCCCCGGGGACCGGCGGGGGCCCGGGCGGTGGCGCGTCGGGGGCGGGCGCGGCCACCTCGTCCACGGCTTCCGCCGCCGAGGACCGAGGACACCGAGGACGCCAAGGACGGCAAGGGCGCGGCGGACCGGAAGAAGAAGCGGGAGAAGGACCGGAAGCAGGGGCGGGACGAGGAGCGGGCGGACAGGGAGGAGTGGCAGGGGCAGGAAGAGGCGGCCCCGGACGAGGGGCGGCCCGACGGCGCCTCGCCGACCGCACCCGGCGCCCCGGCCGACACCGCCGGCTCCTCCGCCCCTACCGCCCCGCCGACCGCCGAGAACCCGCGGCCGACCCCGGACCCAGAAGCGGAACCGGAGCCGGAACCAGAACCGGAGGAGCGGTGCGACCGCTTCCTGTGGTGGTGCAGGTGACGCGTCAGCCCATGAACGGGACGACGTCGGCGGGGTCGGCGTGCCAGTTGGAGGAGACGGGCTTGTCGACCAGCGTGGTGCTGGGCAGCTTCAGGGAGACCGCCTGGGCCTCGTCACCGGCGACGGAGAGGAACAGCCGCTCGTACTCCGTGCCGTAGTCGTCGTTGGTCGTCTTCGGGTTGATGCCCGCGTAGGCGGCGGTGGCGCCGGAGAGCTTCACGGTCTCGGTGACGGCCTGCTCGGCGGGGGTGACCTCCGAAGCGGGGGAGGAGCCGAAGGAGGCGGAGGGGATGGTGCCCTCCAGGTAGCAGGTGATGCCGGGCCGGGCCTTGGCGGTGACGAGGAGGTAGCCGCCGGCCTGTGTCTTCTCGGTGAGCTTGAAGGTCAGGTCGTTGGTGCCGCAGAGCTGCTCGACTGGGCCCTGCACTCGCCGCCGGCGCGAGGGCGGTGCCTGCGGCGGTGGCGGTGAGGGCCGCCGCGGCGACGGCGGTGAGGACGAGACGGGCGGAACGGGTGGCAAGACGCGAACGCATCGACAACTCCATGAGATCGGCAACTCCGTGAGGTCGACGACTCCGTGAGACCGAGGACTCCGGGAGACCGACGACTCCGTGAGTACGGAGAGCGGGACGCCCAGCGAGCTGCTGGGACGGCCCTCAGCCTGCGCCGCGATCTGTCCCGTCCACCACAAAAGCCCGGCATGACGGGAAGCTGGAACGCGGGAAGGGCCGCTGACCAGCACCGATGCCGCCCGTCTGGAACGCCAGCCTGGAATGCCCGTCTGGAATGCCCGGCGGTGACGAACGCACGGCGGTGACGAACGCCCGGCGGTGACAGACGCACGGCCGGGCCACCCCCGGCCTACGCCCCTTCGCCCACACCCTCACTCTCGCCCTGGCTCCCGCTCTCGCCCAGCATCCTGCGCAGCAGATCCCGCAGCGCAAGCCGCTCCTCATGCGTGAGCCCCGCCAGCGGTTCGCGCGCGAAGTTCAGGGAGTCGCGCAGACCGCGGGCCACCTCGGCGCCCTCGGCGGTGGGCGCCGCCAGCTTCACGCCGCCGGTCGGCCGGGTCCGGCCGCCGCTCGACGAGGCCGCGCGCCTCCAGGCGGTCGACGATGCCGGTGATGTTCGACGGCTCGCACTTCAGCTTCTGCGCGATGCGGCGCATGGGCATAGGTTCGAGGAAGAGCAGGCCGAGGACGCGTGCCTGCGCGCCCGTCAGCGCGTGCCCGGCCGCCGCCTCCTCGTACTCCTCGTGGTAGCGCCCCACGACCTCGCCGATCAGCTCGACGACTTCGCGCGTCAGCGGATCGGCTCGCGGGGAAGGGGTACGCGGGCTGTCGGCGGCACGCGTGCTGCTCCTGGTGGCCATGGCGTCCAGGTTACCCACTTACTTGACATCATGAAATATCCAGGAGCATGGTTGTTTCATAACCTCAAGCATTTCTGGTCCCGCATTTCTAGGAGGACGCCCGCATGTCCGTCACCCCCGAGCAGCTCCCCTCCGTCAGCCGTGAATGGCACCTGATCCGCCGCCCGAACGGCTGGCCGGTCCCGGAGGACTTCGCCCTGCGCGAGGTCCCCGTCGCGGCCCCCGCCGAGGGCCGCGTCCTGGTCCGCAACCTCCACTTCTCCGTGGACCCGTACATGCGGGGCCGGATGAACGACGTGAAGTCGTACGTCCCGCCGTTCCAGCTCGACCAGCCCATGGAGGGCGGCGCGGTCGGCGAGGTCGTCGCCTCGAACGCCGAGGGCTTCGCCGTGGGCGACCACGTGCTGCACTTCGCGGGCTGGCGCGAGTACGCCTCCGTGCCCGCCCAGTACGCCACCAAGGTCGATGCGCAGGCCGCGCCGCTCTCCGCCTACCTCGGCGTGCTCGGCATGCCGGGCCTGACCGCGTACGCGGGGCTGCTCGAAGTGGCCTCCTTCAAGGAGGGCGACGCCGTCTTCGTCTCCGGCGCCGCCGGCGCCGTCGGCAGCCAGGTCGGCCAGATCGCCAGGCTCAAGGGTGCCTCGCGCGTCATCGGCTCGGCGGGCTCCGACGAGAAGGTCAAGCTCCTGGTCGAGGAGTACGGCTTCGACGCCGCCTTCAACTACAAGGACGACAAGCCGGTCGCCGAGCAGCTCAAGGAGGCCGCCCCCGGCGGCATCGACGTCTACTTCGACAACGTCGGCGGCGAGCACCTGGAGGCCGCCATCAGCCGGCTGAACGTGCACGGCCGCGTCACCATCTGCGGCATGATCGCCGGCTACAACGACACCGAGCCGACCCCCGCCCCGCGCAACCTCGCCCTGGTCATCGGCAAGCGCCTGCGCCTTCAGGGCATGCTCGTACAGGACCACAACGCGCTCCAGCCGGAGTTCGTCCGCGAGGTCGGCGCCTGGGTCCGCTCGGGCGAGCTGAAGTACAGCGAGACGGTCGTCGAGGGCGTGGAGAACGGCGTGGAGGCCTTCCTCGGCATGCTCCGCGGCGCGAACACCGGAAAGATGATCGTCTCCCTCGCCTGAGGCGACGCCCGGCGCCCGGCGGTCCACGGTCTGCGGCCCACGGTCTGCGGTCTGCGGCCTGCGGTCGACGGCCCGTGACTCCGCCCCCTACTTCCGTCATCCGATAATGTGATTCCACCTGGCCGTGGTTGTGGGCGCGCGCCGCGGCATGTATCGGGAGGAATCGGCAGTTATGTCCATCCAGAAGATCGACGTCAAGTACACCGCGGTCGCCACCGCCGAGAACGGCCGCGACGGCCGCGTGGCCAGTGACGACGGCGAGCTCGACGTCGTCGTGAACCCGCCGAAGGAGATGGGCGGCAGCGGCGCGGGCACCAACCCCGAGCAGCTGTTCGCCGCCGGGTACAGCGCTTGCTTCCAGGGCGCCCTCGGCGTCGTGGCCCGCAAGGAGAACGCCGACATCTCCGGCTCGACCGTGACCGCCAAGGTCGGCATCGGCCAGAACGAGTCCGGCGGCTTCGGCCTGGAGGTGGCGATCACCGCCTCCATCCCGAACGTGGACGCGGCCACCGCGCAGTCCCTGGTCGAGAAGGCGCACCAGGTGTGCCCGTACTCGAACGCCACGCGCGGCAACATCAAGGTCGAGCTCGCGGTCGCCTGACCCACCGCTCGCCACATGCGAGGGCCCGCACCCCGAAGCGGGGTGCGGCCCTTCGCTGTGCCCCTCACTGTGCCCTCGCTCGCTGTCTATGCCCTTCGCGTGCCCTCCGCCTGCCCTTCGCGTGTCCTCGGCCGCCCCTCACCTGCGGCTGAGGCGTGCCGCATGCCTGCGGATAAGGTGTGCCGCATGCGTGATCTCGGTGTGGGCTTCGGCTACTTGATGAAGGGCCAGCGCTGGGTCGCCCAGCACGGCAAGCAGTACGGGATGGGCCTGTTGCCCGGCCTCATCACCCTCGTCCTGTACGCGGGGGCGCTCGTCGCGCTCGCGCTCTGGGGCGACGACGCCGTCAGCTGGGCCACGCCCTTCGCCGACGACTGGCCCTCACCGTGGCAGGGCCTCTTCCGCGGCTTCCTCACGGCGCTGCTTTTCGCCCTCGCGCTGCTGCTCTCCGTCCTCACCTTCACCGCCGTGACGCTCCTGATCGGGCAGCCCTTCTACGAGTCGCTGTCCGAGAAGGTCGACATCGCCGAGTCGGGCCACGCCCCCGAGTCCGGCCTCCCGCTCTGGCGCGAGCTGTGGATCTCCGCGCGGGACAGCCTGCGCATCGTCGTCCGCGCGGCGGTCTGGGGCGTCCTGCTCTTCGCGCTCGGCTTCATCCCCGTCGTCGGCCAGACCGTCGTCCCCGTCATCGGCTTCTGTGTGACCGGCTTCTTCCTGGTCGAGGAGCTGACCGCGGTCGCCCTCCAGCGCCGAGGTGTCGAACTGCGCGACCGGCTCGCCCTGTTGCGTTCGCGCAAGCAGCTCGCCTGGGGCTTCGGCACGCCGCTCGCCGTCGCCTTCCTGGTGCCGTTCGTCGCCGTCTTCCTGATGCCGGGGGCGTCGCGGGCGCGACGCTGATGGCACGGGACCTGCTGGGCGAGAACGGTTCGGGCGACGGCGACGCGGCTGCCCGAGGCGGTCAGGACTCCGACGCGGCCACCCGCAGGATGCCCCTCACCTGAGCGATGATGTCGAGCCGGTTCCGTACGAAGCCGGGGTCGGTGACGGCACCCGTCGCCGGGTCGGTGTTCCCCGGGCCGAACTGCAGGACGGGCGTGTGCACATGGCCGCCGGCAGCCGGTCGCGCAGCCCGAGCCGGTCCCGCAGGAGCGTCGCCCGGTAGGCGATCTCGTTGGACAGGTAGTCCCCGCCGCCGCCCGCCCGGGCCGTCGACCCCTCGGTGGGCCCGCCGGGCCGGACCACGGGCTCGGTGCCGCCCGCCGGGATCTCGGTCACCGAGGTGTTGTCGTACACGGGAAAGCGGCCCGTCCCGCCCTCCACGATCTTCTTGTACGGGAGGGTCGTCGACGTCCACTGGGGCTGCGAGGCCGGGTCGTTCACCGGCACGGTCTCCGTCCGGGAGACGTTCTCGTTGTCGGGGAAGCCGCCGCGCCAGGCCCCGTTGGTCCGCTCGACGTCGAAGCGGCCGACCCGCCCCTGGCTGATGGTGGTGAAGAGGTCGACGCGCGGGAGGTGCGGCCGCAGCGCCCGTTCCACGGCGCCGTCGGTGAAGTCCCGCCAGCGGACGGGGAACGTGACCGCCTCGATGCGCGCGGGCCCCTTCGCGGTGCGGATCGTCGTGCCGTCTAGCGCGAGCGCGGTGGCACCGGACGGATTGCTGATGCGGACGTCCCGGTCCAGCGTGAACGGGTCGAACCCGGTCACCAGAATCCGCTTGATGTGCCCCCGCCCGTGCGGCAGACGTACGTCGTCCTGCCCGCGCGAGGCGGACTCCAACGCCCGTATGAGCCGTTCCCGTCGGCGCTCGTCGAGCGAGAAGCGGCCGGGCTCCCACTGCCGCAGCTCCCGCGTCATCCCGAGCCGCGCCCAGTACAGCGGCCGGTCGTCGTCCCGGCTCAGATCCCCCCGGGCGGGCCCGCGCCCCTGCGCCCGGTCCACGGCACGGCCCCACAGCACCCTGCCTTCCCGTACGACGAGACGCCGGGCCTGGTCGTAGGAGCGGGCCTTGCGGAGCGCACGCGCGAACTCCGGGGCGACGGAGTCGAATCCGCTGCGCCGCAGGATCTCCTGGGGTGCGGCGCGGTCGAGGCGCAGCTCCTCGACGGTGGCGAAACGGCCGTCGGGGTCAGGGGCGGCGGTGGCGGTCGCGGGGGCGGTGAGGCCGGCGAGCAGGGCGGCGGCGCCGAGGGCACCGAAGCGGGACAGCACGAGAGATCGAGTACGCACGCGATTCCTTCCGTAACCGGTGGGGTGGCGGAAGTATCGCGGGACGGGAGGGGCGGGCGCTACGGCGTCTTCCGCGCGATCCGGTGACGCGCCGCCACGGCGAGCAGCACGCACGCGGCGGCGCCCACCAGCAGATCCGTCCACGCGGGGGCGTGGGCCTCCCGCAGCAGGGCGGAGACGCCGAATGCGGTGTCCCAGGCGGCCTCCGTGATCGCGGAGCCGAAGCCCTGCACGAGCAGGATGACGCCGAAGAGGGCCAGCAGCCCCTCGGAGGACTTCTTGGTGCGCGTTGCCATGGTGTGTCTCCCCTACCTGTGCAGCTGCCTTGCGCAGCGTGTCTGTGCAGCGTGTTTACGACATTCCGATGCGGCCGCATCGGAATGGACCTCGCCCGATCATGCCCCGCCGACGGGATATGATGCAACCGCATCGAAAAGGTCGGGAGGCCACCCCATGCCCAAGCAGGTCGACTACGAGGACCGCCGCCGCCGCATCGCCGGAGCGGTCTGCCTCCTGATCGCCCGCTCCGGGATGGAGTCCGTCAGCCTCCGTGACGTCGCGACCGAGGCGGGGGTGTCGATGGGCGCCGTCCAGCGCTGCTTCCGCACCAAGGACGAGATGCTGCTCTTCGCCCTGGAGGACATCTCGCAGCGGATCGGCGAGCGCGCGAAGGCCCGCATCGAGACCTCCGACGCGCCCCGCTCGGCCACGACCCTGCTGGACCGCACCCTGTCCGCTCTCGCGCTGGTCGACCCGGAGGACAGGGCGGAGGCGCAGGTCTGGGGCGCCTTCGTCGCGCACGCGGCGGTGAGCGAACACCTGGCGGCGGTCCTGCGCGAGACCTACGCCAAGCTGCACGACCTCCTCGTCTGGCTGCTCGGCTACGGCCGGGACACCGGCGAACTCTCCGCCATCCTGGACCCACCCGCCGAGGCCCGCGCCCTGCTCGCCCTGACGGAGGGCCTCACCGCACAGGTCCTGGTGGGGCACCAGACGCCGGAGTCGGCGCGGGACGTGCTGGAGCGGTATGTGCGCGGCCTGATGGCCTGAGCGCCCCGTGCCGGGCCCCGCGCGTAATTCGGTTGCCGGGGCGGGGGCGCCGCCGCGAGGCTCTGGCGCATGACCACCACCATGCCGGCCGCCACCTCGGGCACCGTCACCCTGCCGCTGTCCCTCACCGCCTCCCTCTCCGTCGCCCTTCCGGCGCGGGGTCAGCAGCAGGCCGGGCCGGATCGGAGGCCGATCCCCGCGCTCGCGTGAGCACGGCCCTGATCGCGGGCCTCCTCGCCGGCTACGGCATCGCCATGCCGGTCGGCGGGGTCGCGACCTACCTGGTGGCTCTGACTGCGCGTACGTCCCTGCGGACCGGCGCCTGCGCCGCCCTCGGCATCGCGACCGCCGACGGCCTCTACGCCCTGGTCGCCGCGGTGGGCGGCACCTCGCTCACCCGCCTCATCGCGCCGCTCATGACGCCCCTGCGCTGGGCCTCGGTCCTGGTGCTCCTCGCGCTGGCGGCACGGGGAGCGGCCGTGGCGATCCGGCAGTACCGCGACCCCGGCACGGCCGTGGGCGGGACCGGCACCCCGCTCGGCCCCGCCCGCGCCTACGCCGCCCTGCTCGGCCTCACGCTCCTGAACCCCGCCACGAGATCTGCTTCGCCGCGCTCGTCCTCGGCGGCCGGACCACCGCGTCGCTGACGGGTCCCGAGCAGCTGGCGTTCGCGCTGGCCGCCTTCGTGGCGTCCGCCAGCTGGCAGCTGCTGCTCGCGGGCGCGCGGGGCGGCCCTGGGCAGGGTCCTGACGGGCCGCAAGGGGCGCCTGATCACGGCCCTCGCGTCCAGCACGCTCATCACGGGCCTCGCGGTCCACCTCCTCGCCGCGGCGCCGTGAACGCCGTGCGTCACACCGGTCGGCGTGCGGGGGAGTCCTCCTCCGTCAGCCGGCCGGTACGTACATGACGTTGGACGTCCCCGCGGAGCCCACCAGCCGCGCGGGAAGCCCGGCCCACGCCGGGAACTCGGCGGCGACCAGGCGGCCCACGAGCGCCTCGTCGGTCTCGGCCTCGTCGGCATGCATCTTGCTGGTGGTCACAGCTCCCCCTCGCGAATCTGACACCGTACGCAACACCTCCGTCCGGAACGGCTGTGTACCGGACGGCGAATTGACGCGGCCGGGCCGGCTACGGCTGCCCCAGCTCCACCGCGACGGCCCCCCGCAGCAGCTCCCGCGCCCGGTCGAGCGATGTCGTGCCGCTCAGCCACCGCTCGCTCACCCCCTCGACCAGCGCGGTGAGCCGCTCGGCGGCGGCGCGTGGGTCGACGCCCGCCGCGGCCTGCCCGGCGGCCTGCGCCTGCCGGACCAAGTGCGCCAGGTCGTCGGCCCACTCCCCGGTGGCGGCGGCCAGCTGCTCCCGCAGGTCCGGGTCGAAGACGGCGGTGGCGCGCAGCTCGCCCCAGGCGGCGCTGTTCTCCCGTACACGAGGGGTGTCCTGGAGTTCCAGAAGCAGCAGGTCGGTGAGGCGGGTGCGCGGGTCGGCGGAGGCGTGCAGCGCGGCGTCGGTGTAGCGGACCGCGCGCCGGGTGATGAACTCCAGGGTGCGGCGGAGCAGGCCCGCGCGGTCCTTGAAGTGGTAGTAGATCAGCGCGGTCGACACCCCGGCCTCGGCGGAGACCTCCTCGACGCGCAGCCCGCGCACCCCGCGCCGGGCGATCAGCCGGGCGGCGGCTTCGAGGATCTGGGTGGGCCTGTCCGGCATTCGCGCACTCCACTGCCTGAGGAATCGACTGAAGGATCGACTGGTTCCGGCCTCCGATCATGCCTTACGCTCATCCTGACTGAAATTTCAGTCAGGACTACTCAGGGTCAGTCAGGACCAGTCAGGATCAGTCGGGAGCTGACATGAAATCGGACACGCCCTCCAGACGACGGACCCTGAAGGCAGGCGCCCTCACGGCCCTCGGCGCGGCTCTCGGCGCATGTGGCGCGACCCGGGCGAGGGGTCGGACAAGGGAGCGGGCGAGGGGCTGGACACCGCGGCCGCGTACCGCATGCCGGACGAGGCGACTCCGCACGAGCTGACGTACATGTCCTGGCCGAGCCGCCGCATATGGAAGACGTACGTCCATGCCGTACGGGAGGACATCGCGCGGATCGCCCGCACGATCGCCCAGTTCGAACCGGTGACCCTGCTCGCCGACGAACGGGACGCGAAGGGGGCCCGGCGGGCCTGCGGCTCCGGGGTCGAGATCCTGCCGGTGCCGGTGGACGACCTGTGGATGCGGGACACCGGCCCGAGCTTCGTCCTCGGCCCGGACGGCGTCGCCGGCGTCGACCTCAACTTCAACGGCTGGGGCGGCAAGCAGCCGCACCCCCGCGACCGCCACGTCGCGCGGCGCATCCTGTCCGACCGGGGCGTCCCCCGCATCGAGGCGCCGATCGTCGGAGAGGGAGGCGCCATCGAGGTCGACGGCGCGGGCACGCTGCTCGCGACGGAGAGTTCGCTGGTCAACGCCAACCGCAACCCCGGCATGTCCCGCGACGGCGTCGAGCGGGCGCTCAAGCGTCTCTTCGGCGTCACCGAGGTGCTGTGGGTGGACGGTGTCAGGGGCAAGGACATCACGGACCACCACATCGACGCGCTGGCCCGTTTCGCCGCACCGGGCGTGGTCGTCATGAGCACCCCGCCCTCGACGGCGGCCGAGGACGTCTGGACCAGGGCCTACCGGCAGGCCCGCGCCACCCTGGCCACCGCGAAGGACGCCCGCGGCAAGACCCTCGACCTCGTCGACCTCCCCGAACCGGCCGACATCGGCCGCCGGGGCCCGGACTTCCTCGCGAGCTACGTCAATTACTACGTGGCGAACGGCGCCGTGATCATGCCCCGCTTCGGCGACAAGAAGGCCGACGGCGACGCCGCCGCGATCGTGCGGGACCTCTACCCGGGCCGCGAGGTCACCCAGGTCCCGGTGAACGCGCTCGGCGAGGGCGGCGGCGGCATCCACTGCGCGACCCAGCAGCTGCCGAAGGTGCGATGAACGCGGCGGGCGATGAGCGCGGCGGGCGGAGAAGCAAGGCTTTGACGGCCCCGCTGTCGGGCGTCACGTCCCCGTTCGTCCACCTCGACCCGCGGTGCGTCGCCGATGAACTGATGTCCGAGGCCACCGGTGCGGGGAACGTCACCGCACTGAGAACCCGTACACCGTCTCCGACCGGTACACCTCCTCCGGCCGCAGCACCGTGGACGGAAACCGCGGCCGGTTCGGGGAGTCGGGAAAGTGCTGGGTCTCCAGCGCGATCCCGTCACCCGGCGCGAACGGCAGGTCCGCCGAGAAGTGATCCGCCGTGTACAGCTGAAGCCCCGGCTCCGTCGTCGCCACGGTCAGGGCGCGGCCGGAGGCGGGGTCGCGCAGCGCGGCCACCTCGGCCGGCCGGGCCGTGACGCCCTTGTCGAGCACGTAGTTGTGGTCGAACCCCGGCCCGACGGGCCGCGCCGCACGGAAGTCGAAGCGCGTCCCCGCCACGTCCTCGTACATCCCCGTCGGGATTCCGGTGTCGTCCGTCGGGGTGATCCGGGAGGCGGCGATCCGCACCTCGTGCCCGAGCGCACTGCCGGAGCGCGCGCCCGCGAGGTTCCAGTACGTGTGGTTGGTGAGGTTCACGACGGTCGGGGCGTCGGTCGTCGCCTCGTACGCGATGCTCAGCGCGCCCGCGGCGTCCAGCGCGTACGTCGCCGAGACCGCGAGCCGCCCCGGATAGCCCTCCTCGCCGTCCGGGCTCACCCGCGACAGCCGCACCCCGTGGTCACCGGCCGGCTCCGCGTCCCAGACGTGCTTGTCGAAGCCGCGCTCACCGCCGTGCAGGCCGTTCGGCCCGTCGTTCCGCGCGAGGTGGTGCGTGTGCCCGTCGAGCGTGAAGGTGCCGCCCGCGATCCGGTTCGCGTACCGCCCCACGAGCGCGCCGAAGTACGGCCCGGGATGGCCCAGATACCCCTCGAGCCCCTCGAACCCCAGCGCCACCGACGCCACCACACCGGAACGGTCCGGAACCTCCGCCGACTGCACGATCCCGCCGTACGTCAGCACGCGCACCCGGACCCCACCCCTCTCCAGAATCCAGCGGTGGACGGGCGTGCCGTCGGGGAGCGTGCCGAAGAGTTCGCTGCGCATGCCCGCGACCCTATGCCCGGACCGCCCCCGGCCCCGCCCCGCCTACGCGACGGGCTTGCGCGCCGTCACCTGCCGGTGGGCCAGCTCGGCCAGCCGCGACTGCCCGTTCTTGCTGGGGTGGAACCAGTCCCAGTGGCTCAACTGGTCGCCGTCGAAGCGGTAGTCGAAGACCGCGCCGCCGTCGTACCGGCAGCGGCGGTCCTTGTCGCACACGTCCTCAAGGACTTCGTTGTACGCGACCACGCGCTCCCGCACCGTGTCGCGCCGTTCCGCCGCGGTGGCGCTGAGGTCGTCCGGATCGCCCAGCATCGAGGGGCAGATGCCCAGCTTCCACACCTGCTTGCCCAGCGGGCTGGTGCGCCCCTGCGACCAGAGCCGCTTGAGATTCGGCACGGACGCCACGTACACCTGCGCCTTCGGCAGGGAGCGGCGCAAGGTGCGCATCGCCTGCTCGAAGTCGTCGCGGAACTCGTCGACCGGCGTCATCGCGGCGGCCGTCGGCCGGCACGCGTCATTGGCGCCGACCATCACCGTCACCAACTCGGGCCGCTCGGTGACGGCCCGGGCGACCTGCTCGGGCAGATCCGCCATGCGGGCGCCGCTCTTCGCGTGATTCCAACTGTGCGAGGCGGCCCGCCCCTTCCCGAGCAGCCGCGTCGCGAGGCTCCTCACCTCGGGGTCGGTGCCGGTCGCCCAGGACGCCTCGGGGCAGTCGGAGAGCACCGAGCAGGCGTCGAAGCCCCGCGTGATGGAGTCGCCGACGGCCGCCAGCGAACGGGGCGTGGTGTCCCAGGTGGGGGTCGGCTTCGGGGACGGCTTGCCGTGCGCGGACGGGCCGGGAGCCGAGGCGTTGCCGCCCTGGGCGTCGCACGCGGTGAGCGTCCCGGCGCCGAGCAGGGCCGCCGCGCGAGAGCGACGGCGCCGCGCGAGCGTGAGCGGTGCCTGCGGTTGCGCATCCCCTGGTCCCCTCTGTCGTTCAACGTGACGTCGTGCGCGTGCCCGGGGTTGCGCCCCGCCGGGTGAAAGGTCGGACTTTCCTGGCCCCCGGACCGACGGTACGTCACACTCCTTGCCCCGCCGCACGGTAGCCTCGCCCCGTAGCCGCCTGGCCCTGCTGTCACGGGTGGCGACAGGCGGGTGATCCACCCGGTGACGCCCCGCTGCTGTGGTTCCGCTAAATTACATCACGTCACATCTGTCCCCTTTTCCCAGGTTTCTCTAGCATTTGGGGAAAATTGCTCGGCACGGGCGCGAGGCCGCTGGGGAAGGCGAACCTCGACCCACACTGGAGGTCCCGGTGACGACACGTGGAGTTCTGTACGTGCACTCCGCTCCGCGCGCGCTGTGCCCACACGTCGAGTGGGCCGTCGCGGGCGTGCTCGGCGCGCGTGTGAGCCTCGACTGGATCAGGCAGCCCGCGGCGCCGGGCACCTGGAGATCCGAATTCTCCTGGCAGGGCTCGGTGGGCACCGCCTCCAAGCTCGCCTCGGCCCTGCGCGGCTGGGATCTGCTGCGCTTCGAGGTCACGGCGGAGCCCTGCGCCACCGCCGAGGGCGAGCGGTACAGCGCCACGCCCGACCTCGGCATCTTCCACGCCGTGACCGGCCTGCACGGTGACATCCTCATCCCCGAGGACCGCCTCCGCGCCGCCCTGGCCCGCTCGCAGCGCGGCGAGAGCGACCTGGAGGCCGAACTCGCCAAGCTCCTCGGCAAGCCCTGGGACGACGAACTGGAACCCTTCCGGTACGCGGGCGAGGGCGCGCCGGTGCGCTGGCTGCACCAGGTCGTCTGATCGCGGTGGCGTCGACACGAAGGGGCACCCACCGAGCAAGCGGTGGGGGCCCCTTCACATACGTATCGGCACTTCACATACGTATCGCCGATGTGCTCAGACGGTCCTGAACGCCAGGACGACGTTGTGACCGCCGAAGCCGAACGAGTCGTTCAGCGCCGCGATGCGGCCCTCGGGCAGCGGGCGGGCCTTGTCGCGGACGATGTCGGCGTCGACCTCCGGGTCGAGGTTCTCGATGTTGATCGACGGCGGGGCGACGCGGTTCTTGAGCGCGAGCACCGTGGCCACGGTCTCCACGCCGCCCGCGCCACCGAGCAGGTGACCCGTCATCGACTTGGTGCTGGAGATCGCCATGTGGTCGACGTCGTCGCCGTAGGCCTTGCGCAGCGCCTTGATCTCCGCGACGTCACCCTGCGGCGTCGAGGTGGCGTGCGCGTTCACGTGCATGATCTCGGCGGGCTTGAGGTCCGTCGAGTCGATCAGGTTCTGCAGCGCGGCCGCGATGCCGTTGCCCGACGGCTCGGGCTGGGTGATGTGGTGCGCGTCGGCCGAGATGCCCTGGCCGACAGCCTCCACATAGATCTTGGCGCCGCGGGCCTTGGCGTGCTCCTCGGACTCCAGGACGATCACGCCGGCGCCCTCACCGAGCACGAAGCCGTTGCGGTCCGCGTCGTAGGGGCGTGAGGCGCCCTGCGGGTCGTCGTTGTTCTTCGACATCGCCATCATGTTGCCGAACGCGACGATCGGCAGCGGGTGGATCGCCGCCTCCGTGCCGCCCGCGACGACGACGTCGGCACGGCCGGTGCGGATCATCTCGATCGCGTAGCCGATGGCCTCCGCGCCCGAGGCGCAGGCCGACACCGGGGTGTGGACGCCGCGCGGGCGCCCAGCTCGATGCCGACGTTGGCCGCCGGGGAGTTGGGCATCAGCATCGGCACGGTGTGCGGGGAGACGCGGCGTACGCCCTTCTCCTTGAGCACGTCGTACTGGTCCAGGAGCGTGGTCACGCCGCCGATGCCGGAGGCGATGACCGCGCCGAGGCGGTGCGGGTCGACCGCGGCGTCCTCGCCGGCCTTGGCGGTGTAACCCGCGTCGGCCCAGGCCTCCTTCGCCGCGATCAGCGCGAACTGTGCCGAACGGTCCAGCTTACGCGCCTGCGGGCGCGGGAGGACCTCGCCGGGCTCGACGGCGATCTGACCGGCGATACGGACGGGCAGCTCGGCTGCCCAGTCCTGCTCCAGCAGGCTGACGCCGGAACGGCCCGCGAGCAGGCCCTCCCACGTCGAGGCTGCGTCGCCACCCAGCGGTGTGGTTGCGCCGATACCGGTGACGACCACGGTGCGATTGGTCGAGTTCACAGGAAAATTCTCCACGGTGTTGAGGGGATCAGCGGCGCCACCGCCGGGCGGCGACAGAGCACGGCTCGGTCAGTTCTGGTGCTTCAGGATGTAGTCGGTCGCGTCACCGACCGTCTTGAGGTTCTTGACGTCGTCGTCCGGGATCTTCACGTCGAAACGCTCTTCGGCGGCGACGACGACCTCGACCATGGACAGCGAGTCGACGTCCAGGTCGTCGGTGAAGGACTTGTCCGTCTGGACGTCCTCGACCGGGATGCCGGCGATCTCGTTGACGATCTCCGCGAGACCGGCGACGATCTCTTCCTGCGTGGCGGCCATGTTGGCGCTCCTTCTTATGTATCGAGAGGGTGTGACGTCGTGGTTTCGGACCGGATGATCCGTACGTGACGCCTAGGGGAGGGTAACGACCGTGGCGGCGTACACGAGACCCGCCCCGAAGCCGATGACGAGCGCGGTGTCGCCGCTCTTCGCCTCGCCGGTCGCCAGGAGCCGCTCCATCGCGAGCGGGATCGAGGCGGCCGAGGTGTTGCCGGTGGTGCGCACATCACGGGCGACCGTGACGTGCTCCGGCAGTTTCAGAGTCTTCACCATCGAGTCGATGATCCGCTCGTTGGCCTGGTGCGGAATGAAGACGTCCAGGTCGTCCGCGGTGATTCCGGCCGCGTCCAGCGCCTGCTGGGCGACCTTCGCCATCTCGAACACGGCCCAGCGGAACACCGCCTGGCCTTCCTGCGTAATGGCAGGGAACTTGTCGGGGGCGCCGTTGCGGTACGCCTCCCAGGACTCGGTCTGCTTGATCGTCTCGGACTTGTCGCCCTCCGAGCCCCAGACCGTGGGACCGATCCGCGGCTCCTTGGAGGGGCCGACGACCACGGCACCGGCGCCGTCACCGAAGAGGAACGCCGTCGCGCGGTCGCTCAGGTCGGTGAGGTCGCTCAGCCGCTCCACGCCGATGACCAGCACATACTCGGCCGAGCCGTCGGTGACCATACCCCTGGCCAGCGTCAGGCCGTAACCGAAGCCGGCGCAACCCGCGGAGATGTCGAACGCGGCGGGCTTGCCCGCGCCGATCTTGTCCGCGATCTCGGTCGCGATGGCCGGGGTCTGCTTGAAGTGCGAGACCGTCGAGACGATGACGCCGCCGATCTGCTCGGGCGTGATGCCCGCGTCGGCGATCGCCTTGCCCGCCGCCTCGATCGACATCACGGCCACGGTCTCCTCGTCGGAGGCCCAGTGGCGGGTGGCGATGCCCGAACGGGAGCGAATCCATTCGTCGGACGAGTCGATCGTCTCCAGGATCACCTCGTTCGGCACGACACGGGTGGGCCGGTAGCCGCCGACGCCCATGATCCGCGCGTACGGGGCGCCCTGACTGGGCTTGATCTTCGACATGCGCTACGGCTCCTTGTCTGTCGTCGGCTCAGGAATGCTCGGCGACGAGCGCGCGGGCCGCGTCGAGGTCATCGGGGGTCTTCACCGCGAGCGTCTTGACGCCCTTCAGCGCCCGCTTGGCGAGACCGGTCAGCGTGCCGCCGGGGCACACCTCGATCAGCGCGGTGACGCCCATCTCCTGGAACGTCTCCATGCACAGGTCCCAGCGGACCGGGTTGGCGACCTGGCCGACGAGGCGCTCGATCACCTCGGCACCCGTCGCGACCGCCTTGCCGTCGCGGTTCGAGACGTACGTGAACTTCGGATCGGCGGGAGTGAGGCCCTTGACGGCCTCCTCCAGCCGGGCCACCGCCGGCGCCATGTGGCGCGTGTGGAAGGCGCCCGCGACCTTGAGGGCGACGACCTTGCGCACACCCTCGGGCTTGTCGGCCTCCAGCGCGGCCAACTGCTCCTTGGTGCCGGCGGCCACGATCTGGCCCGCGCCGTTCACATTGGCCGGGGTCAGGCCGAGCTTCTCCAGGTGCGGGACGGTGACGTCGGGGTCGCCGCCGAGCAGCGCCGCCATGCCGGTCTCCGTGACGGCGGCGGCCTCGGCCATGGCGAGACCACGCTTGCGCACCAGGCGCAGAGCGTCGTCATCACCGATCACACCGGTGTACGCGGCGGCCGTGATCTCACCGACGCTGTGTCCGGCGACCGCGCCCGGCGCGATGTCACCCAGTGCCGCGGCGGAGAGGAGACCGGCGGCCACCAGCAGCGGCTGGGCCACGGCGGTGTCACGGATCGCGTCCGCGTCGGCCTGGGTGCCGTAGTGGGCAAGGTCGAGCCCGATGGCGTCCGACCAGGCACCGAGGCGGTCTGCCGCGCCGGGGAGGTCGAGCCAGGGGGTCAGGAAGCCGGGCGACTGAGCGCCTTGGCCGGGAGCGACGAGTACGAGCACTCTCACACTCTCTCTTGTCGACGGCGTTGGCCGCCCGTGGGGACAGGGACGAAGAACGGCTGGGGGAATTGTAGGAGCCCAACAAAAACGTTACGACTGGGGTTCCCCGTCGGCCAGACGCCCCAGGATGAGCGCGATCCGGAGCGTGAACGCGGAACGCACATCGGAGGGCGACCAACCGGTGACGTCAGTCACACGTCGAAGCCGGTAGCGCACGGTGTTGGGGTGGACGAAGAGCATCCGGGCCGCCCCTTCGAGGCTGCTCGCCTGCTCCAGATAGACACTGAGCGTCTCCAGGAGCGCGGAGCCCGCCTCCTCCAGCGGTCTGTAGATCTCCTCCACCAACTGCTGGCGGGCCGCCGGATCACCGGCCATCGCTCGCTCGGGCAGCAGATCGTCCGCGAGGACGGGGCGCGGGGCGTCCTGCCAGGCCGCGCACGCCTTGAGGCCGGCGGCCGCGGCTTGCGCGGAACGCGTGGCGGCGAGCAGATCCGGAACGATCGGCCCCGCCACGACCGGCCCGGCGGCATACGGCCCGATCAGCGCTCTCGCGACCGCCAGCGGGTTGTCGCTGCCGCCCGCGATGACCACCAGCCGTGCGCCGAGCACGCCGGTCAGCACCTGGAGCTTCGCATGCCGCGCGCGCGACGGATGGCCTCGACGGTCAGCTCGCTGTCCCCGTCCGGGGCGGTGCCGAGCACCACGCACACATGCTCGGGGGAGTTCCACCCGAGCGCGGCGGCGCGAGAGACGGCGCCTTCATCGGCCTCCCCGGAGAGCACCGCGTTCACGACGAGCGATTCGAGCCGGGCATCCCAGGCACCGCGTGCCTCGGCGGCCTGCGCGTACACCTGCGCGGTGGCGAAGGCGATCTCGCGGGCGTAGACGAGCAGCGCCTCGCGGAGAACGGACTCGTCCCCCGGAGCCGCCACCTCGTCGATCGCGGACTCCATCACCTCGATCGTCGTACGCACCATCTCCACGGTCTGGCGCAGGGTGATCGCCCTGGTCAGCTCCCGGGGGGCGGTCCCGAAGACGTCGGTGGAGATGGCCTGCGGCGCGTCCGGGTGCCGGAACCACTCGGTGAAGGCGGCGATACCGGCCTGCGCCACCAGGCCGATCCAGGAGCGGTTCTCCGGCGGCATCGCCCGGTACCAGGACAGTGTCTCGTCCATGCGCGCGATGGCCTGCGCCGCGAGACTCCCTGACGACTTCTCCAGGCGCTTGAGGGTCGCGGTGTGCGCGTGGGGGGTGCGGCGGTCCTGGCGGGGCCCGGCTCCCGGCTCCTGGTGGTGGGAACCGGGCGGGGACCCCGGCCGGGACTCCTGGTGGTCTTCATTCGCTGAGGGTTCGGGCACGGGACAAGACTGCCTTATCGGGACGGGCACGTGCGGTGCCGGGGCTAACGTGGGGTGCGTGATTGATGTACGGCGCTCCGGCGACCGGTACCGCGGCGGGGAGGCGGCGGCCGGCATCGAGTCCTTCCACGCCTTCTCCTTCGGTCCCCACTACGACCCCGACAACCTCCGCTTCGGCGCGATCCTGGCCTGCAACGAAGAACGCCTCGCGCCCGGCGCGGGCTTCGACGAACACCCGCACAGCCACACCGAGATCGTCACCTGGGTTGTCGAGGGCGAACTGACCCACCGCGACTCGACGGGCCACGAGTCACTGGTCCGCCCCGGCGATGTCCAGCACCTGTCCGCGGCGGGCGGCGTCCGCCACGTGGAACGCAACGACGGCAAGACTCCTCTCATCTTCATCCAGATGTGGCCTGGCCCCCCTCTCGCCGCCGCGAGACCCGTCCTACGCCGTCATCCACGGCATCGCCGACTCGACCCCCTACGAGATCCCCGGCGCGGGCGCCCTGCTGCACACCCGCCGCCTGGCCCCGAACGAACGCACCGCCCTGCCGGACTCCCCCTTCGCCTACCTCCACCTGGTACGCGGCCACATACGGCTCGGAGAGGAGCGATTGGCCGCCGGCGACTCGGCGCGGATCACGACCGAGCCGGGCCTGGAGGCGGTGGCCACGGGCGATGCGTCGGTGGAACTGCTGGTGTGGGAGATGACGGGCGGGTAGGCCCAGGGGTGGGTAAGGCCCACGGGTGGTTACCGGTGCGGCGCCCGTGCGGGGCGATGGTGACCGGTGCCGGAGCCGCGGGGGGGGCGATGGCTAATGGTGCGGAGCCGTGGGGGGCGGATGGTTACGGGCGCCGAGTCGCTGCGCCCGGGGCCCGGGGCTACCACGCCCCCGAACGCACCTGCCGACCCTCGGAGTCCCCGAGTGCGGCCCCTCAGAGCTCCCCGAGCACCGCGTCGGTGAACGTGGGCCATGCCTCGACGGCCCACGGTCCGAAGGGCCGATCGGTGAGGACGACACAGGCCGCTCCCGCGTCCGGGTCGATCCACAAGAAGGTCCCGGCTTGCCCGAAGTGCCCGAACGTTCGCGGCGAAGACGAACTGCCCGTCCAATGCGGCGCCTTGGAGCCCCGGATCTCGAACCCGAGCCCCCAGTCGTTGGGGTTCTGATGCCCGTACCCCGGCAGCACGCCCTTCAGCCCCGGATACGTCACTGTCAGCGCGGCGGCCACCGTCCGCGCGTCCAGCAGCCGAGGCGCCTGCACCTCCGCGGCGAATTTGACGAGGTCGTCGACGGTGGACACCCCGTCCTTGGCGGGGGACCCCTCACCTTCCAACGCGGTGGCGGTCATACCGAGCGGCTCCAGCACGGCCTGCCGCAGATACTCCCCGAACGGGATGTCCGTCGCCTTGGCGATGTGATCCCCCAGCACCTCGAACCCCGCGTTGGAGTACAGCCGCCGCGTCCCCGGCGCCGACATCACCCGGTGCTCGTCGAAGGCGAGCCCGCTGGTGTGCGCGAGCAGGTGCCGCACCGTCGACCCCTCGGGCCCGGCGGGCTCGTCGAGTTCGACCGCGCCTTCCTCATACGCGACCAGTGCCGCGTACGCCGCGAGGAGCTTGGTGACCGAAGCGAGGGCGAAGCGGTGGTCCGTCGGCCCGTGTGTTCCGGCGACCGTACCGTCCGCACGGACGACAGCCGCGGCAGCGGTGGGCACCGGCCAGTTCTCGATCATCCCCAAGCTCTGCATGCCCAAGAGCCTAATTCCTCCTCCATGAGTACTGTCACGCCCGGTGGCCGCTGATGACCAAGAAATGAGATGCCCCCTGATTTCTCTGGAATCCACTTGCTTGGAGCGCACTCCAAGGTTCTAGCGTGAGGCGCATGACGGTGATGGAGACCCCCACGCCCGCACCAGCCGGCCCGGCCCCTGGGGTCGACCCCTGCGCCTCGGCACCCGCCGGGCTCCCGCGCCCGGAAGGGCAAGACCACTACACGATCAGCGAGGTGGCCGCCTTCACCGGCCTCACCGCCTACACCCTGCGCTGGTACGAGCGGATCGGCCTGATGCCCCACATCGACCGCTCCCACACGGGCCAGCGCCGCTACCGCAACCGCGACCTGGACTGGCTGGCCTTCGTCGGCAAGCTCCGCCTGACCGGGATGCCGGTGGCGGACATGGTCCGGTACGCGGAACTGGTCCGCGAGGGCCAGCACACCTTCACCGAGCGCCAAGAGCTTCTGGAGCGCACCCGGCACGACGTCCGCACCCGCATCGCCGAGCTGCAGGACACCCTCGCGGTCCTCGACTACAAGATCGGCATGTACGCCGGCACCCAGGAGGCTTCGGGGAGGCCGTGAACGCGGTTGCCTGCGGGGCTTCGGGGAGGCCGTGAACGCTGCGGCCCGCGAGGCTTCCGGGGAGACCGTCAACGCTGCCGCCCGCGAGGCTTTGGGGAGGCCTTGGACGTGACCCTTGCGGGGCTTCCAGGGAGGCCTTGGACGAGGCACTTGGACGGCTTCGGGGAGGCCGAGACCAAATCCGAGGCAGAGGGCGAGTGCTCGGCTCACGTGAGCCCCAAGGCGAACACTGCGAACCCGGCCGCCAGGACCCCGGCGAGCGCCCGCCCGGCGTGGCTCACGCGCTTCCACGGCGCCTCGAAGGCCCGGGCGTACCGGCCTATCAGCACCAGCAGCGCCGCGAGAACCGGAAGCCAGGCGAGCCGAGCCGCTATCCAGCCCAGTGTGTCGGGACCCGTGGTCAGCCCCGGCACCGCGCCGAGGAAGGAACCGGGCACGGCCGCGGCCAGCAGTGCTGTCTGGTGCCAGCACAGGATCGTCATCGCCGACAGGTTGATCACGACGACCGGCGCCCACAGGGCGGGCCTGCGCAACAGGCGGCCGATGCGGTCCCGCATCAGGATCGCCGCGCCGCTCTGCGCGGCGGCCAGGGCAAGAACCAGCAGGGACGGCGGATGTGAGTTCGTGCGGGCCTCGCCGGGGACGCCGACCATCGACGCCGGGTAGTGGAAGACGAGGAGCAGGGCGGCGAAGAGGGCAATGCCACCGGCCAGCAGGAGCCAGGCCCCACGCCTGCCCAGCCTCTTCTCGCCCCAGGCGATGCCCAGTTGGTAGGCGAACAACCAGCCCGGCAGCAGGTTCAGCAGGGCTAGCCAGGACGGCATGGCCTCCGCGAACGGCCCGTAGCGCAGGAAGTCCACGACGGCGACCGAACCCAGCAGAGGCAACGTGGACCAGGCCCCCAGCCGCTCCACCGCCCGTAGGCACCAGGGGGTGAGGGCCGTGATCACCGTGTAGACGCCCACAAACCACAGGGGCTGTATGACCAGCGTGGACGCCGTGCGCAGAGTCGTGCCCGGCACTCCCAGCGTGTACAGCACCGGAAGCAGCGCGGCCCAGACCGCTGTGACTCCCAGGACCGGCCGGCCCAGGCGCGCGAGGCGCCCGCCCAGCCAGGCGCCCGTCGACTCACCACGGGCCACCGCCCGCCGGTACGACAGCGCGGAGGCATGGCCGCCCACGAGGAAGAAGATGCCCAGCATCTGGAGCACCCAGCTGAGCGGGGCGAAGAAGCCGAACGAGGCCAACGGGCTCGCGTTGTGCAACGCGCCCCCGGTGTCGAGGGTGAAGCCGCCCAGGAGCCAGTGCCCGGCCGGCACGGCGAGCAGGGCCAAGGCCCGCAGCCCGTCTATGGCCCGGTCGCGGTGGGCCGGAGTCTTGGCGTCGATGGTGGCTGCCGCTCCGCGCAGCGGGTTGAGGAGGGGGAAGCTCATGTCCTTGCTCCAGTGGTCCGGTGGGCGCCGGCGGAGTCGGCCCCGCCCGCGATGCGGGCGAAGGCCCGCAGGGAGTCCGTGCCGGGGGTGAAGTAGCCGGTGTGGCCCTTGGCTTGTTCGGCGGGGACGCGCCGGGCGCCGAAGCCGGGGGATGTCGGGTCCTCGCCGTGGCCGAGGCCGAACAGCTCGACGTTCGGCACCTTGCCGATCCAGTCGCTGTCGTCCTTGGCGGCCCAGACGCGGGCGTCGGTGTGCAGGTCGGCCACGCTGTCCGCCCGCATGCCGGGGGAGCCGAGCACGACCAGGTCGGCGGCGGCGAGGCGGGGCGCGGCCAGGCCGCACACCACCGAGCCGTAGCTGTGGCAGAACACGGCGGGTCTTGGGGCGCCTGTCGCCGTCAGGCCCTGCGTGAAGCGTGCGAGGCGCGGCGCTCCCGCTTCGGCGAGGCGGCCGGTGGCGGCATCAGGGCCGAGGCCGACCGGGGTGGTGTATCCCACCCAGGCCACCACGGCCGTGCGCCGCCGGCCGCCGCGTGCAGGGAGCGGCCCATCCCGGCCGGCGTGCCGTACGCGCTGTTGGAGCGGTCGAAGGTGGTCAGGTCGATGTCGGAGCCCGGCACGACGACGGAGACGTGCCGGGCCCGCTCCAAGTCGCCGTATACCTCGGCCACTTGTCCCCGGCCGCGCGGGTCGAATGCCAGTATCTGCCGCCCCGAGGCGAGCAGTTCGCCGTAGCGGGCGATCAGGGCCCGCGCCCGCTCACGGTCCTGGGCAGTGAGACCGGGATCAGCCGACCGAGCCTGCTCCCGCGCCCGCTCAGTTTTGAGAGATCGGGTGTTGGCCTCGTACCGGAGGGCTACCGGGGCGCCGTCGAGGTTGCCGACGACTGAGGCGTGCCGTGCCACCAGCTCCCGGCGCTGCGCGGTGCTCAACCTGTCGAAGAACGCGGCGATCCGGGTCGGGGAAGCCGTGGCGGGGTCCGGCAGTCGCACCCCCAGGGAATGGTCCGCGCGCCAGGCATGCGTGCCAGGCGGCGGGCCCGTGAGCGGCTGCTGTTCATTGCCGACGGTCCAACCCGCAGTACCCGCGACGACCGTCGTCGTGAGCGCGGCGGCGACCAGCGCCCTCTTGCTCCGTGCCTTCCAGGACCGCATCCGCATGGCCGGTCTCCCTCCCCGCTTCGTGGCGCGCTATCGCCTGACGCAGCGAAAGGTAGGGAGACGGTGTGCGACGGCACGTCACACCGGGGAGCCAACTCTCAGGTGATACCGGGGTATGCGGTGGTGATACCGAGGTAGGGGTGGGCTACTGCTCGCCCGGTGTGACCAGGCCCGACTCGTAGGCGAAGATCACGGCCTGGGCGCGGTCCCGCAATCCCAACTTGCTGAGCACTCGGCCGATATGGGTCTTCACCGTCTGTTCGGCGAGCACCAGGCGCTCGGCGATCTCCTGGTTGGACAGGCCACGGGCGATCAGCACCAGTACCTCGGTCTCACGCGGCGTCAGGCCGTTGAGCTGGAGAGACTGGTCCTTGCGGGGTGCGGGACGCTGTTTCGCGAAGTCCGCGATCAGCCGCCGGGTCACCGAGGGGGCGAGCAGCGCCTCGCCGGAGGCCACCACGCGGACGGCCGAGATCAGGTCCGCGGGCGGCGCGTCCTTGAGCAGGAACCCGGAGGCGCCGGCGCGCAGGGCTTCGTACACGTAGTCGTCCACGTCGAATGTGGTGAGCATGAGCACCTTGGGCAGGTGCACCACTCCCGGAGGGGGGTTCAACAGGGCACGGGCCGCGGCGAGTCCGTCCATCTCCGGCATGCGGACGTCCATCAGGACGACATCCGGATGGGTGCTGCGGCTGACCTCGACGCCTTTCTTGCCGTCCGGTGCCTCACCCACGACGTCGATGTCGCTCTGCGCCGCCAGCAGGGCGGCGAAGCCGGCCCGCACCATGGCTTGGTCGTCGACGATGATCACGCGGATGGTCATGCGGTGCCGGAGCCCTTCGGGAGCAGGGGGAGCCGGGCGGCGACACGGAAGCCGCCGTCGGGCAGCGGCCCGACGTCGACCGTGCCGCCGACCAACCGTACGCGTTCACGCATGCCGATGAGTCCGTGGCCCGTGCCGGTGCCTTCCAGCGGGGAGGGAGGCTCCGCGGACGGGCCGTTGACCACGAGGATGAGGAGGTTCTCGTCGTCCAGACTGAGCGTGATCTTGGTCCTGGCGCCCGGCGCGTGACGCATCACGTTCGACAGGGCTTCCTGCACGATGCGGTACGCGGAGAGGTCCACGGCCGGTGACACGTTGGCCAGGTGCGTGAGGATCGCAAGCTCCGGGCGGGACAGGTCGATCGGTATGCCTGCCCGCACCGTGGCCTCGACCAGGTGCGGCAGGCGGTCCAGGCCGGGCTGGGGCGCCCGCTCGCCGTTCACGCCCTCGCTGCGCAGCAGCCGCCAGCAGCCGCCGCATCTCGGTGAGGGACTCCCGGGCGCTCGCCGCTATGCTCCCGAACTCCTCGCGCGCCGCGTCGGGGAGGCCGTCGAGGCGGTAGGGCGCGGAGTCCGCCTGGACCGTGATGACCGACATGTGGTGGGCGACGACGTCGTGCAACTCACGGGCGATGCGGGCCCGCTCCTCGAGCAGGGTGCGTTGGGAGCGCTCGGTCTCGCTGATGGTCTCCTGCTCGACGAGCTTGCGCCGGGCGTCGCCGCGCTCACGGAGCAGCGCGCCGAGCAGCAGCACGGCCCCGCTCAGCACGATCAGCAGCATGCCGGTGTCCTGGCCGTCGCCTCCGTGGAACGCCTCGAGCACCAGTCCGGAGACCACGGTCACCATCCAGACCCCGAGCAGGGTGCGGCGGGACTCCCGCAGGGACAGCGCACAGCAGAGGACCACATACCCCACGACGATCATGGGGGTCCAGGGGCCCGGGCGGTCGGGGTCCGAGGCCATCGTGATGATCGCGCCCATGACATCCGCGATGATCACGATCCACCACGCGGGAAGCGGCCGGGTGACCGCGAGCAACAGCGGGGCGGCCTGGGCGACTCCCAGGGCGCCGGCGAGGCCACCACCCACCCCGTAGTCATGCGTCAGCACTTGGACGGTGACCGGGATAAGGGTGGCGACGAAGCCCAGCGCGATCAGGTGGGGCAGTATCCGCACCCAGCGCTTGGGGGCGCTCGCCAGCAGCGGCTCGGTCGAGCCCGCGGGTGTCGAGAGCGAGGCCCCCGCCGTCCGCAGCCCGTCCACGACCGCCGTGGTCGCACGCCGGAGGGCGGCCCCGCGTCCACCCGGCTTGTCTGCCGGGCGGTCGGGGCCCTTATCGAAAGGTGTCTTCGCGCTGCTCATGGCCCGATCAGCGTAGGCATCAAGCATCCCCCGCGCCGTCATACCGGGGAGTTGGACCGGGCCTCATACCCAGGTATCACCCTCGCCCCCGAGGTGGCAGCAGGTGGCACCCGTGGGGGCGAGCGGTCACAGCTCGGCCAGCAGTTCGGCCTTCTTCGTTGTGAATTCCTGGTCTGTGAGCAGTCCCGCTTGGTGCAGATCGCCCAGGTGTCGGATGCGGTCTGCGATGTCCGCCGGATCGCGGCGCACGGACGACGCGGGCGCGGCTCCGACCCCTTCGGACGTGAGGGCCGGGCCCGAGGTCCGAATCGCCGCGAGGATCGACGCGGCGAACGGCAGGGACTCGTGGACCGGGCCGTACCCCAGGCCGAAGACGACGGCCGCCGGGTCCTGATCGGCCTGCGCGGGCTGCGCCACGGGGGTATCACGGCGCAGCAGCCGCAGATGGCCCTCGAAGACCTCCGGGGAGCGCCACTCAATGCCACTCAGAGCCGTGACGGGAAAGCTCTGGTCGCCGGCCTTCCACTTCGCCGACGAGGCGCCCGTCCAGAACCACCGGAAGGAGACCAGCTTGCCGTCGAAGGACGCCTTGCCGTCGTACGCCTTGAACTGCAGTGGAGCCTCGGGGGCGGCCACCAGATAGCGATCCGGCGGTCCGCCGTCGTCCGGGGGGAGCTGTGCCCGCAGCTCGTCCGCGTAGTACTCCGCGAGCGTCTCGCGCTCGGCGGGAAGCACCAAGCGGTACGGGTCACCGCCGTCCTTGAGCTGGCCCGCCGCCGCCTCCATCAGAGGATCGGCGCCGGGTCTCGGCACGGCATGAAGAACGACGGTCCCGCGTTTCCCGGGGGGAGAGTGTCACCGCTGCGATCGCCTCATGCGGGATACGCCGTTCACCGAGCGCTTGGTAGAGCTTCGGCGTGCGGATTCCCCGTTCGAAGCGGATGAGCACGGAGTCGGACTCGAACTCCCAGGCGGCATGAAATCCGGCCAGTACGTCACCCATGCGGCTCATCGTAGGCGGCACGCGCGCCTCCGTCCCTCCTGCGGCGGGCCACTGTTTCGTCTATTTCTACGCGCGTCAGGCTGCCGCCTCGCCGGAAATGTCTTTCCGGCAGACGTCATCCCCGCTCGCGCACCGCACCCTGTCGTACGCACCGGTGCCGATCTCGGCGAAATTGCGCAGACTCTCCGTGCCCGGTTCGAAGTAGCCGGTGTGTCCCGCCGCACCCGTCGCGGACAGCACCCGCGCGCCGAAACTGCCGGACACCGGGTCGGCGCCATGACCGAGCCCGCCGACCTCCATGTGGGGCACATCCTGAATCCAGTCGTCGCTGTCCCGAGCGGCCCAGATCCGGGCCCCTGTTCCCAGCTGCGACGCCTTGTCGGCACGCATGCCGGGGCTGCCCGCGACCGTGATGTCGGTGACCCGCGAGGGCAGGGTGCGCGCGGCCACACCGCACACCACGGAGCCGTAGCTGTGGCAGTACAGCGCGACCGGTGAGCGCCCCGGGAGTCCGCGCACCATGGAGTCGAGGCGTACGGCCCCGCTCTCGGCGCGCATGGCCGTGGCCGCGTCCACTCCGATGCCCACGGGCGCGGTGTAGTCGGCCCAGGCGATCACGGCGGTACGCGCGCGTGGGTTCACGGAGTGCTCCGCGCGGTAGAGCGCCTTGGCCATGCCGACCGGCGCCGAGTACTTGCGGAAGGTCCGCTCGAAGGTCAGCACATTGGTGTCGACGCCGGGCACCACGACAGAGACGCGCCGGGCCTTGTCGAGGTCTCCGAAGACCTCGGCCATGCGACCGGAACCCATGGGGTCGAAGGCGAGCACCTGGCGCTCGGGGCGCATCATGACGCCGAATCGCTTCATCCTGCGCTCGGCCTCCTGCTGCCCCAGCGGAGAGAGGCGGTTGTCCCGCATACGCTCCCGCTCGACCTTCCTGGCTTGCCCCAGGGCGATGCGGTTCGCGCGATATCGCAGTTCGGCGGGCGCACCGTTCATGTTGCCGACCGCGAGGGGGTAACGGGCGGCCAGCTGGTTGCGCTGCTTCGTGTCGAGCGAGGCGAAGAAATGGCTGAGCCGGGCGGCGGGAGCATCAGGGTCGGGCAGCGAGCGCCCGCCGATCTTCCCCCGCTCCCAGGCGGAGATCGCGGCCTCCAGAGGCGACGAATCGCCCCTGTTGTTCCGTACGGCGGTCCAGCCCGTGGTCGCCAGCATGACGAACACGACGGCCAGCGCGAGCAGAGCGCGCCAGGCGTTGAGTTGTGGGGATGAGTCGAAGGAAGTCACTGCGGAACACCCTAGGAGAACCCAGATACATACCGTGCATCCCGTGATGCAGATCACGTTTCCGGAGGGTTAATTGAGGCACGACGGGCACATATCGAAGCACTTTGTCACGCTCTGTGTGTGAAACGTACGCCCCGGTGTGCCATGCGCGTGCGTGACGCGGCGCGCCCATTCCCTTGTCCAACGGGAGTGCGAAACCGCGCTGGTTGAGTGGCGCGCGCAGGGGGTGGCGGGCGGCGACTAGGGAGTGCGCCAATTCCCCGCCAGCGCGGGCCCGAGGTGATCGAGGTACTGCTCGGTGAGCTCGCGGATCGACTCCACGCTGGTGTCCTCGCCGGCGCCCCACAGCCGACCCGTCACGCGCATCACGCCGCTGAACGCCGCCACGGCCACGCGCGGTCGCGGATCGCTGTCGACGTCCAGCCCCTCGCGCTCGGCGATCACCCGGGCGATCTCGTCCTCGGTCTCCATGGAGCGGCGCAGGTGCGCGGCGAGCAGTGAGGGCGTCGACTCGATCATCTGGTACGTGCTCATGTGCAGTTCGACTGGCACGACCTCCTCGATCGACTGCCCCATGGCTTCCCAGGCGCCGAGAATGGCTCCGCGCAGTGCCACGAGCGGCGCTTCCTCGGCGGGACGTTCGCGCAGGCTCTGGACGAACCGCGCTTCCACCATCTCCTGGACGGCGAAGGCGACCTCTTCCTTGTTCGCGAAGTAGCGGAAGAACGTGCGCTGGGACACTTCGACGATCTCGGTGATCTCGTCGACGGTCGTCTCCTCGAACCCTTTGGTCGTGAAGAGTTCGAGCGCCGCGCGCAGCAGGGCGTCACGGGTCCGCTGCTTCTTGCGCTCCCGCAGTCCGGGCGCCGCGGGGCCCGGCGAGGGGTCCTCAGTGGGCTTGGCCCGGGGTTCCGCGGATTGAAGTTCCGCGGGTTCTGTCGTTCGCTGCCCGGTCTTCACGCCATGGCCCTCTCTGACTGTTTGCCCAGTTCAGCATATCCGTGGGCTTCGTGTCAGTTACCGACTAGTGGCATGGTTTGTCAATTGTCAGTCGCTGTCACTAGCCTGATTGCATGACTAGTCAGACCACCGCCGACAAGGCGGACGAGGCACCGGAGCCCGTGTCCGCTCCGACCCCGGCCAAGGGGCTCCGCGGTCACCCCTGGCTGACGCTCTTCTCTGTAGCGATCGGCGTGATGATGGTCGCCCTGGACGGCACCATCGTGGCGATCGCCAACCCCGCCATTCAGTCCGATCTCGGCGCCACCTTCGCGGAGGTGCAGTGGATAACCAACGGCTACTTCCTGGCGCTCGCCGTCTCGCTGATCACTGCGGGCAAGCTGGGTGACCGCTTCGGGCACCGACAGACGTACCTCATCGGCGTGATCGGCTTCGCCGCCGCCTCCGGGGCCATCGGGCTGTCGGACACCATCCCTTTGGTGGTCGCCTTCCGCGTCCTCCAGGGGTTGTTCGGTGCCCTGCTGATGCCCGCCGCGCTCGGCCTGCTCCGCGCCTCCTTCCCGGCCAAGAAGCTCAACATGGCCATCGGTGTCTGGGGCATGGTGATCGGCGCGTCCACGGCGGGCGGCCCGATCCTCGGCGGTCTGCTCGTCGAGCACGTCAACTGGCAGTCCGTCTTCTTCATCAACGTCCCGGTCGGCGTTCTCGCCGTGGGGCTCGGCCTGTTCATCCTCAAGGACCACCGCGCGGAGAACGCTCCCCGGTCCTTCGACCTCCCGGGCATCGGGCTGCTGTCCGCAGCCATGTTCTGCCTCGTCTGGGCGCTCATCAAGGCTCCGGAATGGGGCTGGGGCGACGGCCTGACCTGGACGTTCATAGCGGCCTCCGTGGTGAGCTTCGCGCTCTTCGCGGCGTGGGAGTCGAAGGTCGAGGAACCACTCATCCCGCTGGGCCTGTTCCGCTCGGTGGCGCTGTCCGCAGGCGTGGTCCTCATGGTGCTGATGGCCATCGCCTTCCTGGGCGGACTCTTCTTCGTGACCTTCTACCTCCAGAACGTGCACGGGATGAGCCCCGTCGACAGCGGTCTGCACCTGCTGCCCCTCACCGGCATGATGATCGTGGGATCGCCCCTGGCGGGCGCCCTGATCACCAAGGCCGGCCCGCGGCTCCCGCTGGCCGGCGGCATGCTGCTCACCGCCGTGGCCATGTACGGCATGTCCACGCTGGAAGCGGATACCGGCAGTGGCCTGATGTCACTCTGGTTCGCGCTCCTCGGCCTCGGTCTGGCGCCCGTGATGGTCGGTGCGACGGAGGTCATCGTGGGCAACGCGCCGATGGAGCTCTCCGGCGTGGCCGGCGGCCTTCAGCAGGCCGCGATGCAGATCGGCGGCAGCCTCGGCACGGCGGTCCTCGGCGCCGTCATGGCCTCGAAGGTCGACAGCGACCTGGCCGACAACTGGGCCGAGGCGAAGCTGCCGCCGCTCGGCCCCGCCGACCTCGACAAGGCGGCCGAAGCCGTCCAGGTCGGCATGGCGCCCGTCCCGCCGAAGGCGCCGCAGTCGGTCGCCGATCAGATCACCTCGGTCGCGCACGACACGTTCATGTCGGGCATGGGTCTGGCCTGCCTGGTCGCCGCCGGCGTCGCGGTGGTCGCGGTCTTCGTCGCGTTCCTCACCAAGCGCGGAACCAACGCCGAAGCGGGTGCGGGCGTAGCGCACATTTAGGGCATAAGCCGCGCCGCGTGTCCCGCGCGGCCGTTCGGCGGCAAAAGTCAGGGAAAGCCCCTCCGGGATATTCTGGGGGGCTTTCGCCTATCCGGGTGACGCACATCCGTACCCCTTCCGATGGCGCGGTCGGGCGGTCCAGAGTTCAGACATGCGGTCCGCACGAGGCGGACAACTGAGCCAGATTGCACGGGGGTTGAACACATGCGTACGACCATGCCCACGACCGTCACCGCCGCCTTACTCGCCGCGGTGATCCTGTCGCCCACGCATGCGGTGGCCGCGGCGCCGCCGACGCTCCGCGGATGCGGGCCCGGCGAACTCTGCCTCTGGGAGAAGGCGCAGTTCAAAGGCGCCCAACATGCATACGAGTTGGCCGAGATCGACATCGAGAGCTGTATCACGCTGCCGGAGGGGGGCAGCGCGCAAGCTCTCGCCAACCGCACCGGCCGGCCCGTCACCACGTACCAATCAGCGAAGTGCGGTGAGACCGGGGAGTTCAACACGTACCCGGGCAGCGGCACCTGGGCGCCCGAATCTCCTTATCGCGTCCGGGCCTTCAAGGTCTGGGAGCGGTGAAGCGGGGTACTCGCGGTCTTGAGCCGAACCGGCTGGGTCAGGGAGTAATGATGGCGGGCTTCGGACACGCCACGCGCGTGCACCCTCGCTCACGCGGCCGTACGTGGTCGCGGAGTGGGCTGGACCGCGCGATGCTCGGGATAGTAGGGGCCGTCTGCGCGATCGCCGGGTTCTTCGTGCTGGGGATCATCCTCGGCCCCGTGGCGATCGTGTGCGGCTGGTTCGCCCTGGGCCGCAGTGGGGCCGGTGCCCAGTCGGCACCGGCCCTGGCCGCCCTCCTCCTGGCTACCCTCCTCCTGGCCGCGATCGACACCGTCCTCGCGCTCATACGGATATCGGGGGCGACCGCGTTGAACGGCATGTTCTGACACGGGCACCCGCCCCGGCTCAGCGCATCCCCGTCCCGCCGAGAGGTCCCGCCTGCCCGATGGAGCCCTCGGCTGACGCGGGGCGGGGCACCGAGCCAGGCTTGCCAGAGCCAGAGCCAGGGCCTGAGTCCGAGCCCAACACCGCCTCCGGCACTGCGCCCGCTTCAGTCACCGCCCCTGCCCCCACTCCCGAGAGAGCCGTCACCTGCGCCCGCAGCGCCTTTACCTCCGCCGTCAACGCCTCGATCGCGGCCGTCTGGCGTCGTTCCTCGACATCGTCCTTCTCGAACCTGGCGATGAACCACGCCGCGATGTTCGCGGTGACCACACCGAGGAGTGCGATGCCGGACAACATCAATCCGACCGCGAGCACCCTGCCGAGTCCCGTCGTCGGAGCGTGATCGCCGTAACCGACGGTCGTCATGGTGGTGAAGGACCACCACACCGCGTCACCCAGCGTCTTGATGTTCCCGTCCGGTGAGTCCCGCTCCACGGAGAGCACCGCCAGGGAACCGAACATCAGCAGGCCCACCACCGAACCCACGACATATGTCGTCAGCGTGATCTGCGGCGCCATCCGGGCCCGCCGGCCGACGAGCAGCAGCGTGGAGACGAGCCGCAGCAACCGCAGCGGCTGAATCATCGGAAGGAGCACGGCACACAGGTCGAGCCAGTGCGTGCGGACGAAGCGCCGCCGCTGATCGGTGAGGAGGAGACGTACGAGGTAGTCCACGGCGAACGCGCCCCAGACGAACCACTCCACGAACGTGCAGGTCTTCGTGACGGTCCGGCTCGCGTCGGGCATCACGATCGGCACGGCGTAGGCGAGGGCGAACGCCACCGCGAGCGCGAGGAGAGGGCGTTGGGTGCGCCGCTCCCAACGGATCTGTGCCGGTTGTCGCTTCATGGGCGCATCGTAGGAAACGCCGAAGGGCGACGGGGACCTGTGCCCCGCCACCCTCCGGATGGAACCTGCCTCAGCGCGTCCGGGACGTGTGCTACGCGTCGCCCCCGGCCGGGCCGGGATCGGCGGCCGTGACGTCCAGGAGCTGGTAGCGGTCGATCGCCTGCTTCAGGACGGAGCGGTCGACCTTGCCCTCGCGGGCCAGCTCGGTCAGCACACCCACCACGATCGACTGGGCGTCGATGTGGAAGAAGCGGCGGGCCGCGCCACGCGTGTCGGCGAAGCCGAAGCCGTCCGCGCCGAGCGACTGGTAGGTACCGGGCACCCAGCGGGCGATCTGGTCCGGGACGCTCCGCATCCAGTCGGAGACGGCCACGAACGGGCCCTCGGCGCCGGACAGCTTCTGCGTCACGTACGGGACGCGCTGCTCCTCCTCGGGGTGCAGGAGGTTGTGGCGCTCCACGTCCACGGCCTCGCGGCGCAGCTCGTTCCAGGAGGTGGCCGACCAGATGTCCGCCTTGACGTTCCACTCCGAGGCGAGGATCTGCTGGGCCTCGACCGCCCAGGGGACGGCGACACCCGACGCGATGATCTGGGCGGGAATGGCGCCCTGCTCGCCCGACTTGAAGCGGTAGATGCCCTTGAGGATGCCGTCGACATCCACGTTCTCGGGCTCCGCCGGGTGCTGGATGGGCTCGTTGTAGACGGTGAGGTAGTAGAAGACGTCCTCACTGTCAGGGCCGTACATCCGGCGCAGGCCGTCCTTGACGATGTGCGCGATCTCGTAACCGAAGGCCGGGTCGTACGCGACGCAGGCCGGGTTGGTCGAGGCGAGCAGCTGCGAGTGGCCGTCGGCGTGCTGGAGGCCCTCACCGGTCAGCGTCGTGCGGCCGGCGGTGGCGCCGAGGACGAAACCGCGCGCCAGCTGGTCGGCCATCTGCCAGAACTGGTCGCCGGTGCGCTGGAAACCGAACATCGAGTAGAAGACGTACACCGGGATGAGCGGCTCGCCGTGGGTGGCGTAGGCCGAGCCCGCGGCGATCAGGGAGGCGGTGCAGCCCGCCTCCGAGATGCCGTCGTGCAGCATCTGGCCCGTGGGCGACTCCTTGTAGGCGAGGAGCAGCTCGCGGTCCACGGCCTCGTACTGCTGGCCGAGCGGGTTGTAGATCTTCGCGCTCGGGAAGAACGCGTCCATGCCGAAGGTGCGGTATTCGTCGGGGGCGATCAGCACGAAGCGCTTGCCGATCTCCTTGTCCCGCATGAGGTCCTTGAGGATGCGGACGAACGCCATGGTGGTGGCGATCGACTGCTGACCCGAGCCCTTCTTCGCTGCCGCGTATGCCTTGTCCTCGGGGAGCTGGAGGGGCTCGGCGCGCACGACGCGGGTCGGGACATAACCGCCCAGGGCCTTGCGGCGGTCGTGCATGTACTGGATCTCTTCGGAGTCCCGGCCGGGGTGGTAGTACGGCGGGGCGCCGTCCTCCAGCTGCTTGTCCGTGATCGGGATGTGCAGGCGGTCGCGGAAGCGCTTGAGGTCGTCGACCGTCAGCTTCTTCATCTGGTGCGTGGCGTTGCGGCCCTCGAAGTTCGGGCCGAGGGTCCAGCCCTTGACCGTCTGGGCGAGGATCACCGTCGGCTGGCCCTTGTGGGCCTTGGCCGCCGCGTACGCCGCGTAGACCTTCTTGTGGTCGTGACCGCCGCGGCCCAGGTGCAGGATCTGCTCGTCGGTCATGTTCTCGACCATGGCGCGCAGCCGGTGGTCGTCGCCGAAGAAGTGCTCGCGGATGTAGGAGCCGGTCTCGGTCGCGTACGTCTGGAACTGACCGTCGGGCGTGGTGTTCAGCTTGTTGACCAGGATGCCGTCCCGGTCCTGGGCGAGCAGCGGGTCCCAGCTGCGGTCCCAGACCAGCTTGATGACGTTCCAGCCGGCGCCGCGGAACTGCGACTCCAGCTCCTGGATGATCTTGCCGTTGCCGCGTACCGGCCCGTCGAGGCGCTGGAGGTTGCAGTTGACGACGAAGGTGAGGTTGTCCAAGCCCTCGCGGGCGGCGATGGAGAGCTGGCCGAGCGACTCGGGCTCGTCCATCTCGCCGTCACCGAGGTACGCCCAGACGTGCGACTTGGAGGTGTCGGCGATGCCGCGCGCCTCCATGTAGCGGTTCATCCGCGCCTGGTAGATCGCGCCGAGCGGGCCGAGGCCCATGGAGACCGTCGGGAACTCCCAGAAGTCCGGCATCAGCCGGGGGTGGGGGTAGGACGACAGGCCGTCGGGCGCCTTGGACTTCTCCTGGCGGAACGCGTCGAGCTGCTGCTCGGAGAGCCGGTCCAGGAGGTAGGCGCGGGCGTAGATACCGGGGGAGGCGTGCCCCTGGAAGAAGATCTGGTCGCCGCCGTCGCCCTCGTCCTTGCCGCGGAAGAAGTGGTTGAAGCCCACGTCGTAGAGGGAGGCGGAGGAAGCGAAGGTGGCGATGTGGCCGCCGACGCCGATGCCCGGGCGCTGGGCGCGCGAGACCATCACCGCGGCGTTCCAGCGGGTCGCGTTCAGGACCTTGCGTTCGATTTCCTCGTTGCCGGGGAAGAACGGCTCGTCCTTGGTGGCGATCGTGTTGACGTAATCCGTACTGCGCATTTCGGGAACGGCCACGCGCTTCTCGCGTGCGCGCTCGATCAGCCGGAGCATCAGGTAGCGGGCCCGCTCGCGGCCGCGTTCGTCGACCGCGGCGTCAAGGGAGTCCAACCACTCCTGGGTCTCTTCGGGATCGAAGTCCGGGACCTGACTCGGCAGGCCGCCAATGATGATCGGGTTGCGATCGGAGCCGGAAGCCACGCTGTTCCTTCGCTGTTGGGGCTTGAAACTGGGGGTTCTGCCTGGCCTTGCACCGCTCCCCATCGTGTACCCGACTGACGCGGACGTCATCTCTACCGAGAGGTAACCGAGACGTTCACCGGGCTGTCCCTGGGGTAGGCTCGACCAAATCGCAACGATACGCCCATCCTGCCTAGCCGCTTCGCAGAGCCGTTCGGTCCGTACGGATGAGGCGGCAGTTGCGGCGACACGGCCGGGAACGTCACCGTTTCGGCGGTCTCGGCGGCCGGGTACTTGCGCGATCCGTCCCGCCCGTGTGGACTACGGCCAACGCCCCGCGCACGCGCGTGGCTGAAGGCATTCCCGAAAAACATGATCAGGAGGCAATCCGTGAGCGCGACCGCGGACCACGCGGAGACGAACCTTGCCGTAAGGCTTGGTTTCCAGCCCGACCAGGTGGTCCAGGAGATCGGCTACGACGACGACGTCGACCAGGAGCTCCGCGAGGCCATCGAGGAGGCCACTGGCACTGAGCTCGTCGACGAGGACTACGACGACGTGGCTGATGCCGTGGTGCTCTGGTTCCGTGAGGACGACGGGGACCTGACTGATGCGCTGGTGGATGCCATCGCGTACATGGAGGACGGCGGCCAGATCCTGCTGCTGACCCCGAAGACCGGTCGTGACGGCTACGTCGAGCCGAGCGACATCGGTGAGGCGGCCACCACCGCGGGCCTGTCCCAGACCAAGAGCATGAACGCCGGCAAGGACTGGAGCGGTACCCGCCTGGTCACGCCCAAGGCGGCAGCGAAGAAGCGCTAGCCACGCGCGCCGAGCCGCGAACCCAGCAGAGACAGCCGTGAGGCCCCCGCCGACCATCCGTCGGCGGGGGCCTCACGCATGGACGGGGGCGTATGCGAGGCGTATGGGCCCGAAAGGCCTAGATCGGCGGACGTAGGGTGGGTGTCACCCGAACGGCCCCACCCGAGGGGCCCCGTCGAAGGGATGCGTAGTCATGGCGCTCGCTGGAATCGCGACCGGCACCAAGGCCCCGGAGTTCGAGCTCAAGGACAACCACGGCCGGACCGTGAAGCTCTCCGACTTCCGCGGCGAGAAGAACGTGGTGCTGCTCTTCTACCCGTTCGCGTTCACCGGCGTGTGCACGGGCGAGCTGTGCGCGCTCCGCGACGAGCTGCCGAAGTTCGTCAACGACGACACCCAGCTGCTCGCCGTCTCCAACGACTCCATCCACACGCTGCGCGTCTTCGCCGAGCAGGAGGGCCTGGAGTACCCGCTGGTCTCCGACTTCTGGCCGCACGGCGAGGTCTCGCGCGCGTACGGCGTCTTCGACGAGGAGAAGGGCTGCGCGGTGCGCGGCACCTTCATCATCGACAAGGAGGGCGTCGTGCGCTGGAGCGTCGTCAACGACCTGCCCGACGCGCGTGACCTGAACGAGTACGTCAAGGTCCTCGAAACGCTCTGATCCGACCTGATCCGACCGCTGAATCCGGTCGATCTTCTCGGCCTCGGTGAACCCTTGGTTTTCTCAGGGGCGACACCCTGTGATTCTTCAGGTGCAGAGCCTGTGGCGGCCGGGAACCGGTCACTAGTATCCACACGTTGATCCGATGCAACGCAACGCTTGGGGCTCCCCGCCCCTGGACACCAATTGGGAGGACTCGTGGGAGTCAGCCTCAGCAAGGGCGGCAACGTATCGCTGAGCAAGGAGGCGCCTGGTCTGACCGCGGTTCTGGTCGGCCTCGGCTGGGACGTCCGCACCACCACCGGTACGGACTTCGACCTGGACGCCAGCGCCATCCTGACGAACGCGGAGGGCAAGGTCAGCAGTGACCAGAACTTCGTGTTCTTCAACAACCTGAAGAGCCCCGACGGCTCCGTCGAGCACACCGGTGACAACACCACCGGTGAGGGCGAGGGCGACGACGAGGTGATCAAGGTCGACCTGGCCTCGGTGCCCGCGGACGTCGAGAAGATCGTCTTCCCGGTCTCGATCTACGACGCCGAGACGCGTCAGCAGTCGTTCGGCCAGGTCCGCAACGCGTTCATCCGCGTCGTGAACCAGGCGGGCGGCGCGGAGATCGCGCGGTACGACCTCTCCGAGGACGCCTCGACGGAGACCGCCATGGTCTTCGGCGAGCTGTACCGCCACGGCGCCGAGTGGAAGTTCCGCGCGGTCGGCCAGGGCTACGCCTCGGGCCTGCGCGGCATCGCGCAGGACTTCGGCGTCAACGTCTGAGCCTCGGCGTCAGCGTCTGAGCCGAGCAGCCTCCGCCTTGTCGTCCGGCGCCGCACACGCATCAGTGGTGCGCGCGGACGTGCTCATCACCGTGTGTCCCCGTCGGCTCGGGGGCACTCTCGTCACCTCGGGGAGGACCACGAACATGGGCGTCACACTCGCCAAGGGAGGCAACGTCTCCCTCTCCAAGGCCGCACCGAACCTCACCCAGATCCTGGTCGGCCTCGGCTGGGACGCGCGTTCCACCACCGGCGCCCCCTTCGACCTCGACGCCAGCGCACTGCTGTGCAACGCGGGCAAGGTCCTCGGTGACGAGTGGTTCGTCTTCTACAACAACCTGAAGAGCCCCGACGGCTCCGTCGAACACACCGGCGACAACCTCACCGGTGAGGGCGACGGGGACGACGAGTCGCTCCTGGTCGACCTCTCCAAGGTCCCGGCCAACTGCGACAAGATCATCTTTCCGGTGTCGATTCATGATGCGGACAATCGCGGGCAGGCCTTCGGTCAGGTCAGCAACGCGTTCATCCGAGTGGTGAACCAGGCGGACGGGCAGGAACTCGCGCGGTACGACCTGAGCGAGGACGCCTCGACGGAGACCGCGATGATCTTCGGCGAGGTGTACCGGTACGGAGGCGAGTGGAAGTTCCGTGCCGTCGGGCAGGGGTACGCGTCGGGCCTGCGAGGTATCGCTCTAGACTTCGGGGTCAACGTTTCGTAAAGCCGGGGACCGGCGCGGGGGAGACCGCCAAACGGGAGCCCGTACACACACGATTGGGTAACCAGTGATTTTGAAAACCTTCGGCTGGTCGTTCGCGGTGACCGCGCTCGGCCTTGTCGCCGCGGTGCTCTACGGGGGGTGGGCAGGATTCGGCGTCGTCGCCATCCTGTCCATCCTCGAGATCTCGCTGTCCTTCGACAACGCGGTGGTCAACGCCGGAATCCTGAAGAAGATGAGTGCCTTCTGGCAGAAGATCTTCCTCACCATCGGTGTCCTGATCGCGGTCTTCGGCATGCGGCTGGTCTTCCCCGTCGTGATTGTCGCCATCAGTGCCAAGACCGGCCCGATCGAGGCGGTGCGCCTCGCGCTCAACGACAAGGACCGGTATCAGCAGCTGGTCACCGACGCTCACCCGTCGATCGCCGCCTTCGGTGGCATGTTCCTCCTGATGATCTTCCTCGACTTCGTCTTCGAGGACCGTGACATCAAGTGGCTGGGCTGGATCGAGCGTCCGCTCGCCAAGCTCGGCAAGGTCGACATGCTGTCGGTCTGCATCGCGCTCATCGTGCTCCTGATCACCGCGATGACCTTCGCCACCCAGGCCCACCAGCACGGCGGCGTCCATGTGGACAAGGCGCAGACGGTCCTGATCTCCGGTGTCGCGGGACTCATCACCTACCTAGTGGTGGGCGGCCTCTCCGGCTACTTCGAGAACAAGCTGGAGGAAGAGGAGGAGCGCGAGCACGAGGCCGAGGAAGAGGCCAAGAAGAGCGGCAAGCAGGTGTCCGCCGTCGTGATGGCGGGCAAGGCCGCATTCTTCATGTTCCTCTACCTGGAGGTCCTGGACGCGTCGTTCTCCTTCGACGGCGTCATCGGTGCCTTCGCGGTCACCAACGACATCGTGCTGATGGCGCTCGGCCTCGGCATCGGCGCCATGTATGTCCGGTCGCTCACCGTCTACCTGGTCCGCCAGGGCACCCTGGACGACTACGTCTACCTGGAGCACGGTGCGCACTACGCGATCGGTGCCCTCGCCGTGATCCTCCTCGTCACCATCCAGTACGAGATCCACGAGCTGATCACCGGCTCGGTCGGCGTCATCCTGATCGGCTGGTCCTTCGTCTCGTCCGTGCTGCGCAACAAGCGGCTCGCGGCGGCCGAGGGACAGGGCAGCGCGGGTGAGAAGACCGAGGTTTCGTCCGGCGTCTGACGCCGGCTGATCACTGACCGATTCCCTTGCCGAGCTGTCCGATTCCGTGCTCCGGAGTGTGACAGCGGCCAGGGTGAGGAACGCTCTGAGCGGGGCGGCCATCGAGGACGAGTCCTCGGGGCCGCCCCGCCGGTCATATCCGGCCGGCACCATCGGCAGACAGCCGGCAGTCGTATGCGGCACGAGGACACTTGGGGGCGGCATGTCCTTCTGGGACGGTCTGTGGCGAGGGCGTTCGATGGATTTCGATTCGGGCGGCGCCGCGACCCACTCCATCGAACTGACCAAGCGGAACCCCACCGTCTCGCTCAGCAAACAGGGCGCGGCCACCGGCAATCTGCGCGTGAACCTGTCCTGGCAGATGCGGACGTCCGACTTCATGGGCAAGGACCGCAGGTCCCGCGGGCTGCTGCGGCACCCGCTCAAGATGTTCCAGCCCGACGTGGTGCAGGCGCACACCCAGGGCGTGGTCAACGTCGACCTCGACATCGGCTGCCTGTATGAGCTGATGGACGGCGCCAAGGGGGTCGTACAACCGCTGGGGGGCTTCTTCGGCGACCTCAACGCGCCGCCGTACGTGAAGCTCAGCGGTGACGACCGGTTCGGTTCGCCCTCCGGGGAGACGATCTACGTCAACCTCGACCACCGCGAGAACATCAAGCGGCTGCTGGTCTTCGCGTACATCTACGACCAGACGCCGGCTTTCGACCGTACGCAGGCGAAAGTCACGCTCTATCCCAGCAACGGGCCGCGGATCGAGATCGACCTGGACGAGCGCCAGCCGCAGGCCCGCTCGTGCGCGGTCGTCTCCATCGAGAACGTCAAGGGGGAGCTGGTCGTCCGCCGCGAGGTGAAGTTCGTCTACGGCTTCCAGGCCGAACTCGACCGGCTGTACGGCTGGGGGTTGCAGTGGGGGAGGGGCTACAAGACCAAGGTGGGCTGAGCCCGTGCCCCGTGCCTGCGGGGCGCGGCGATGACTCCGCCGCGCCCCGCGACGCCTCAGCGCGGCAGGAACTGCGGGCCCTGCGGTGGCAGCCGGAAGTTCGGGTCCGGCACCGGGGCCACCACCGGCTGCGGATAGCCGTACGAGGGCTGGGCGGGGGGCGGTATCGGCGGGGGCCCGCCGGATCGGCGTGGGCGTGAGTGGGCGCCGCCGGCGGGTAGCCGTACGCGGGCTGGGCGCCGGGTGGCTGGGCGGCGCGGGCGGATAGCCGTAGGCGGGCTGGACGGCTGCGCAAGCGGCTGCGCCGCGAGGTGGCCCCCCGGCTGCGCCGCGGAAGGCTGCGGCATCGGCTGCGCCACGGAGGGCTGCGGCATCGGCTGGGCCACGGAAGGCTGCGGCAGCGCAGCGCGACCGACGGCTGGGCCGGGCCCACGGAGCCCATGGACGGCTGGGGCTGCGGCGCGGGCTGCCGCGGAGGCTGGGGGAAGTTCGCCCCGGGAGCGGGCTGCTGCTGCGGAGACTGCGGGAAGGCCGTTCCCGACGCGACCGTGGCGGGCTCCGCGGACTCCGAGTCGTCCACCGAGATCCCGAAGTCGGAGGCGAGCCCCTCAAGGCCGTTGGTGTACCCCTCGCCGAGGGCCCGGAACTTCCAGCCCTCGCCGCGGCGGTACAGCTCCCCGCAGATCAGCGCCGTCTCCTCGCCGGTCTGCGGAGTGATGTCGAAGTAGGCCAGCGGCTCGCCCTCGGCGACCGCGGCGTCGTACAGCAGGATGCGCAGCGCCGGGACGTGCTCGAAGGCGACGCCCTCCGCCGACGCGACCAGGAGCACGCGGTCGACCGCGGCCTCCATGCCGCCCAGATCTGTCTGGATCGTGTCGGTCAGGCCCTCGGCGACGCGCTTCTTGCCGAGCCGCCAGACCGTGCCGCCGGGGTGGCGCGGCTGGTTGTAGAAGACGAAGTCCTCGTCGGAGCGGACCCGGCCGTCACCGCCGAGCAGCAGCGCCGACGCGTCGACGTCGGGGACGCCCTGTCCGGGGGTCCAGCGCAGCACGGCGCGGACCGCCGTGGCTTCGAGCGGGACGTTGGACCCCTTCAGCATCGCGTGCGTCATGCGATCATCCTGCCTTCCCCCGCACGGGCGGGACAACGTGGGGGGCAGAAGGCGCCTGCCGCGTCGGCAGGCGCCTGACCTGCGGGTGGTGCGAGCGTGCGACGGTTGTGTGGTGAGCGTGTGCGACATGGCCGGGTTACCTGAAGTTCATGCCCGGCGGGAACCCCTGACACCCTCCCCTACGTACTATTACCGGCCACATCAGAACGGTTCGTGCCGACAGAACATCGGTCGATGCCGACGGAACATCGCTCCATGCCGACGGAACAGGCGATACGGCGACCACAGGGGAAACTCATGCGTCATTTCGGGCACATCGCCCCAGAGGTGCGGCAGCGCCTCTTCCACCGGGAGCCGTGTGCCTTCACCGCGGACTCCCCGCCCCACCTGCCTCGCGTTCGCGCTCGGTGCCACCCTCTACAGCCCCGCCACCCGCCCCCGCCTCGCCGACGACATCCTGAAGCAGGCCGGCCGCGGCGTCACGTCCATGGTGGTCTGCCTGGAGGACTCCATCGACGACGCCGAGGTGGCCGACGCCGAGGAGAACCTCGTCCGGCAGTTCGCCGACCTGGCGGGCAGAGGCGTGGAACCCCCGCTGCTCTTCGTCCGGGTCCGCGCCGCCGAGCAGATTCCCGACCTCACCCGCAGGCTCGGCCCGAGCCTTCGGCTGCTGTCCGGATTCGTCCTGCCCAAGTTCACGGAGGAACGAGGAGTTCCGTTCCTGGAGGCCCTCACGGTCGCGGAGGCGGCGGCCGACGCCCTCGGCGGGCGGCGGCTCTTCGCCATGCCCGTCCTGGAGTCGCCCGAGCTGCTGCACCTGGAGAGCCGCGCCGAGACCCTCGCCGGCATCGCCCGCACCGTCGACAAGTACCGCGACCGGGTCCTCGCGCTGCGCCTGGCGCGTCACCGACTTCTGCTCCGCCTACGCCTGCGCAGGCCGCCGGACATGACCGCGTACGACGTGCAGATCGTGGCCTCGGTCATCGCCGACGTGGTGAACGTCCTCGGCAGGGCCGACGGCACCGGGTTCACCGTGACCGGGCCCGTGTGGGAGTACTTCCGCGTCCAGGAGAGGATGTTCAAGCCGCAGCTGCGCCGCAGTCCCTTCCTGCAGGGGCGGGCGGAGGAGCTGCGCCAGGCCCTCATCGAGCACGACATGGACGGCTTGCTCCGCGAGATCGAGCTGGACCGGGCCAACGGCCTGCTCGGCAAGACCTGCATCCACCCCTCGCACGTGCTGCCCGTCCACGCCCTGTCGGTCGTCAGCCACGAGGAGTTCAGCGACGCCGAGGACATCCTCCGTCCGGAGCGGGGCGGCGGCGGAGTGCTGCGCTCGTCGTACACGAACAAGATGAACGAAGTGAAGCCGCACCGCGCCTGGGCCGAGCGGACCCTGCGGCGCGCCGAGGTCTTCGGCGTCGCCAAGGAGGACATCGGCTTCGTGGAACTGCTGACCGCCGGGTTGCCCGGCTGATGAACGCGAGGAACATGACGTACGTGCCACAAGACGCGGTGTGGTCCGGGAGCTGGGTCGCCGAGCGGCTCGGGGTCGGGCTCGACGGCGACGAGACGCTGCCCGGCCTGCTCGGGCTCGCGCTGCGCCGCAACCCCAAGCGGGCCCACCTCCTGGTCTCGAACGTCCTCGGCAAACATGTGCCCCAGCACCCCTCGGTCGTCCACGGCGCCGGGCACGGCCTCGGCGTCCGGGTGCGGGAGCTGCTCGGTGACGACGAGGCCCGGCGCGCCGTCGTCCTCGGCTACGCGGAGACCGCGACCGGCCTCGGCCACTCCGTCGCCGACGGCCTCGCCCTCGCGCCCTACCTGCACTCCACGCGGCGCCCCGTCGAGGGCGTCGAGCGCGCCGGCGGCTTCGAGGAGTCCCACTCCCACGCCACCTCGCACCTCCTGCTGCCCGAGGACCCCCGGCTCCTCGCCGGGGACGGCCCGCTGGTCCTCGTCGACGACGAGTTCTCCACCGGCAACACCGTCCTGAACACCATCCGCGCCCTGCACGCACGCTTCCCGCGCGAGCGGTACGTGATAGTCGCGCTGGTCGACATGCGCTCGCCCGAGGACCAGGGCCGCCTGGCCGCCTTCGCCCGCGAGATCGGCGCCCGCGTCGACCTGATCGCACTGGCGTCCGGGACGGTGCGGCTGCCCGACGGTGTGCTGGAGAAGGGGCAGGCGCTGGTCGCCGAGTACGACACGGCCCCCGCCGCGCCGCCCACCGGGGAGCGCGGAACGATCACCCGGGTCGAGCTGGGCTGGCCCGCCGGACTGCGACGGCGGGCGGCACGGCTTCACGCCCGCGCACCGCGCCCGGCTCCAGGACGCCCTGCCCGGCATGGCCGAGCGGATCGCGGGCGCCCTGCCCGAGGGCGCGCGCCGCGGCCGCGTGCTCGTCCTCGGCTTCGAGGAGCTGATGTACGCGCCGCTGGCGCTCGGCGTGGAGCTGGAGCGGCGGATGGGCGGCGCCGACGTGCGGTTCTCCACCACGACCCGCTCACCCGTGCTCGCCGTGACGACCCCGGTTACGCGATCCGCACCCGCCTTGTCTTCCCGGCGCACGACGATCCCGCCGATCAGCTCGCCGACGAGGCGGCGCCCCGGTTCGCGTACAACGTCGCGGGCGGTCGGCTTCGACGCGGTCGTCGCGGTCGTGGACTCCGTCGCGGACACGCCCCGCCTGCACGCGCAGGACGGCCTGTTGGCGCAGCTCGCCGCGCACACCGGGCACGTGCTGCCTGGCCGTCCGTCCCTCCCTACCGTACCCCGCGGCGCGCCCGCCCCCGAAAGGTCCCCCATGCTGCCCGAGCCCCTCCGCGGCCCCGAGTTCTCCTCGTACGCACCCGAAGACGTCGGCTGGCTGCTCCAGGACCTCTCCGCCGTGACGCTCGAAGCGCCCACGGAGGACGCGAGGAGGCGATACAGAGCGGTGGCGCGCACTACGCCGAGTCGCTGCCGGTCGAGTACCAGCCGAGCGAGCGCTACCAGGCGCTGTTCCACGCCGCGCTCGACACCTCCGCCGCCCGCATCGCCCAGGCGGTCGGCACCGTCACCGAGATCGTCCTCGCCGAGCGGGCGTCGCGCCCGGTCGTCCTGGTGTCGCTGGCCCGCGCGGGCACTCCCGTCGGCGTCCTCATGCGCCGCTGGGCCGCGCACCGGCACGGCCTCGACCTGCCGCACTACGCCGTGTCGATCGTGCGCGGCGCGGTTCGACGCCAACGCGCTGCGCTGGCTGGCCGCCCACCACGACCCTGCCGACGTCGTCTTCGTCGACGGCTGGACGGGCAAGGGCGCGATCACCCGCGAACTGGACGACGCGATACGGGAGTTCGAGGCCGGTGGCGGCGCGGTGGGCTTCAGCCCTGAGATCGCCGTGCTCGCCGACCCCGGCTCGTGCGTGCGCACCTACGGCACCCGCGAGGACTTCCTCATCCCCTCCGCCTGCCTCAACTCCACCGTCTCCGGGCTGATCTCCCGCACCGTCCTGCGCGCCGACCTCGTCGGCCCGGACGACTTCCACGGCGCGAAGTTCTACCGCGAGCTGGCCGACGCCGACGTCTCCGGTGACTTCGTCGACGCCGTCGTGGCCCGCTTCGACGACGTCACCGACGCGGTGGAGGCCCAGGTCAAGGAGGCCCTCTCCGCCGACCGGACGCCGACCTGGGAGGGCTGGGCCGCCGTCGAGCGGATCAGCGAGGAGTACGGCATCCACGACGTGAACCTCGTCAAGCCGGGCGTCGGCGAGACGACCCGCGTGCTGCTGCGCCGCGTCCCCTGGAAGATCCTGGCCCGCGCGGGCGCGGGAGCGGACCTCGACCACATACGCCTGCTCGCCGAACAGCGGGGCGTGCCCGTCGAGGAGGTCGGCGAACTCCCCTACAGCTGCGTCGGACTGATCCACCCCAAGTACACGCGGGGCGCGACGGGGGCGGACGGCAAGGCCGTCGCCGCGAGCGGCGCCGACGACCGGCCGGAGGCCTCCCAGTGACGAAGCTCGTCGCCAGCGATCTCGACCGCACGCTCATCTACTCCGCCGCCGCCCTCGGCCTGACCATGCCCGACGCCGAGGCGCCGCGCCTGCTCTGCGTCGAGGTGTACCAGGGCCTGCCGCTGTCGTACGTCACCGAGACCGCCGCCGGGCTCCTCGACGAGCTGGCCCGCACCACGGTCTTCGTACCGACCACCACGCGGACGCGCGAGCAGTACGGGCGCATCCAGCTGCCGGGGCCCGCGCCGCGGTTCGCGATCTGCGCCAACGGCGGGCACATCCTCGTCGGCGGGATCTCCGACGCCGACTGGCGGGCCCGGGTGGCGCGCCGCCTCGCCGACGAGTCCGCCTCCCTCGACGAAGTACGCGCCCATCTCGTGCGCACCGCCGACCCGGCCTGGCTGCTCAAGGAACGCGTCGCCGAGGACCTCTTCGCGTACCTGGTCGTGGAGCGCGCGCTGCTGCCCGACGGCTGGGTGAAGGGACTCGCCGCCTGGGCGGAGGAGCGCGGCTGGACGGTCTCGCTCCAGGGCCGCAAGCTCTACGCGGTGCCGAAGCCGCTCACCAAGAGCGCGGCGCTGCGGGAGGTCGCGGGGCGAGTGGACGCGGACGAGGTTCTCGCCGCGGGCGACTCGCTGCTCGACACCGACCTGCTGCTCGCGGCGGACCGCGCCTGGCGCCCCGGCCACGGCGAACTGGCCGACACGGGCTTCGTGGCCCCCGGCCTCACCGTGCTGCCCGAGCGCGGGGTCGCGGCGGGCGAGGAGATCCTGCGGGCGTTTCTCGGGACGTCGCCCAGGGCTGGGGAGCCCCGCTAGCCTGGGCCCATGCCTCGATATGAATACCGCTGCCGTTCCTGCGGCGACACGTTTGAACTGAGCCGGCCCATGGCGGAGTCCGCCGATCCCGCGGTGTGCCCGGAGGGGCACGAGGACACGGTGAAGTTGTTGTCGACGGTGGCTGTGGGCGGGACGGCGTCCGGTTCCGGCTCCGGTCCTTCGGCCGCGGCCGGCGGGGGCGGCGGTTGCTGTGGCGGGGGTTGTTGCGGCTGAGGGGGGTGCCGGGGCCCGCCCTCAGGCGCCGTGGCCCCGCTCCTCCCGGATCTGCGCGACCACGCGCGCGACCGTCGAGCGGACGGCTTCCGTCTCGGTCAAGAAGTGCCAGTAGTCGGGGTGGCGGCCCTCCAGGGCGGCCACCGCGCGGTCCAGGCGGGCCACCGAGTCGTCCAGCGGGCGGGCGTGGCGCGGCTCGGGGGTCTGGCGGCCCGTCATCGCGAGGCGCTGCGCGTCCCGGATCGCGAAGCGCGTGCGGTCGATCTCCTGCTGAGGGTCCTTCGCCACAGCATTGAGCCGCCGCAGACGGTCGCCCGCGGCGGAGACCGCCTCGTCCGTGGAGTTCAGCAGCGCGCGGACCGTCGAGAGCAGGGCGGTGGCGTCCGGCCAGCGCTGCTCCTCACGGGCCTGCTGGGCCTCCTTGAGCTTGGTCTCCGCCTGGCGGACGCTCTCCGCCGCCTGGTCGGGCACCCGCTGGAGGTCCTGCCAGCAGGCGAGGGTGAACCGCCGGCGCAGCTCGCTGAGGAGCCGGTTCGACCTGGCCGCTGCGGGTGGTCAGGGCCTCCGCGCGGGTACGCAGCGACACGAGCCGCCGGTCGATCTCGGCGGCGCGCTCCGGCAGCGCTCGGCCTCGGCGCGCACGGCCTCGGCGTCGCGCTGCACGCGGTCGGCGCGCTGGAGCGTCTCCGGTACGCCGTGCCGGCCCGCTCCTTGGTTGAGCTTGGTCAGCTCCGGGCCGAGGGCGGCCAGGCGGGCGGCGAGATCATCGGCCTTCAGCCCCGCCGCTCGTACCGCGTCGAGGGCGTTGCTGGCGGCGAGCAGTGTCTGGCGGGCGCGCTCGACCGCCGGGGCGAGGCGGGCGAGCTGGGTCTCCGCCTTGTCGAGCAGCGGGCCGAGCCCCTGCTGGAAGCGCTCCAGCTCGCCCTTGGTCCTGGCCAGCTCGTCCTTGGCCCGCGTCAGCTCGGTCCGGGCGCGGGCCGCGACCGCCGAGTCGAGGTCGTCGCGGTCCAGGTCGTGGGCGTCCACCGCGCTGATGTACTGGTGGCTGACCTCGTCGATGCGGTGCCCGATGGCCTCGAAGTCGGAGACGGCGCGCCGGGCCGCGGGCGTGGAGTCGACGGCGGTGATCGTCTCGATGGAGATGCGCAGATCGCGCTGGGCGGTGTCCAGCTCGTAGAAGGCGGCGGCAGCGGCGTCCTTCGCGGCCTGCGCCTCGGCCCGCAGGCTCTCGCCGCGGCCCCCGAACCACCGCGCGTGCCGCCGCCGCGCGAAGGCGGCGGGGGCGGTGGCGGCGAGCAGGGGGAGGGCGAGGGGTACGAGGGTGACGAGCGTGAGCAGGGCGCGGACGTCACGCAGGGCTGCGGCGCCACGGCGGCCCTGACGCGCGCTCCCGCGGGGCTGACCGGCGCGGGCCCGTGACGCGTCCGCGCGCACGACGCTGACGTCGTGGTGTCGGCCCCCGCTCCGTCCGGTGTGTACGGCTGCCAAGGTGTCGCCGTCACTATCCCTCTCCCGTGCTGTCATCGCCCTGCCCCGGTGTCACATTCTCCCACCGGTTAAGGACGAACACACGGGCCGGTTAGTTCGCCGTACGCACAGTGACTTTGCGTTTCGCGGAGGGGAGGGGCCGGTCGGGTGGGGCGGGGGTTTGCGAGGCACTGCCTGCGGCAAGGTAGGCTGTCCACTCGTTCCGGGCGCGTAGCTCAGGGGTAGAGCGCCTCCCTTACAAGGAGGATGTCGGCGGTTCGAAACCGTCCGCGCCCACCGGGTGGTAAGTAGCAGGTGAGAGCCTGTTTTGGGCCCCTCAGGCTTGATCGTCTGAGGGGCCTTTCCGTGCTCGGAGTCCACAAAGAGTCCACATCCCCCCGTGATCATGAGATGGGGATCACTCGTCCGGGGGACTGGACGCCGGTGGCGTCGCGCATAGAGTCGCTACCGACGAGGACTGGTGCGTCTCCCCACGCGCGTCAGACACGTGCTCGTCCAATCCTGTGGAGCCCCGGCGGGGAGGCCGGGCCCACAGGCTACGCCCCCGTCGCAGTCGTCGGCGGGGGCCGTACGTACAAACTAAACCGCCCCACCCCGCGCGCGGGGTGGGGCGGCGCGCTCTGACCAAGTCAGAGCGGCGGGCGACCGGCTGAGGCGGACACGTGGACACCTCAGTCGGCCCCCTCCCGCGGCGCCGGCCATAGGTTCGCGCCGCGAGTGAGATCCACCCGTGGTCGAAGGGTGGCAGGTATATGCCAGACGCATGTATCAGAGCGGAAGGCGCAGAGGGCGGCAATGGGGCCTGCCTGCCGTCACTCGAACGAGCGTCTTACATGTAGAGGGCTTGCGATCATGGGCAAATAGTGATCCAAAAATGTACGGTCGACGATACAGACAGTCGATCACCGGGGCGCGAGCGTTGAGCGGGTGCCGCCCGCTCCACCGACGCCTCGCGTTCTCGCCGCCCGACGAGCCGTCGGCGAACGCATCCGGGCCGCCCGCATTCACGCGAACCTCACGCAAGAACGCCTCGCGGAAAGAGCCGGCATAGACCGTCAGTCCGTCAACCGCATCGAGCAGGGACACGCCAGCCCGGTCCTGGACAACTTGATCCGCATCGCCGACGCGCTCGGCGTCCCGCTCCGCGACCTCGTGTGATCGGCGGCCCACCCCGGGGGTCGGCGATGGGAGGGCCGCCACATCCCGGCCGCGCCCCTTCCCCAGGGCCGCGGCCGGGGGACTACTCGGCCTCGGTGGGGGGCAGCAGCCCACGGGCCTGTGCACGAGCCGTCTTCAGGGCTTCGCTCTCCTTCGCGCGTTGGACCGGACATTTGCATGGACAGTCCTCGTCGGAGGTCACACCGAACAGATGGCCGTTGATGCTGAGGGCAGTCGTCTCCATGCAGGCGTGCGGCTCGGCGGAGCCGGTCAGGAGCGCGCGCAGGCAGGGTGCGCAAGGCACGGCCAGTGGCGTGGGGCAGCAGCAGTCGTGTGCCGGGCCCACGAAGTGCGGGCCGGAGTCGGCTCCCAAGGTCTGCTCCCCGGTTGGCTCACCGGGCCGAATGGTGTGGTGGCACAGGATGCAGAGCTGTGGGCGTTCAGGGACGGTGGTCATGGTCCTCCATTCGACAGAAGGTGATGGGCGGCCCGCTCCGGGGGTGCCTTCGGACGGACCGCCCCTTCCCGGTACGACCCTCCCCAGGGCCGCACCGGGGGTCTATCGGGGAATACGGATCACGAAGGGCGGCAGCCGCGGGCACTCCTTGTGGAGCCAGATCACGGCGCCGCCCGCTGAGATAGAGACCTTCACGGCCGACGTGCCGGGATGCTTCTCCGTGATCGGCGCATCGCAGCGCCAGCAGTACCGGACGCCCTCACTCATCGCGGACCACCGCTCGCGAGACGTGGGACGGCCGTCGAGCAGCAGCTGCTCGCGCCGCTTCCAGTTCGTAGCTCTCCTCCGGGGCGGGACAGTCGCACGGGCAATCCAGCAGGTCGGCGACGATGACCAGCCGAGGTCTCTCGACGGTGACCGTGGTCACCACGTCGCAGGCGTGCGGCTGGTCGACCTGTCCCGTCAGGAGCGCATGGAGACAGGGCGCGCACGGGACGACGACGGGTGGCGTAGTCACGGCTTCTCCATTCTGTGGGTAGGAGGGCGGCCGCCCCGGGGGTGGGGTGGCCGCCCCTTTCCCGCCGCGCGGGCCGGTGCGATGGAACCGCGGCGGGGCTCATGGGTCAGGTGACAGGGCCGCCCTGTCGCCAATACGGACTGTTCAGCAGTTGGGCCTGTCGCTGCACGAACGCCCACGTGCGCTCGGGGGTCCGCCCCAGCGGTGTGCAGACGTGGCAGATGTACGTGCCCACCGCGCTGCGGATGGCCGGGAGCGGTGGCCCTGTGTGCTGGGTGCAGACCGGGCCACCGAGGAGCGAGGCGCAGTTGTCGGCCGGCGGGGTGCAGGCAGCTACTAGCTCGGCGGACGGTGGGTCAGGCTGTGGCGTCCGCCGCCGCAGCGTCGAGTTCTTCTGCGCTCGCCCGGAACCCATCGAACTCACCCGCGATCACTCCATCGAAGAACTTGCTGATCTCCACCCGGCTCATGAGGAGCACGGGCGACTGCGGGTCCTTGTCGTCGCTGATCGCGACCATGCGCGTGCCGTCCGGGATGCTGTGGTGCGGGTGCCCCTCGGCGGGCGGCGCCGCCGCGAGGATCACGCAGTCCTTCAGGATCGGGTCGAGGTCGGTCCGGCCGGCCTTGCGCCAGTCCAGGCCGGGCGCGGTGTGGTGCTCGTAGGGGATGGTGGTTGTGCCGTTGGTGAGCGTGCCCATGGGGCGCCTCCTGCACAGTGGGTGGATGGGGCTCCCTCGCGGCGAGCGAGGGGTGATCTACCCGCCGTGGGTGCGGCGGGAGTTGGTGGGTGCCGCGTGCTGGGCGGCGAGCAGGGCGCGCAGGCGGCGCCCGCTGATGCAGATGCGGCCCGTGGCCTTGCACCTGGCGCAGTCGTAGGTGTGCTGGACCACCGCTGCGCTGGCCGCCACGAGGCCTGCTTCCGGGGTGCTGACCTGGGCGGTCACAGCTCTGTCTCCTGGCTGGCGCGGACCGCGTGGCCGATGAGGGACTCCACGGCGCTCGGCGCGCACAGGTCGCCTTCGAACCGTGGGAGCACCACCCAGTGCGTACCGGGCGGCTTCCTGCGGTCGAGCTTCGGCACGCCGAGGTACGTACCGACCCCGAGGCGTGGCGCGACGTCCTGGTGCTTCCAGGGGCTGCCGATGCGGGGCCGCATGAGGGCGTAATAGGTGCCGCCCATCGTCCGGCCGTCGCAGAAGACGGGGCCCTGGAGGAGCCGGATCAGCCGCGCGGCGAGTTCCTGCGGATGGGTGGTGTCCACAGCAGCGTGGACGAGATTTGCGGCCAGGCGAACAGCGACGAACCGGCTGCCGAGCGGCAACAGGGCGACACCGGTCTCCTTCCACTCCCGCCGGGCCTGCTCGGGGGCTTGCTGGGCGTGTGCGAGCCAGTCCGCGATCGCGGTGTGCATCCTCTGCGTGAGCACTATCCACCCCTGCCGTCATCTGTCGATCAGCTGTGAGACAAGAGTGCTGACCTGCAGGGGCAGTAACTGTCACTTCTCAGTGACAGTCGGTGTCACAAGCCGAGCCATGCGGACATGTACCCCAAGGCGTCGGGAGTCTTACGCTGCTGGTGCACGAGCCCCTCGATCGTCGCGCGTGCGCCCGGGTGATAGCGGGTCTGCTGCGGAGCCAACCTTCGGGCTTCGGCGATCGAGGTGAGAGCCGCCTCGGTACGGCCCGTCTCCATCTCACAGCGGCCCCGGTCAATCCACACGTGCGCTCGGCGAGATGTGGGCCACGAGTCGGGCATGCGGAGCTTTTTCGCCTTCTCCACGGCCTTTCCGTACTGTCCCAGCTCCGTAAGCGCCGACAGCTCGTGAGCAGCCCAGTTCGTTGGCCCGAAGCTGAGCCAGTGCACGTGCTCGACGTCACCGGCCCGCTTGGCGATCTGCTTCGCCTCCCTTAGATGAGTCTTCACCGCAGCCTCGTCACGAGCACGCGCGGCGATGACTGTGGCGCCGAGATGCAGCTGCCCGGCCACGGCCAGCGATTCTGGAGTGTCCTCGGCCTGGGCGAGGACGTGGTGGCCGGCGTTCACGAGACGGAGGCCGATGGTGTGCTCGCCTTCGCGGTGGTAGACGAGGCCGCGCATGTACTGGCGTACGGCTGAGAGCACCGGGTCAGAGGCCCGTTGGGCGGCCCAGTCCATGCGGTCGAGGGCGATGGTGGACAGGTCGTAGAAACCGAGCTTGACCGTCACGTCGTGGGCAGTGCGGTAGGCGGAGCCGAGAGCGGCCCACAGTTCTGTGGACGGGTTGCGGTAGGCCGCGGTCGTCAGTTCGGCGATCAGCCGAGGCAGTGTCTGCGCGGCCTTGTTGAGTTGCGTGGCCCTGACCTGTTGGCACAGGGTGTCTGCCGCTGCCACCAGTTGAGGTACCTCGCGCGTGGCGACGTCAGGGTCGGCTCCCAGGTCGTACAGGTCGAGTGATTCGCGGATGGGGCGGATCAGCTCGGCGAGGCGGTCCTGTTGCAGCTCGGTCATGTACGGCTGTCCTGTCAGGGTGGTGACGTCAACGTGCAGCACCCGGGCGCAGGCCGCCATGAAGTCGGTACTCGCCGCTTTGTGACCGCGTTCCACCTGGTGAACGAGGCTGTACGAGTAGTCGATCTTCAAGGCCAGGCCGCGTTGCGTGTACCCGGCCAACTTTCGATACTTCGCGATCCGGGCCCCGGGGTGGTCGTCTCTGGGCATACTGGAACTCCGTTCCTGGCTCACCACTTGGAACGGTACTCGCGCTCAATGGGCGCTGGACCGGCTTCTGCCCTCGATCCGCATGGATCGGGGGCAGTTGCATGTGGTCAACGGCGCGGGGTGGGATGAGGCTATGACCTCGACTTCGCGAACCTTGTACTTGTTCGGCTCGGCGGCTCCGCCCATCTTCGACGTGGCCAAGGTGATTGAGGACGCACAGGCCGACGGCTGGGACGTGTGCCTCGGCTTGACCCCAACTGCGGCCCGCTGGCTCGACGAAAGCCTCGACGGCCTGGCCGCGCTCACCGGACACCCGGTCCGCAGCGAGTACAAGCTGCCCGGCCAGCCCGACGTCTGGCCGAAGGCGGACGTGATCGTCTTCGCCCCGGCGACGTTCAACAGCATCAACTCATGGGCGCTCGGCCTTACCTCGACGTTCGTGGTCGGCGTCGTCGCAGAAGGCATCGGCAAGGGCATCCCCACCGTGACGATGCCGTGCGTGAATGCGGCATACGCCCAGCACCGCCAGCTGGGCCGCAGCATCACGGAGCTGCGTGAGCAGGGCGTCACGGTTCTGTATGGCGAGGGTGGGTTCATGCCCAACCCGCCGGGGTCTGGGAAGCCGAAGGCGTATCCGTGGGATGTCGCTCTCGACTCCGCGAGGAAACTGGCCGACCGGGCATGAAGAAGGGGCCCTCTCCCGCCCGAAGGCGGAAGAGGGCCTGTGTCATGGGTACTGGCGGCGGGCGGGGTCGAGCGCGGCCTGAGGAGCCGATGGGTCGCCCGGCTCCGGATCGGGGGCGCCGTCGCGGCGGCACACCAGCGCGTCCGGATCGTCGGCCGGCGGCTGGAGGCTGTACCCATCGGGGCAGGACGGCCCGGCGGGGCCGCGCTCCCCGGCGGGCCCCTGCTCCCCGCCCGGGCCCCGCTCGCCCTGCGGACCAACTGGCCCCGGCTCGCCCTGCGGCCCCGGCGGACCAGCGGGCCCCTCCGCGCCCGGAGTTCCAGCCTCTCCGTCAGCGCCGGGCTGCCCTTTTCCGTCCTTGCCGTCAGTCCCCGCGGCGCCGTCCTCGCCGGCGGCGCCCGGCTTCCCCGATGGACCGGCGGGGCCGGGCTCGCCGCGTTCACCTTGCGGGCCGCGGGGCCCGGGCCGAGACTCGCCGGGCTCCCCGCGGGACCCGGGCGGCCCGGCGACCGGCTTACCGCCGAGCTGCTGGACCTGGCGGGCAAGCGCGTCCCTGGCCTCGTTGGCATCCCGCAGTTCGGAGGCGAGCTGCTGAACGGTGAGCAGCGCGGCGCCCGCCAGGAGCGCGCCGAGGATGGCGAGCAGGTCACCACGCCACGACTTGGCACGTGGCCGCCCGCGGGTGCCCTTCATGCGCCCGCCCCCTTCACCATGGCGTTCAGGTACGGCAGCAGGGCGACCAGGACGGTGACGACGGTGCCGATCATCCATCGACGCGTGGCCGTGACCCGCTCGGCGTCTTTCTCGCGAGCGGTCTCCAGGGCCGTGACGCGGTCGCCGAGCTGGGTCTTCTCGATGGTGTAGACGTCCATCGGGACGACCTTGTCGAGGCGCTGGTTGAGCTGCCCCATGTCCTCGCGCATGTCGGTGCGCAAGGACTCGATGAGCCGCCCGAGCTCGCCGTTCGTCGGCTCATCAGCCACCGGCCCCTCCTAGGTCAGATCGAGGTCGGGCGGCGCGGGGTGGTCGGCGTAGCGACGGTCTCGGTGAGGCCAGGGCCGACCGGCCCGCCGCTCGTCACGATCGCGGTGAGAACGGCGGCGACCGCAGCCAGGCCACTGACGGAGGCGACCTCGCCCCAGTCGACATCGAGGATGCCGATGCCGTCCCCAGCCATGAGAGCGAGGGAGGACTGCGCGGCCGTACGCGCGGCCCGCTCGGCGGTGGCCTTCCAGAAAGCGCCAGTGTTCATGGTCAGTTCCTCTTCTCCAGCGCGGTGACGCGCTTTTCCAGAGCGCTGATGCGCTCCTCAGTGGTGGGCGGCTTCGGAGTGGGCGGCTTCTCACCGGGCGACCAGCTGGCCGCGTGCTTCAGCCGCTCAGCGACCCGCTTGCGGACGTCGGCCATCGTGATCCCGGGCCCGCGGGGGTCGACCTTCCCGGGCTGCCACTCCGCGTGGCCGATGATGGAGGTGTCGCCCTCCTTGCCCCAGTCGTGCGCGCGGCTCAGCGCGGCGCTGGCGCGGACGATCGCCTCGACCTGGGCGGCTGGCCACGGGTCCTTGCCGTCGCCGAGGTTCTCGCACTCGAAGCCGTAGAAGTGCCGGTTGCCGTCGGTGTTCGCCTCGTTGTCCGGCGGCAGGGCCTTCTCGGCGATGATGGCCTGGAGGACGTCGTCGTCGCCCATCCCGGCGTGGTTCGCGCGGCCCCAGCCGACGAGGTGGACCTGTCCGTCCTTGGTGATGACGCCGTGGCACAGGGGCCCCGGCAGGGAGCTGTGTCCGTCGCGGCAGATGTCGACGGTGGCCTTGGCCCCGCGGGTGACGGTGTGGTGGATCATCACCCCGTGCACGGGCCCCCAGGCGCCCTTGTGGTTGCGATTGCGGGTACGCCAGCCGTCGACCTCGACGACCCGCACCCCCTCGGCGCGCAACGCGGCCAGCGCCGCAGCTGCGGACAGCGGGGCGGCCATCAGCGGCCACCCTCTCGTGACGCGGCGTCCGCACCGGCCTGGTAGAGCGAGCTGGCCGTGACGGTCCAGGCGGCCTGGATGTCCTCGCCGAGCTCCTCCCACGCCGGCGCCGTGCGGCCGTCGTGGGTGAGCCCGCCCGTGGCCGTGCCGTACGCGGCATAGGCCTGCTGTCCGAGATCGGACGGGAGTGGATCGTGCGACATGAGCCCTCCAGGGCATGAAAAAGGCCCCGGGCCGAAAGCGCGGGGCGTCAGGGGGTGAGCTGTAGTCAGGTGGTGTAGCCGTACAGGAGGATGCCGCTGCCGGTGCCGAACGCCCCGGCCGTGAAGGCGCCTCCGGTCACCGTGGGCGGTGTGGTCTGGCTGGCGTCGGTGCCGCCGAAGCCGGGCGCGACGCTGGCGAGGAAGTCGGCGACGCTGCCCTCGGAGACGAGGTTGCACACCGTCGTGGCCTTGATCATGACGCCGAGGTAGTGCAGGCCCGTGTACGTGGTGGTGTAGCTGGTCGCGGCTCCGGCGGTGGTCTGCGCGAGCGGCAACGTCTTGGTGGTGTTCGCCGCCCACGCCGCGGTGGTCTGGTCTGCTGTGCGGGCGACCGCGACCCGGTTCCGGTCGTGCAGCGTGAACCACCAGTTGGTCGGGGAGACAGCTGCCGTGCTGCCGGACGCGAAGCTGATGGTGCTGACGATCGCGCCCTTGGGCAGCCAGATCGGCACCAGGTAGAGAGTGCCGCTGGTCGGGGTGTTGCTGGTGCCCGCGCGCATTCGACTTGTCGTCTCGTACCGTCCCGACGGGCGCATGAGGGAGTCCATGTGCCCGGCCGCGTCGAAGGGGCTCGTCTCCGGGCCGACCGACTGATCGTCCAAGCCCGTGTCGCCGAGGTCGTTGCCGTACCGGCGGACGTTCGTGCAGGTGCTGGTGATGCCGATCCCGGCGGCGACCTCGTTGCCCGATCCGTATTTGCGGATCTTGTTGCCCGAGATGTGCAGCCCGTCGGAGGACGTCGAGCAGCGGATACCCCACGACCCCGCCGCCGCCCGCGAAGCGCCCTTGACGTAGTTCTTCACGACCGTCACGTCCGTGCCGCCGAGGACATGGATTCCGTTGACACCGAGGTCGCGCAGGTTGTTGACCGCGATCTCCACCTCGGAGCAGTTGGTACAGGCGATGCCTGAACCGGTCGTGCCGCGCACGCGGTTGCCCGTGACGGTGCCGCCGGTGGTCTGCTCCTGGCTGATGCCCGTGCCTGCGGTGTCGCGGATCGTGTTGTCGCCGAGGGTGTAGTCCTCGACGTACTCCAGGCGGAGCCCGTTCTGGGCGCCGGCCGTGACGCCGTCGATGGTCGTGCCGGTGATCGTCGCGTTGATGACGGTGCCGGTCGCCTCGCCCAGGATGAGGATGGCGTCGTCGTGCCCGGTGGTGCCGGTGATCTCGCAGCTCGGTGATGCTCACCGTGCGCAGGGGCTGCGACCCGGCGATGGTTGGGGAGCCGCCGCCCGCGGGGGTGCGGTGGGAGGCGCTGCCGGAGTCGAGGGTGCGAATGCGGATTCCGGCGCCGCAGTCGCGGATCTGGCAGGCGTCGATGGTGACGCCTTCCCAGGTGTAGCCGCCGATCGCCCACTGGGCGCAGCCCTCGAAGCGGCAGTCGACGATGCGGATGTCGCGGTGGGGCTTGGAGGGGCTGGCGCTGTGGGAGCCGATACCGCGCGGCCAGGCGGTTGTCCCGGCGGTCCCTGAAGGGCCGGTCGTGCAGCCCTCGATGAGCAGGTCGGTGCACGGGGTGTCGTCATACGGTCCGAAGCCCCCGAAGTACGACGAGCCCTTGGCGAGATCGGGCTGGATGAACTCGCTGAAGTCTCTGCCGCCGGGGTCGACATATCCGAGGCCGCGGACGTTGCGGATGACGCCGTGCTTGACGGCGTTGAGTTCGATGCCGTGGTAGCCGCACACGTCCTTGATCAACGTGTCGCGGATGGTGATGTTCTCGGCGTGGCCGATGCTCATGCACATCGCCGACGTCGGATAGGCGGTGGCCCGGCAGTCCCACGTGCCACCCTCGACGATGATGTTGCCGTGCCCGGTGTAGCCGCCGTAGTTCTGGGTGGCGTCGCCGTTGAGGAGCATGGTCCCCGCGCCCGCCCGGCGAATGACCGCGCCCTCCATCAAGGTCAGCCGCGTGTTGCCGTAGATCCGCAGCGGCAGCGCGGAGACGTCCCAAGTGCCGGGCGGGACGATGACCCACCCGCCGCCGGCGTCCCGCGCCGCGTTCAGAACAGCCTGGAGCGCAGTCCCGCCCGTGCCGTACAGGGTCGGATTGAAAATGCGCATGCCCGCCAGCGACACCTGCCCGGCCACGAGCGTGCCCGGGGTTTCCAGGACGCCCGGCCCGGAGCGGTAGAGGAAGGTGTCGCGGGCCGCGGCACCGGAGCCCCATTCCTGGCGGCCGCTCATCTGAAGCCGCCAGCGGTCGAAGGCATCCCCGGTGACGGATGCGGCGAGCGCGACGTCCGTGGAATTGGGCAGGCTCCACTGGGCCTTGCCGGTCATCGTCCCGCCAGCCTTGTCCAGCTTGCTCTCGATCTGGTCGAGTGCTCCCGAGGCGACCTCGCGAGCGCTCTGGTACCAGCGCACGGTACTGCCGCCGGGGGCGTTGTACTCGTACTCGATCGCGGTCACGCCGTCGATCCTGAACGGGCGGATGCGGCCGGGTGCCGAGCTGCCCGAGGAGTTCGTGCGCAGCTGCGCGATGGGCGTCGTCCCGTCCTCCTCCAGGAGGGCGGTGATCTGCTCGCCGGTCCCGGCCGCCCGCACGATCACCGGATAGTCCGGCACCACGTTGCCCGCGGGGTCGGTGAGCACGTCGGCCGGGGTCCCGCCGTAGGTGTACAGCGCCATCTCCGTGCCGCTCCTTTCAGTCGAGCCAGTAGTCGCCGGAGATGTCCACCCACGAGGTTCCGTCGGTGCCCTGGTACCACCACAGAAGGTCACCGGCCACGCCGTACGCCGATGAGGCGCCCGTGGGCAGAAGCTCCAGGCGACCGGTGGCGTCGGTGGTGGCGCCCGCCATGGAGCAGGTGCCATCCCACGTGCGCAGCTCCACAGGGATCAGCGAGGACGGCACAGAGCCGAGGTTGACGGCGTTCGCGTCGAAGATGAGCTGGCCGTCCGATCGCTGAATGCGGCCCTTCAACCAGACGTGCTTGCCGCCGTCGGTCGTGCGGAGGCCAAGATCGACGGTGCCCTCCTCGAACCCGGCCTTCAGGCTGATCGTGGACTGCCACGCCTGAAGGGGTTCGTACAGCGTCGCCCACCCGGCGGCGGTCTTCGCCCAGGCGGTCCCGTCAGCGGCGATGACCAGCATGCCCGTGGGGGCGTCGCCCATGGTCGAGTTGCGCTCGGCGAGGTTGGCGACGTGTTGCACGAGGTGCGGGTCGATCGCCTCGGCGAGCGCGGCCAGGGCTGCGGCCCCGTCAGGGCTGTCGCCTCCTCCAGGGACGGGGAGGTCTGCGTATCCGATGGTCGCCACGCGGGCGCCCCCTCTCAGGCCGAGAACGAAATGGTGATCTTGCCGCCCGTGAACGAGCCGTACTCGGAGCGGCCGGAGGCGTAGATAGCCAGGCCGCGCGCGGCCCCGGAGGCGAGCTGGGAGCGCCAGGACGCGGGCAGGGTCGCGGTGCCGCGCGCGCCGACGGACAGCCGCAGCAGCCCGTCCTCGGGCCCGGAACCGAGGTTGAGCTGGCCGGACGGCGGGTTCTGGTAGTCGTGCAGGTACAGGTTCATCGGGATCTTCCCGTTGACGCCCGACCCTCGCTTGCGGGTGAAGGCGACCGTCATCTTGGAGACGGTGCGGCCCGCGCACACGGTCTGGATCTGGGTGCCGTAGAACCAGCCGCCGCGCCGGTTGCCGCGCCCCGTCCAGTCGCCCTGAGTCGGGGCCGAGGCGTACTCGTCCGGTCGGCCGCCGCGCCAGCTCCCCGAGTCGGTCGGGCTGACCACCTTGGACTTCGGGGCCCGCCCCGGGTCGGCCGGGCTCGTGTCCGACTGAGAGCCGAGCTGGAAGTACAGCTGAGCCTTGCCGTCGGCGTCCTTGCGGACGTACGTCGTCGTGACCGTCTGCCAGCCGCTGCCGGACGGGCCGGCGGTGCCCCATGTAGCCGCGGTGACGGCGTCCTCGTCGACGGCGATCTCCCGCGCGATGTCGCGCACCGAGGAGTCGGTGGCCGCCCCTGGGTCATCGCCCACGGCGTACAGCACCAGCGGCTTCACGCCGGGCCGGACGTGCACCAGGTCGCCCGCCTGGCGGCCGCGGTAGGCCGTCGAGCACGCCACGTCGAGAAGCAGCGCCCCGTTGTACATGATGTTGACGCCGCCCTCGTCCGTGACGTCAACGACCCGACAGAGCACCGTGGTCGGCCGCGCCGGGGGCCCGGTGACGAGGTCGATGCCGAGGTCTTCGCGTACGCCCATCAGATCCTCCTCGCCGAGGTACGGGTCTGACAGGACATCGACGCCGCCCCCAACGTGCGCGGGCACGCGTCGATCAGGTGCGTCTCCCACACGCCGGGCTCGACCTCGACGCGCACGACGTCGCCGGGCTCAATGCCGGGGTGGGCGTACGCGGTGAAGGTCAACGTGCTCTGCACCCGCAGGGAGTCGGCGAGCTTGGCCCGCCCCGCGGTGTAGGCCTGCTCCTCGGACGTGATCAGCGGGGAGGTGTAGCGCTCGACGCGCGGCCGCACCCACACCATGCCCTCCCGCTGCGAGGCGAGCGGATCGCGCACCGGGTCCGGGCCCGCGTAGGTCAGGCTCATCGGGTCGTCATCCCACACGTACACCGGGCCCACCGGCGCGGCCGCCGCCCCGCTCTCGCCGGCCGCCTCCTCGCCGCTGATGACCCACACGTTCACCAGGCCCTCGCTGCTCTGCGATGCCTCCGGCTCGATGAGGCCCTGGCCGTAGGTCAGCGTCCACACCGCCGGGTCGGCGAGCGTCGGTACCGGAGCGAAGGTGAACACCCCGCGGGCGTCGGCGTAGACCTCGGCGCCGAGGGCGGGCGCGATGCCCGTGGACACCCCTGCCTGGTCGGCGCCGCCGGACAGGCCCTGCCACCGGTCCTCGTCGATAACAAAAGACGGGATCTTCGTGTCGGCCTTCACCCCGTCCCGCCACGCCGCCACGGCCGCCCACGGCGCGGCCTCCGCGATGAGCGTCTGCGCGATCGCCGCGGCGGTATCCGTCTCCACCGTGCGGGCCACCGGCAGCGCGGCGCCGCGCACGATGTCCTCGACGCCGAGCAGCTCGGCGCTGAGTCCGCGCCCGCGAAGGGTGCGCTTGGTGCTGTCGACGACGTACCGGCCCGCGGGCACCCGGTACGGGTCCGCGCGAGAGGCCGTCAGCTCCTCGAACAACCTGATCTGCGTGGCCACGGTGTTGATGCCCGCCGCCCCCACCGGCGGGTCGAGAAGCTCCACCGTCGCCGACCAACGGCACTCCGCAGTGCGGTCCGGCTTCACGTCCGCCGCGCCCACCGCCAGCGGCGACCACGTCACGCCGCCGTCGTTGGACCACTCGCCGACCGGACGACGTCGGACCGCGCCGGTCAAGGCCCGCAGCAGGGCGGGCGGCAGTGTCTGCATCAGGTCCGCCCGTTCGTCGACAGTGCGGCCCACGAGCTGTAGCTGGAGGCCACCGCCGTCCACGACTCGAAGCCCGCGGCCACCGTGTCCCATGACCAACCGGGCAGCCGCATGGGCTGGCCCTCGGGGTCCGGCCGCTCGATCGGCTGCACTGTGAAGCCGACGGCATACCCGCCCGTGCTGCCGAGCTTTCCGGTGGCGGTCTCCGTCCAGTCACCAGGCACGAAGAACGCGTCGGGCTGCTGATAGCCGGGTCGGGTCTGAGCCAGCAGAACGCCGGCGTCCATCAGCCGCCGCACCTGCTCGATCTGCTCCGGCGGCACGTCCACAACCGCCTGCACCGTGGCCGCCGTGTGCACGTCGAAGCCGACCATCGCGAACGGCGACCCGGCCCGCTGAGCGACGTCCTGCCGGGCGGCCGACTCACGAGCGCCCCACGTGGTGATGTGCACCCGCGCGGAGAGGCCCGGCTCGTCCAGGCTCTTCAGCCATAGGTCCCGCACCGCGCCGACTGCCGGGGCCGGCACTTCCACCGCGAGCGAGGAGACCGGTCCCAGGGCGCCGTCCGCGTACTCGGGCTGTGCCGAGTACATGACCGGCACCCCGAGTGGCGCCTCGTGGTCGTATGCCGTGCCCACCCCCTCCACGGCCCAGCCCGGAGCGGCGCCCCGCACCGCGACCTTCACGCCGTCCGGGCCCGTGCGGTAGATCCGCACGCGCCGCACGTTCGCGGCCGTCGACAGGGGAGTGCTGCCCGCCGTGTAGTCGACGGACAGCACCACCCCCGCCCTACGCCTCGTCCACGATCGCCGCGAGCCAGCCGTCAGGCGACGTGACAGCGGGCGGGCACGGTGACCGGGGGCGCCCCCGGCAGCACGATCATCGGCACCCGTGTGCCCCCTTCCTAGTCAGGCCTTCACGCCCGCGCGGCCGCGGGCTCGTACCTGTGTGAGCGCCCCGTCGACCCGGTCATCGACGTAGGCCCGCAGACGGTGCGTCCTCGACGACGAGGTACAGCGGGCGCCCATCGAGCCCGGACCCTCTCGACGCGGCGGCTGCGCCGAGCGCCGCGGACACCGGCACCACCGGCCGGGACGGGACCGCGGCGGCGGCCAGGCGATCGGCCTCGGCCTGCACGGCGGGCAGCATGTCGGCCACGCCCTCGACGACGCCAGCGCCGACGGGCTGGCCGACCTCGTCCCGTGTCCTGCGCGACGGGCTCTTGATCTTCAGCGCCTTCTTGATCGCCTTGACCATGCCTCGGCCGAGCTTGTCCATCTCCGCCTGGAGCTGCTTCTCCTGCGCCTTCAGCCCGGCCAGAATCCCCTTCCCGGCCTTCGACCCGGCGTCGTACAGGTAGTCGCCCATGGACCGCCCGTAGGAGTCGCTGAGCTTCGCGCCCGACTTCGCCAGGCTGTTCAGGGCCGAGATCTGCCCCGCGCCCGCGCCCGCCAGGACACCGGCGAGCCCGGACTCCGGGCCCATCCCGATCAACTGCTTCAAGTAGGTGTCGTTCAACCCCTTCTTCTTCAGGGCCGCGATCGACCGCTGGTAGCTCGCCGTCGTGTCCTGCCGGGTCTTCAGGCCGCTGATCACATCCGACACGGACGTCGACTCGCCGAGCTGGGACACCGCGATGTAGTCCGACGCCGCGGTCTTCTGCTCGCCGATGAAGCTGTTCGCGGCCGCGATCTTCTTGCGGACCGCGTCCCGCTTCGCCGCGAGGCCCACGAGCTTCTTCGCCGTGGCGTCGGTGGTCTTGGCCAGCCGCCGCCCGGCGCCGCCCGCCGCCTTCAGGTCCGTGGAAAGGGACTTGGCCGCCGACTTGATCTGCGACGCCGAGCCCGCCAGGGCCTTCGTCCACGCCTTCAGGTCCCCCGGCAGCTCCCGCCGCGCCTTGGTTCCCGAGGTGCCCTTGGCGAAGCCTCGCGCGGTCGCGCCCGCGGCCATCTGCAGCGACGTGCGATGGTCGAAGACCTCGGTGTCGCCGCCGCCGAAACGAACCAGCTCCGGCCCGCGCTCGCCCACCCATGCAATCTCGCCGCGCTTCGGCCGCCCGCCCGAGGCATACCCGCCCGCTCTGTTGTAGGCCGCGGCCAGCGATCCGTACCGATCGAGCGCGTACCGCATCGAGGCGTAGATGTTGGCGAGCGGGTCGTAGATCCCGCGCGAGCGGAGCTTGCCCGCGTACGCGTTGAACGTCGACCCGATCGTCTGCATCAGGCCCCGGCTCGGATCGCCGTTCTTCGCGTTGATGTCCCAGTTGTTGATCGCGCGCGGGTTGCCGCCGCTCTCCTGGTTCATCCTCCGCAACACCACGGGCAGCAGACTCGCGGGCTGGCCCACCATCTTCAGGGCCTGGAGAACCACCTTGGACCAGCGCTTCACGCCGGACCCGCCGATGTCCCCGCCGCCCCCGCCGCCAAAGCCGAACGCGCTCTTGGCCGCGTCGACAAGCTTGTCCTTCAGGCCGGTCGCCATCTTGATGGGCATCTTGGCGACCGCCCGAGCGAGCGGATGCTGCGTCAAGCTCTTCAGCTTCCCGAGGATCGGCGATGCGAGCTTGTTCCAGATCTTCTTCGGGTCCGAGAGGAGGTCAGCGGCATCGACCGCGAAGTCCTTGACCGCCGTCGCTCCGGACTTGATCTTCCCGCCGACCCACTTGGCGCCGTCGCCGATCCGCCTACGGCGTCGCCGACCCAGCCACCACCCCAGAACCCCGGCAGGGGCAGGCGGCCGGTGCGGTTCATGTAGTCGAGCGCCCCGGGGTGGCGCCGCTCGATGCTCCGGGTCGCGGACTGCCGGGTGACGAACTCCCCACGGTGCACGATGCCGGCCGGGTCATGCTTGCCGCCCGGCCCCGTGTAGCCGCCCGCCGAGAAGCCCTTGACCTCCGGCAGCTTGCTGAGACTCACCAGACCGGCGACCTTGTTCCAGATGGCCCGAATGCCGTTGTTGTAGATCGTGTTGACGATGAACCGCACTGGCGACTTGGCAAGATCACGAATCCGGCTGAACGCCCGGCCGATCGCGGTCTTCGCCACCTCGAACGCGGAAGCCATGCCCTTCGCGGCCCGCTTCGAGGCGTCGATCGGCGGCTTGATCCCCCGGTTGTACAGCCAGCTCGCCGCCGTACCGATCCCACGGAACGCCGGCGCCAGCGCCGACCGCCACAGCCACGTCCCCGCGGTCCCCAGAGCACGCACCGCAGTACGGGCCCCCGCCATACTCGCGGCCACCCCCGCGCGCAGGCCGCGCGCGGCCGCCTGGCCGCCCCGGAATGCGGGCAGCAGCGCCGTACGCCACAGCCACAGCCCAGCCGACCCCAGCGCGCGCACCGCCGTCATCGCCCCGCGCATCGCGCCCTGCACGACCGACCGGAACGTCGCCGACTTCTTGTAGGCGATGACCAGCCCGGCGCCCAGCGCGACGAGCAGGGTGATGATGATCCCGATAGGGTTCGCGCGCATCGCCGCGTTCAGCAGCCACTGACCCGCCGCCATCGCCCGAGTCGCGACCGCACCGGCAATCATGGCTCCGCGCTGCGCCGCCAGCGCAGCCGTCGCCCGCACAGTGGCCAGCATCGACCGCGTCTGCGCAGCCACCCACGCGCCCGCCGTCCGGGCGGCGTTGACCGTCGCCGACGTTGCGGTCGCCGCGAACGCACCGACCGCACGGGCCCGGGCAGCAGCCCAGCCCATCCCCGAGCGGACAGCCGCCACCGTCCACGTCACCGCAGTCCTCGTCGCCGTAGCCACCGCAGACGCCTGCGTCGCGATGAACGAACCCGTGGCGCGCGCCCGCGCGGCGGCCCATGCGCCCGACGAGCGCGCTGCACCCGCAGCCCACGCCGCTCCCGTCCGAACCGCCTGCGCGGCCGACTGCGCGCCGATCACCGTGTAGTAGCGCACGGCGAAAGCGGCGAACCGGATATTCGCCCCCGCCGTGCGCGCCCATGCCCCGGCCTGGCGGATGCCACCCGCCATTCGGATCACGCCGCCGGTCACCGCCGAGGCGACCTTGAACGCCAAGATCGCACCACCGATGGCGAGGAGCGCGGCAACGGTGGCCTGCATGCGGGCCGGATCTTCCTGGAGCCAGCCCCACAGCGCCTTGACCGGGGCGAGCATGGACGCCACCACCGGAGCGGCCGCCTTCATAGCGGGCACCAGATCGGTCATCACGACGTCCGCCAGGCCCATCAACGCACGCCGCTTGAACTGCTCGAACTGCACGGCGGTGTTCTCGCGCAGGTCGTCGCCGGCCTGCTTCGCCGCGCCGCTCACCCTGCCAAGTCCCTTGGCTGCGGTGTCCGGATCGAGGGCCAGCAGCGCCTTCTGCATGTCCTCGGACTTGGTGCCGAACAGCTCGGCCGCAGCAGCGTCCCGCTTGACCGGGTCCTCCATGTCGCGCAGCGCGTCGAGCGTCATGGTCAGGGCCTTCTTGGCCTTCGGGCCACCGGCCGAGATCATCCGCACCATGCGGTTCGCGGGAAGGCCAACCGCTTCGAACCCGCCCTTGATCTTGTCCGAGCCCATGACGGCTTCGAGGGTGAACTCCTTCAGCGTGTCGGCGACCATGTCCGTGTCGCGCGCGCCGGCCTTCATGCCTTGCGCCATCAGCCCCGCCGCGTCACGGGCCGACAGGCCGAGGCGCTGGAACTGGACGCTGTACTCGTTGAAGGTGTCCATCAGGTCGTCAGCTCGCGGGCCCATGACCTGGAAGCCGCGCATGATGACGTCGATGGCTTCCCGGCTATTCTTCGCCAGCCCGGTCTTCATGACCTGACCGACTGCGTTGGCAGTCTGGGCGAGGTCTGTTTCGAAGAGGGTGCTGACGTCCTGCACCTTCGTCGCGATTGCCGCGAGCTGCTTCGTTGTCGCCTTCTCCGGTGCCAGCCCTGCGGACATGATGGCCCGCACCGCCGCTGCGCCGTCCTCGACGGTCTCGGAGACGGCGTTGGAGTACAGCAGCCCGGCCGCCTTGCCCGCTCGCTGCGCGTCCTTGCCTGTCAGGCCGAGCTGCGCCTTCAGCTTGCTGGTGGCCTTCTCCGCCTCCAGCCCCGTCATGAGACCTGCGGTCAGTGCGGCGCCCGCCGCGACGCCGACCGCCGCGGCCTTCGTCTTGAGGGCGTCGGCCATGCCGCTCGCCGCGGCTTCCCCGCCGTCGGCACCTGCCTGGCGGGAGGCGGTCACGACGGGCTCGGAGACCTGACGCCCCAGCTCGCGGGAGAACCGAGACATGTTGGGCAGGACGTCCACCCACACCGCACCGGCACGCGCCATGACCGCCGCCCCTCTTCAGTTGTTGATCAGATCCGGCCCGGGGCCACCTGACCGACGATGTCCTCGTAGCCCTCGCGCGCCGCGCGTGCTTCCTTCGCCTGCGCCTTGGCCTTGGCTTCCGGCGACGGATCACCCGGCCGTGGCACAGGCTCGGGCCACGGCATGACGGGGGCCTTCTCGGCGCGGTGGGCGTTGTAGAGCGCGGTGAAGATCCGCTCCAAGGCGTCCGCCATGTCGGCCTGCCGGTAGTCCGACAGTCGCCACGCACTGCCTGACGCCGCGCGGCCGAGCGCCCCGTCCGGGGGCAGCCCCTCCACCAGCACCCGCAGACGCCGAAGGGAGATCTCCCCGCGGAAGTACGCGGCGATCGGGTCCCCGCCGTAGTGGTGCGCGAGGTCCGCCTCTACCGCTTCCGGGTACCGTCCGAGGACGTCGAGGACCGTGTAGGGCGCCCGCCCTTCAGCTCGCCCTTCATGTCCTCCATCGCCGCCAGACGGATGAAGTTCACGTCACCTGGCCGACCGCCGGCCCCCACGAAGCGCTCGTACTGCTCGTCGCCGAGCATCGCGTGCGCCATCTCCTCGTCGTTCTCGGCGTCGTCAACGGCCTTCGCCCACTCCGACGGCGCGAAGAGCGGGTGCGGCATGGTGTAGACCTCGCCGCCCGGGCCCTCGAACTCCACCTCGTCGCCGCCGACCGCTTCGGCGTACTGGGCGCGGACCTCGGCGAGCTTGTACCGCTTCTTGTTGGGCTTGCTCATGATCATGTTCCTGTTCTGGTGAGCCGTGGGTGAGCCGAAGGCGCGGGGCGGCAGGGCTCACCCAAGCCGCCGCCCCGCGCCCGTATCGGAGGGATCACGCCCCGCCGGGCGTGGTGGTGGTGACCGTCACGGTCGGGCTGGTGCCGCCGGTGAGACCGGCGCTGCTGGCGGTCATCTGCGCCACGTCCGCCCCGGAGAGCGCCCCGGTGAACGTCACCGTGATCGGGCTGCCGGGGTGGGGACCGCCCGTGCACGAGACGTTCCCGGAGCCGATCGTCGACAGCGCGGTCAGCGCCGTACGCACCTGCGTCGCGGTCGCGTTGTACGGGATACCCGACGTGGTCTGCCCCGAGTACGTCAGCGTGTACGTACCGCCCGTCGGCGAACCGGTGATCGTGACGTCCTGCACCTCGTTGGACTTCGGCGCCAGGTCCCGCCAGCCGGGCCCATCGATCCACGTCTTGGCGTCCGTGCCCACGACCTCGTCGATGTACCCCTGGAACGTCACCTTGCGGGTGATCGCCTCGGTGCGCGTCCACTGCTCATCGTCCCGGTCCGAACGCAGCGCGCTGGGCATGTGCTTGACGATGTAGATCGGATTGCCCGTGGTCTTGTTCAGGTCACGGGCGATGAACACCAACCTGCGGTACAGGGTCGGCGGGGTGGCCGGACGCGACCACGACCACGCCGCCGTACCGATGGTCGGGAAGTGATCCAACGGCAAGTTCTCGTACAGGCAGACCGCAGCAGCGTTGGTCTCCTGCGGTGTCCACTCCGCAGTCTGCGTGTCGGTCTCGACGTCCGAGCGTGTCGGGGACGCGGCCTGACCGGACTCGACGTCGGACATGCTCAGGTCACCGGAGAAGGTGACGCCATCGCTGTCGGTGTAGCCCACCGGCAGATAGCCGGTGGGGAGTTCCTGGAGGACGCCCTCGGTGTCGAAGGCGTTGGTCAGGGCGGGCGCGTCGGCGTCCGCCGCGAAGATGGCGTAGGTGAGGGCCTTGCGGATCAGCGACGTGCGGAGCGCCGCCATCTGATCGAAGTTCGCCGCGGGCATACCGCGCCTCCCTTTCATGACGAAGCCCCGCCAGCAGTGTGCGGGCGGGGCAGTGGATGGGTGCGCGGTCAGGCGCGGACCGGCGCGCGGCGGGTGAGCCGGTAAGAGGCGACCGTCCGTCTGACGGCCGGGTTGTTGTAAGACACGAAGCCGGGCAGCAGGTTGGTCTCGACGTCGTCGACGGCCAGGCCCCCGGCGTGCTGGCCGCGCATCACGAGCATCGACTCGTGTGCACCGTCGGCCAGTTGCCACATCGCGGTACGCGTCGCGGCGAACGCCTCCACGTCGATGGTGGCGGTGCCGGACACGCCGTCATCGCCGCCGCCGGGCACGACGACGACGAGCAGCAGCGGCAGCGCCTGCTCCAGGTTGGAGGGCAGCTCGTTGACCACCCGCACCCCGGGATGCCGGGCACGTAGCCACAGCGTCGCCGCGTACTCGATGTCGGGCACCGGGCATCACCCGCCGTCCTGAAGGATCGGCCCGACCTGCGCGGCCCGCCCGAGGATGCGGCGCCGGTCCTGATTGGTGTCGCCGAACTCAACGGCCTCGCCGTCGTCGCGGTCGGCGATGACGCGGGCGGTCGGCCGCCCGCGCGGCCGGGTCTCCTCCTCCACGTAGATCGCCTCCGCGAACTCCTCGGACACCTCGGCCCGCGCGAGGGACTTCGCCCGCGGCTCGATGGCGTCGGCCACTTCCCGCAGTGCGCGCCGCACCTGCGCTGAGCGCATCACCTCGCCGATCCCGCGCGGTCCGGCTCGAACCTGCCCTGTCTGGCCATCAGCCCGTCACCTCCATCAGGATCGCCTCCGTGTGATCCAGCACCCCGCCGAAGCTCCGGTGCACGCCCGGCTTGCCGTCGACCTCGTACGTGATCCCGGCGAACCGCACCAGTGAGGTGGCCTTCAGGCCCATGTCGGGCGGGCCCGCCAGCCGCATGCGGGTGATCACCTGCGCCTTGCCCTCGATGACCTCGGTGCTGCTCATCGGCTGCATGTTGCAGTTCGGCACCGTCCGCTCGGTCTCGGTCCACGTCTCGTTGCCCCGGTCGTCGGTCCCTTGCACGCGATCGACGACCATCACGGTGTCCCGGTACAGCGGATTGCCCTGCACGCTCACGAGCCGTCGCCCCGATTCAGCCGGTACGCGGTCACGACCTCCGACCACTGTGAGGTCACGCCGACCGCGGCGGTCGCGGCGAACGTGACGCTGTCGCTGCCCGTCGACACCTGCGCGATCGCCGGGTCCACGCGGTAGATGACGCGCGCCTGGTCGACGACGACCTCCGAGATCTCCGCCGGGACGACGGCAAGGCCGTGGTCGTACGTCACGTCGATCTCAGCGTCCGCCGGCCAGCAACCGCCCCCCGTGCGTTTCAGGACGCCGGAGCGACGCAGCACCTTGTAGTCGGTGACCGCGGTCCCGTCCACCTCGACGAGCGTGACGGTGACGATCGGCGCGGCCCGCAGGTGCAGCACGTTCGTGCCGTCCCCGTCGTGCTGCTCCACATCGCCAGTGACCCGCGTGACCGGATGGCGCACCTGCCCCCGGAACCGCGAGGACGCGGCGGTCAGGGCGGCCAGGAGCTGGGGGTCGTCGACGCCAACCTTCAGGAACGCGTCGAGTTGGGCGGGCTCGGCCAGGAGCAGCGGCTCAGGCCCCGCCACCGTCGGCCGCCTTGGTCTTCGCCGTGGTGCGCGCCTTGTTTCGGGAGCCGCCTCGCGCCTTCGCCTCCGGCTCGTCGTCCGGCAGCCGCACGTCCGTCACGGCCGCGCGCTCTGGCGCGAGGTCGGCGTCGGTCAGGCCGAGCCGCTCGGCGTCGGCGGCGTTGTACTTGACCACGCTCTCGGCACCCGACGCCGAGGTCACGCGGTACTTCTTCAGTGGGCCGCCCACGACGGCCACCTCCTCGATCCTCTGGTCCACCGGTACAACGTCGGAGGGCGAGCCGCACGCCGCATGCTGCGCACCGCACGGACACCGCCCCCCGGCCGTCTGCCGCGTGAACAACATCAGGGTGCGAGCTGGCCGGACGTGCGCATGGCCGTAAGGAGCTGGTTCAGCTTCGTGCGCAGCGCATTGACGTCAGCCAGCAGCGCGTCGTACTCCGCCTTCGTCGCGTCGCGCCAGCAGCCGCGGTCGCAGTCGCAGCCGCCGCATTCGTCACCGCAGCGGTGCGCCGGCCTTCACGGGCCGCGCCAGCCCCAGGGTTGAGATACGTCATGCCGTGCCCTCCTCTCAGGCGGTGAGGTCGACCTCAACGAACGCATTCGGCTGGATCACGCCGAAGGCGGCGCGCATCTCGGCGAGGATCGCGACGAGGTTGCGGACGAAGAAGTCCAGGTGGCTGTCGGTCATCTGGATGGTGGCCTGCTCGCGGTCCCACAGGATCGCCTTGCGGAAGTCACCGACGTAGCCGACGCCCGCGGGCACGGCTTCCGTCTCGATCACCGGTAGACCCCACAGCACGGAGGCGGAACCGACGCCGCCCGGGCCACCGAAGTAGAAGCGGCCCTCGTTGTCCTGGAGCAGGTCGACGGTTTCCAGGTCGGCCGGGTTGAGGAGGTAGGCGTTGGCCATGCTGCGGCCCACGGTGCGGACCTTCGTCTTGGCCTTGCGCAGCGTGGTCAGGACGTTGGTGTCCCATGCCTGCGCCTGCACGCCGGACACGTTGCCGAGGCCCTCGAAGTTCTCGCCTGTGCCATCGCCCTGGATCATCTGATCTTCCAGCTCTTCCTCCAAGCCGTAGCGGAGGAAAGCATCGATCAGCGTGCGGACCTGCGCCGCGTCGCTGAGAGCCCGCTTCGTGATCGGAATCCAGTGCGCGATCGTCTTGACCGGCGTAGTCACCTTCGCTGCGGCGATCGCGGACTCCGGCTTGTAGCCACCGCCCGCCGCGTTGACCAGCGCGCCAGCGTCCCGGCGCGGTCGGCGCGGCCGAGGTGGTGGCCTCCGCCACGGGCGCGGCGGCGTTCGTCACGGAAGTGACGCGCACGTACTCGACCGTGTCCGACGTGGTGGTGCCGTTTGTGACGACGTCGCGCAGGCGCAGCGGCCGCTGGAACGCGTCCAGGCCGACCTGAAGGCCCAGCTGGTCGTTGGTGACCCACGCGCCCGCGGACGTATCGGAGCCGCCGGTCACCAGGGACTTGAACCCGGCCATGCCGGACTGCACGCGCTGCTTCTGCCCGAACGACCCGTTGGGCGCCTGCTCCAGGAGGGCCTTGTACTCGGGCGAGTCGACGAACGCCTCGCCGACACTCTTGCTCGGCAGCTCGAATCCGGACGCCGTGCGGCGCTTACCGTCCTCGTCGGTCTTGGCGTTCAGGGCGATGTCGTCGCCGAGATCCGCGAGCGCCTTGCGCAGCTCGTCATTGCCCTTCAGCTTCTCGATCTCCGCCTTCGCCTCGGTGGCCTTGGCCATGTGCTCGCGCAGATGGCCAGACTCCTCGGGGGTGAAGTCGCGGTCCTCATCCTCGGCCTTCTTGGCGATGGTGCGGGCCTCGGTGAGGTGGTGCTTCAGCTGGCCGCTCAGATCGGCCAGGGTCATCGTCGGCATCTGCCGTCTCCTCAGTCTGTGAGCGATGCCTCCAGCTCCAAGAGCTGGAGGTCAGTGCGCAGACGGGCAGAGGCGGCACCGGCCTTGGCGGCAGCGTCGTCGTCCGACGCGGCTTCGCGGGGGTCCGGCGTGGTCTCGTCCTCGGTGCTGCTCGGTGTGTCTGTCTGGGCCTCGCGGTCGGCGAGGGCCTTGGCGACGGCGGCCGCGACGCGGGCGTCGAGGTCGTCGTCGGATGCGGGCTGTCCCTTGGCGGGCGGGGCGTCGTCGGCGGCGGACGGCTGTGTGCCGTCGGCGGCCGGGACCTCCTGGCGGCCGGGTTGCTCGCTGGTCTTGCGGGTCTTCTCCGGGTCGGCGCTCTTGAGCACCTGCCCGATCTCCTCGTAGGCCGTGGAGAGCTTCTCGAAATTCTGCTGCGACAGGACCCTGCCGGCCTTCACCCCGCGGGCGATGCCGGCAGCCTTCGCCGCGAGCAACTCCGTCTCCTGGTTCGCGCCCACCAGGCAGGGGCCGACCTCGTGGAGGCTGAGCTTACGCAGCTCCCAGTACCCGCCCCACGGGTGTGCGTCGTCCTTGACGAATGCTTCCTCGTCGACGTCGTACGCGAAGCTGAACTGCGTGACGCGGCGGCCCTTCAGCAGGCGTGACACCTGCGCAGCGGTGGGGTTGTCCTCCAGGTCGTCGATCTGCCCGACGACCTCCAGGCCCTGGAGCGTCTCGGTCGCCTTGACCACGTGCCCGATGTGCGCGAACGGATCGCCCCATGCGTGCGACCAGATGACCGGGATGCTGTCACCCTTCGCCGCCCACGCCGCGAGCGTCTCCGTGAACGCCCCCGCACGGACGACGTCCCCCACAGAGTCCTCGTTGTCGAACACGCTCACCAGCGCTGTGAACTGGCCTGGCGCCAGCCCGTCATCGGGGCCGGCCGCCTTCACGCGGGCGGCGAAGTCCTTCGTACGCATGATCACTCCTCGCCGTAGGCGTAGGTCAGGTCGCAGTTGCAGTTCGCGTTGTCCTTGGCGTCGCCGTAGGAGTCGCCCGGCCAGCGCAGCCCGTTCGAAAAGGTCTCGCCGAGCGCGACGGTCTCCCCGTCCATGCGGGCGTGCTCCGGCCGCGGCTTCGATCCGGTGCGCCAGGTCTTGCGTACGAGGCCCGACGCGGACGCCGCATCGTGTCCGCCGAAGGACCGCAGTTCCGTAGCGGCCGTAGCCGCCCGTACAGCTGCCGCGGTGCCCCATGCCGAGGCCGCCGAGCGGAGCTGGTCGCGCCAGTCCTCGCCGCCCGTCTCCTGCACGTCGGCCACGGCGGTACGCCCGGCCTCCTCGTGCAGCTCGGCGTGTGCCTCGGCCGCCGCGAGACACCAGGCAAGCATCACCTCGGCCGACCACCCCTCAGCGTCCGGGTTGTGCTCGTCGAGCACCTCCCACGCGCCGACCTGCGCCAGCCGGTAGCCGTGCTCCGCGAGCAACGCGGAGAGCTGCGCCAGGCGGTCCTCGCTGCCCTGCGCCCACGCCTCCAGGAGGTCCGGCATACCGTCTGCCTTCGCGCCCACGGCGGACAGCAGCCGCTCGCCCTGCCGCTCGGTGAACGCCACGAGTGCGTCCGACAGCGCGTCGCGTTCCTCCTCCGCGTCGCCGAGGTCATCGGGCCGGGCACTCTTCCGTCCGGATCGGCGGCGCCGCGACTTCCCGGCCGCCGCGTCTGCGGGCTCGGGCGCGGAGTCCCGTGGGGAGGCAAGCCCACCCTGCGTGACGTTCAGCGGCGTGATCAGTTCGTCGCCGCCAGGCAGCGCGGGCAGGTTGTTTCTCGCCCTGATCTCGTTGCGCGTCATCCACGGCCCGCCCGTCGCCGTCGACGCGGCCGCGGCCTGCTCCTCGAAGCTGCCGCGCATCTTGGCCTGGATGTTGAACTCGGCGTAGACGCCGGCGTTGTCGCCGGGGAGGTCGGGCAGGATCTGTGCGGCGATCTCCTGCTCGAGCATCACCAGCCATGGCCCCAACGTGTCCTGGTACAGGTGCTGGTGCTGCTCGCGGATGTTGCTGAAAGTGGCGTGATCCAAGATCCCCACCAGGGGCGGCGGGATGAAGAACGCCGCCGCGACCTCCTCGCGGGTCAGCTTTCGCGCCTCGACGTACTGCGCCTGCTGCGGGTTGATCGAAACGGCGTGGTACTCCATGCCGTCCTCAAGGATCGCGGTCCCGCCCTCAGCGCCACCGCCCTGCGCGAACGTCCGCCACATCTCGCGAAAGCGACGCCGCTCCTCCGCGTTCCACTCCGCGTCCAGAGGGCGGGTGATCACCCCCGTCATGCGGGCACCCGACCGCCACATCGCCGCCCGCTGCTTCGCGGACTCCCGCTCCTCCAGCAGCAGATCCCGAAGCGCCTCCATAGGGCTGCACCCGTGCGTCAGCGTCTCGGGCTGGTACCCGTGGATGTGCACCACGTCCTCGACGGGAAAGTCCCGCCCGCCCGCCGTCTCGTAGTGGGAGGGAGCGATCCAGTTCCCGCCGTACGGACGGATGAGCGACGGCGGCACCGGCAGCAGCCGCAGTGTCCCGTCCAGTCTGAGCTTGATCAGGTACGCGTTGTCGTAGGTCGCCACGTCCGACACGACCCGCTCGACGAGCCGGTACGACGTCAGCCGCGGCAGAGGCGCGCCAAGCAACTGCGCCAGCGGGTGATCCGTCAGCCGCTCCCGGTCGGTGTCCGAGACGCGGCGAAAGACATGCAGCCCCAATTGCGCGATGTTCCGGGCGAGGAACCCCACGACCGTGCGGACCTGCGGCTGCGTCCGCCAGATCGTCGCGTACTCCCACGGCGCGGCCGGAGCGGGCAGCGCCGCGTACCCGGGCATCACTCCAGCGCCGGTCGTCGCGAGTTGCCCGGAGGAGACGACGAACGCCACGCTCATCCACCCCCGCTCGCGAGCACCTGCGTGAACTCCACCCGGTTCCGCTCGACGACGACTTCACCGTCGACCACCTGCGGCTCCCGCCCGGCCTCCAGCAACTGGACGTCCCGCAGCACCAGCAGCGGCCCGCGCTGCGCCCACAGCACGCCGCTGAACGCCTTGTCGGCAAGGTTCACCACCACGCGCTTCCGCACCGCCGTACGCCGCCACGCGAACACGCCGCCTCCAGCCCGGCCGCTTCACACGACCATGATCTCTTCGTCGCCCGAGTAGGCGGACTTCTTCTTCCGGGGCCGCGCGAGCAGCTCCGACATGGCCGTCGCCAGGGCGCTCACGCCGTCGATCTTCTCCGCCGAACTCGCCTTGTCCGGCTTCACATTGCCCGATGGGTCCATCGCCACCGCCAGGTTGTCCACACACCACCGCGCCACCGGATTACCGCCGTGCCGCAACGCTGGAGCCTCCGCGGTGCCCGCCAAGAGCAACCGCTGAATGGCCTTCATCGGCGGGTTCATCGACAGAAAGCCCTGCCGGACCTTCACCAGCGGCGCCCGCTCCGCCGTGAGCTGTGTCGTCAACTGCGACGCGTTCCACGGGTCGTAGCCGATCGAGCGGACCTTGAAGACATCGCGGTCCTTACGGATCTGCTCCGTGATCCAGTCGTAGTCGGCCACGTTGCCCGGCGTCACCGTCAGCCAGCCGCCGCGCACCCACCGGGAGGCGGCCTTCGCGGTGCGCTTGTCGAGCGCCTCAACGTTCGCCTCCGGCGTCCAAAACCGCCAGATCGCATCGACCGTTCCATCGGTGTCATCGGGGAACAGCCAGCACAGCGCCAACAGGTCGCTGGTGCTGGCGAGGTCGAGGCCGCCCCACGTCTCTCGGCCCGCCAGTGCCTGCTCGTCGACCATGCCGGCGTTCCGGTCCCATGCGGGCATCGGCAGGAACTTGGTCTCCTGCCTGGTTCGGATGCCGAGGTGCAGGCGCAGGTACGCGGCTAGCTCCACGGGGGACTGCTCGGCCTTCCGCGATGCGCGCTGCAAGTACGCCCGTGTCGGGCTGATCCCGAAGCCAGGGTTGGCCTTCCGCCACGTCGACTCGGCGTGCGGGTCGTCTGACCGCTCGGCGGCCCAGATCACGCCGTACACCGACGGGTCTGTCAGCACCCCCGTGGCGAGCTGCTCGATGCGGCGCCGCTTGTTGTCGTAGACCGTCTCCCGCTTACCGGAGTCCGCCGTCGTGATGATCACGCCGAGCGGCTGACGGCGCGAGCCCGTTCCGGACTCCAGCGTCTCCACCATGTCCGGGCTCTTGTGGATGTGCAGCTCGTCGCAGATGTAGCAGTGCAAGTTCGCACCGTGCTGCGCGTCCGCCACGTTCGAGATCGGCTGGAAGTACGAGCCGGACTTGCCGTGAAGGATCTTGTCGTTCAGCGGCTTCACGTGCCCCTTCAGCGCGGGCGCCGCCTCAGCGAGTCTGCGCACCGGATCGAAGACGAACCGCGCCTGGTCCTTCGTCGTCGCCGCGGCTAGGACTTCGGCGCCCTGCTCACCGTCCGCGCACGTCATGTAGATCGCGATGCCGCCGCACAATGTCGACTTGCCGTTCTTGCGCGGCACGTCGACGTACAGCTCGTTGATGATCCGGACGTAGCCGTCGGCCTCGTCGTCCCAGTGCACCCAGCCGAACGTGGGCGCCAGGATGTACGCGACCTGCCAGGGGTCAGGCCGTAGCGGCCGCCCCGCCCACTGGCCCTTGGTGTGCCGCAGCAGAGAGAAGCTGTGGATGACCTTGTCGACCCGCTCTGGATCGAAGCGCGCCCCGGGCTCCTCGCGCGGCTCTGGCGTCTTGATCAGCGGCGGGCAGTCCGGCAGCGGGATGCCCCGCTCGACGAGGTACCAGCCCACTTCCGGGCTGAGCTTCAGCCGCTCCAGCTCCGCGTCGTCCAAGAACGCCCGCGGCGCCTCATCAGGCAAACGGGTTGTCGTCCTCGCCATCATCGGCCCCCCTCGCCAGGGCCTGCTCCGTCGAGGGCGTCAGGCCGAAGTGCGCTGCCCACGCCCGAACCTCCCGGCCGGCGTTGCGCGCGATGGCGACCGCGGGGTGCGCGAGAGTCCCCTGCTTCGCCTCGATCGTCAGGCCCTCGCGCTGCACCGTCTCCGTCGCCTCACGGAAGATCGCCCACGCCTCGCAGTACGCAGCGAGCCCCGCCCTGTCCTCTGGCTTGAGCAGCTCCAGGCGCTGGAGTCCCGGTACGACGCGCGCCCACTCCGCAGCGGCCTCATCGCTCAGCCACGAAGGCGCATCTGGAGGCAGCCGCTTGAAGGCGGGCCCCTGGTTCACGGGCCGGCCGCCGCTGTCCGTGCCAGGACTGCGGCCCTTGATCAGCTTGAGCGCGGCGGGCTGAGCGGTCCTCCCCATGGCCGGACCCCCCTTCGACATTCTGAGATTCCACGCGCCGAGTTGACCGCGCCGGGTCCTTAGCGATCTTGGACAGCGATCGCGACTCCCCTACCCCCCTGGGGGGGGCGTCGCGCCGCTTGCGTGCCGTGTGGGCCCCTGCTGAGCGGCTTGCGGGGGCCTCGCAAGGGTGTTGGCGGTCCGCCGAGCCGATCGCCCCTGAGTGGGGCGCGTGCGGCTTCGGTAGGTGGCGGTGGGCCGCGAGGGTGGCCGGCGGGGGCCCCAGGGGTGCCCGTAGGGCCGTCGGGGGCCGTAGGCAGCGGTCATGAGCGTGTGGAGCGGCGGGCGCGTGCCCGTTCGGCTCCTCGGAGTGCCTCCGCGGCGCTCTTGATGCGGTCGCACTCGGGGCAGAGCAGTCCGAGGTTGTCGAGGTCGGTGGGCGCGCCGCCTTCGCTGATGGGGATGACGTGGTCGAGGACGAACGGGTCGTCGTCGGGCCCTGTGTCGCCTTGGTCTGCTCCGCACCGGTAGCAGCAGCCGTGATCGCGTGCGGTGACCTTGCGCTTCAGCGTCGCCCATCGTCCTGAGCTGATGCCGTACCTGCTGGCCTTGTCGTCTCGGCCGGCCCATGGTGTGCGCTGGTGGTCGTCGCATCGGCCCTTGGTCGTGGCGTACTCGTAGCACTCGGGGTCGCTGCATCGGCTGGGTGGAGCAATGGGCATGGGGCCTACCCCCGGTAGGACCAGCGGTGGGGGGCTACGAGGGGGAGGGGGTCCCGGAGGGCGTGGGCCCGCTCCTGCATGTCGCGCATGACCTGGGCCATGGCGTCGTGGTCGAGGTGGGGGACGAGGCGCACGTGCGTGACGCCGGCGCATGGGGTCTGGTCGTCCTCAAGGTCAGCTGCGACGGTAGGTCCGTCGTCCTCGCGGTGGAGGTGTTGGGCGGCGTCGCGTACGAGGTCGTCGGCCAGGTTGATGGGGATGCCCTCGCTGTCGAGTTCCTTGCGGTAGGCGGCGAGGCGCTGGGCTGTGGTGAGGTCGGTCATGGGGTGAGCCTCCGGTGTCGGGTCAGCGGTAGTAGCTGTGTGTGGCGCCGTGGAGCCAGTGCCCTTCGGGTTGGTCGGCGGTGAGGGCGTCGAGACTGACGGCGATGGTGCAGACGGTCGGCTGGCCGGGGTGGTGGACGATCACGAAGCCGTCGGAGAACTTGGCGCCTTCGAAGGTGCGGCCGTCTCGGGTGGTAAGGCGAAAGGGCTTGGCTGCGGTGCTCGGCATGGGTGAGCCTCCAGACATGGCGAAGCCCCCTCGCCAACCAGGAGGGGGCTTCGATGGGGTGAGATTCAGGACTCGGTGATCTTGCGGAGTGCGTTCTCCAGCTCGGTGCGGCGCTCCTTGGACGTGAGCGCTTGATCCCGCACAGCCCAGGAGAGGGCGAAGCGGCCAACCTGTCGCCACGTCTTGTCGCTCTTGGCTCGGGTCTTGGTCCACTGGTCAGCGACCGCGACCGTCGGGAACTCGTAGATGCTCACCGTGTCGGTGGTGATGAGCTGCGAACAGTCCTTAGGGCTCGGTTCCTTGCCTACGGCTTTGTTCGAGCAGGAGCCCGTGTTGTCCGTCGGTTCGCCGAGCGTCGTCACGCCGGTGGCGTCGGCGAGCTTGGCAGCGGCCTGCTTCGCGGTGGGGCCGGTTTGCTTCTTCGGGGTGCTGGCCTTGGGCTTGGCCTCGGCCTGGTCGTCGCTGTTGTCGCTGGATGAGCAGGCGGTGAGCGCGAGTGCGGCGGCGAGGATTAACGAGGCGGTGGTGGTGCGGTGGTTCATGGTCCCCCCAGGGATGTGGTGCTGAAGGGGGCCATCATGCCGCGCTGTGCGGGTCGGGGTGTGCGAAAGCCCCGCGCGGTGGCGGGGCTGTTGTGTCCGGGCACGCCGGACGTGGGGCCCATTGTGGGCGGTGATCGGCTTGTTCGCAACCTTGGAGGCCCCGCCGCGTCAGGCGCGTGTTGAGGCCTCGGCGTAATGGGTCTACTTCGGAACGTCGACGTACACGGTGACGTCTGCGTAGGGCTCGACACGGTCGGGGGCAAAGTAGGAGCGGCAGCCGTAGTGGTGTACGACGTCGACCACGCGGAGCGGTACGTCCTTGGTCCACAGGGTGACAGTCTGGCCGATGGTGGGCACGGCAACGGCGCCGCGGACGAGGGCGAGGCCGAACGGAGTGTCTCCGGGGCGCCGGTAGGCGAACCAGAGTGCGTGCTGGGTGATGTCCAGCGGGCCGTCCGGTTCACGAAGGGAGGCGGCGTGGACGGCGGCGATGGCGTCAGGCAGGTCGGACATGGGGCGATCCTCTCGCGCGAAGGCCCCGCCGCGAAGGGGTTCCGCGGTGGGGCCTTGGTCTTAGCGTTTCACCTCTTGGGCGTGCCGGGCACCGGCTTGTCTCCGTCCTTCACCCATCCGCCCTGCGAGCCGCGGTAGTCGGAAGCGTGCCGGTCGGCGTCGGGGACGCGCTCGGGGGCGCGGGTCGGGAAGTCCTTGGGCAGTCCGGGCATGATGGTGCTCCTGTCTCGCGTGATCGGGATGGGGAACCGGGGCGGCCGTCAGCTGCCAGGCGGGGGCCGCCCCGGAACATTGGAAGTTCAGCGGTAGGAGCGCAGGCGCGCGGCGGCCGAGCGGACACCGGCCTTCTCGGCGACCTCCGCGTACGACATGACGGCGAGTACGACCGACACGAACGCGGTGGGCCACAGGAAGCTGGTGGCCAACTCCGCGAGTGGGCTGGCTACGTAGGCCGACCAGAACGTCGTCCACTGCTCGACGGGCAGGCTGGGCAGCAGGACCTCGCGTACGGCCGCGTCGAATCCGACGTCCCAGAGGACCCAGCCACCCGTACTGAGCACCGTCAGGCAGTTGCCGGTGATCGTGTGCAGCAGTTTGTGCAGTACCGCGCGGAGCAGGAGCGCCGCCGCGTAGGCGGGTGCACCCACGATGACGATCACGGCAGCGGACCAGGCGGGCAGCGCCCTGGCCGCGCGGGCTCTCGCCAGGCGGCCGAACGCCCACTGCGCCAACTGCGCGTCAGGGATACGGCTGCGCGGAGCCGGCGCCATGCTCGTCGCCCCGAGATCACCGATGTGCTGGTGGTAGTGCGGGGCGTTCAGGAGCCGGTGCCCGCCGTCGGCGTGGCGGCGGATCTGCTGCTGCTCCTCGTGGTCGAGGTGGGGCACGGGGACGGTGGCGAGGGGTTCGATCCTGGGCATCAGCCCTTGAAGGCTGAGGGCGTTGATCCAGACGCGCATGGCCGGGTTGGTGGGCGTGGCGAGGTGGCTGGCGAGTCGGGCGAGGACGGGCTTCTCCGTCTTGCCGATGTAGCGGATCTTGTTGTCCCGTGGGTCGATGAGGGCGTAGATGGTGCCTGTACGGGTTCGGCTCATTGCGTCCGTCCGGTCGTCGTTTCGGTGTTGCTGTCGAGGAACTGGGCGGCATCGCTCGGGACTGGGTGGAGGATGCACATAACCCCGTTCGGGTCGTACACCCCTCTCGCCTGCGCACGCCTGCGACGTGCATCAATGCCGGAATCGGCGGCCACCCCTCTCGGTGGGGGAGTGGCGGACCAATCGGACATCTGCCACGCCGACACCGCCCACGCGATCGGCGCAAGGTAGATCAAGTGCGGGGCCTGAGTGAGGAGTCCGGCGTAGAAGATGGCGGCCAGCACGAGCGCCACCAGGCGCCGCACGACAACGCCGAGCCACGCCAGATCGGCGAGCAGGGTATGACGCCCGGGAGCGTGACTCTCACCGCCGAGCCAGTACCCGAGCCGCTCGAACCCGCGGCCCGTACCGAGGCACACGCGACGGCCGGCCTCGACCACGGCCGCCCTCACAGCAGGCCCGCGATCAGGTCGCCCGCGTACGAGACCACGGGCGCGAGGACGTACCCCGCAGCCCCGGCCACGCTCGACGCGAGACCCAGACTGACCCCCGCGAGGACACCGCGCACAAAGTCCCATCGAAAGCCGCGCACCGTTGATACGGCGATGAACACGACGGTGACGATGATGACGACGGCGTGGCCGCCCGCGCTGAGCGCGAGGTGGGAGCTGCGGGTCACGTCCGGGTTGGTGCCGCCGACGCCGTAGACCAAGACCGCGTCGCCGACGGTGGACGTGCCCCACAGGGACCAGTCCGCGGCGGCGCCGATGAGGCCGCCAGCGGACAGGATGAGCAGAGTGCCGTACGCGAGGCACAGCAGGAACGGAACGAGGCGGCGCAGAGCCTTGGGTGAGAACCGCTTCTTGTTGGACGCCCACCAGCGGGAGAAGTCCCAGCCGAACAAGCTGAGTCCGACGGTCACGCCCCCGAGGGAGACCAGGCCATAGGTCGGGATATCGAGCGGGGTCATGGGTCAGTGGCTCCAGACGGCCGCGACGAACACGGTGGCGGCGGTGAGTAGGGCGACGGTGCGCACGGCGGGCAGCGCGTAGCGGCTGAGGTCGTGTTCGGGTGCGCAGGCGACGAGGCCGAGCAGGGCGAGGATCGCGAGCATCGGGAAGAGGATCAGGGCGAGGAGCATCACGCCTCCGTTCGCAGGGCGTCGCGTACTTGTTCGGCGCGCGGTTGGCCGATACGCAGTCCGGCCTTGAGGGCGCGGATCGAGGCGGGTCGGCCGTCGTGGGTACGCCTGTGCTCGGCGTCGAGTACACGGGCGCGGGCGAGGAGATCCGCGGGTACGGCCGCGCTGCTGGGCGCTCGCGATGCAGCCTCGCGTTCTTCGTGGGCGCGGTGCGGGACGAAGGCGAAGGGGTCTTCGATCGGCTCGGGCGCGGGCTCGTCGGGTACACGGGCGTGCACCTCGGTGCGGGTGCGCTCGGCTGCGAGTACGAGGTCGGGTGCGCGTACCTCGGGGTGTACCTCGGGCATGTCCGCGAGATCGAGGTCGAGCGTCTCGGCTGGTGGCGGTTCGGGTGCGTCGACAGGTACGGGCTCGGGTACGGGGTCCAGCGAAGGCCGCTCGGGGACCGCCGGGTCGATGACCGGGCCCGCTCCCCACTGGCCCGCGCGCAGGGCGAGACCTGTCTGGGCCTCGGTGACGGGTACGCCGTACTCGGTGCACAGCGCGGCGAGTTCGGCCGGACCCGTTTCCGGATGCGCGCGGTGCACGAGGAGGATCGCGTCGATGGGGTCCATGCGCCGCAGCTGCTCGCCGGTCACGCCGAGCGGGGTACGCGGGTACGCCTCGGGTACGGGCTGCTGTACCCACGGGGAGACCACGGGTACGGTCCGCAGCTGGTCGGCGCTGCGGGCCGCCCGGCGAGCTGCTGCATCAGGGTGTGGCGCTGTTCGCCGTCGGTCGCCGCTCCGGAGCGGGCCAGCGCGGCGGCGAGCCGGGCCCTGCCCCAGGGGCCGAGCCAGCGGCGCGCGCCGAGACGTACGGCGCGCGCGGTCGCGCGGTCGCGGGTGATCTGCGCAGCGGTCCGGTTCCGCGTCGCCATCCCCAGGTGGGAGAGCAGCCGTTCACGTAGCTCCCGGCCGATCATCGCGGGCAGGCCCGTGGAGAGCGCTTCGGGGCGGACGAGTCGGATCTCCAGGCCCATGGCGAGGTGCCAGAGCAGGCCGGCCATCACGGGGCCGATGACGGCGCGGACGGTGCCGCCGACGAGGCCGGACTCGGCGTAGCAGGGGATGACGAGAACCCCGGTGATGATCCACATGAGGATGCCCGGGACACCGGGTGTACCGGCCTTGTCGTCGGTGGCGGTCGCGGCCTTGTTGGCGCGGGCCATGACGGCGCAGGCCAGCAGGGCGAGTTCGGCGGCGGCGAACATGACGGCCCGCTCGCTGAAGGCGGTCATGCCGAGGCGGTGCTCGGCGAAACGCCAGGAGGCGTCGGCGGAGTACGTGGTGCACACGAGGGCCCCGGCGGCGGCGACGAGTACGGCCGCGGGCGGGAAGCGCATCGCGCGAACGGCGCGGACGGCTCCCCATGCGATGAGGGTGATGGTGCCGAGCGTGGCCGTGCCGAGGATGGCGGCCGGCCAGGGGGTGGCGACCGCCCACGCGGTGAGCTGGTCTGCTGTCACGGTGGTGTCTCCGTGGAGAGGTGGGAGCCGGCCCCGCGGCGGGGGTCGGGTGCGGGGCCCGGCGGTCGGGTGGCTCAGCGGGCGGGGCGGTACCAGCCGCCTCGGCGGTCTTGGGCGCGGTCGCGGTCCTCCCACGCCTGGCCCTGCCGGTCTGCAGCACGCGCGCCGATGGACTTGTGGCGGCGGAACCGGGTGGCGTCCCCGCGGAGGCTGACAGCGGCGGTCGGGTAGTCGCGGCTGGACTGTGCGCGGCGGCGGAAGATGCCCATCAGCGGCGCACCTTCGCTTCCTGCTGCGCGATCGTCCGGCGGACGTCGGCGGCCTCGGCGTAGTCCTGCTGGCACGCTTCGACACTGGCGGGCTCAGCCGTGATGGGGTTCGGCTGCGGGGTGAGGTCCGGCTCGGGGGTGGGCTGCTCCGGGGACTGATCGGTACGCTCGGGCATTGCCTGCCCTTTCGTCAGAGGAGGGTGGGCGCCCCCGGCCCATATGGCGTTGCAGCGCCGGGCCGGGGGTTTTGCAGTGGTGCAGGCTCCAAGCTAGGGAACCTGCTTTACAGTGTCAACAAGGTTGGGCAGGATGGACCCCATGCCGGACGCACCGGAGCCGGAAAAGCCGCAGGCCGAAGACGAGGAGGGCAGACTGTTGAACCTCTCGCAGCTCGCCGCCGAGCTGGGAGTCACGCGGCAGTGGCTGCACGCTCTGCGCCTGAAGGACCCCGACTTCCCCGGCGCGCGCCGGAAGCCGGGCAGTACCCGCGACTTCTGGGATCTCGCCGAGGCGCGCGCGTACTACAAGGCGCGGGAGCTACGGCCGGGAGAACGTACGGACCTGAAGAAGACCGCCCCGGAGGCGTAGCGGTGGATGATCTCGTGCAGTGGCTCGGCGAGCAGCTCGACGGGGAGGCGGCCGACGCGCAGGACTGCGTCACGTCAAACGGCAGGTGGAGGGCGATGGGCGAGTCGGTTCTCAGTGACGACAATGCCGAGGTAGTGACCATGTGCGATCTTTCCGACGCCGCCCACATCGCTCGCCATGATCCGGCGCGGGTGCTGCGCGAGATCGACGCCAAGCGTCAGGTGCTCGCGATGGCGCAGGCGCGCATCGAGGAGGCAGCGTCTCCCGACTTCATGGTGAACGGCCCGGCGAAGGTGGCGCTCGTGGTGCTGGAGCCAGTGTTGAAAAGCCTCGCAACCGTTTACGCGGACAGGCCCGGCTACCGCGAGGAGTGGCGACCGTAGCCGTACCGCCAGTGGAGCCCCTGTCTCGCGGGTCGAGGCGGGGCTTCGCGCGCCCGCCCTAAGGTCCGTTCGCGGCAGAGATCTCCGACGAACTGATCAAGCTGGAACGTTCCGCCGAGGAAGCGCGGGCCCGACTCGCGGGCCTCGATGGCGACGAGTACGCGGCACAGTGGCACCGATGGGTCGAGGCTTCCGAAGCATTCCAGGCTGCGGTCACCGAGCATGCCGCGATTACGGAGCCACGCCACGAGCTCGAGATGGCCGCGAAGAAGGCCGTACGGCACGCCGAAGAGGACCCAGTGGAGTAGCCGCTACCCCTCGCGTAGGTCGCGCTGCGCATCAAGCAGCTTCGTGACGGACGCCCCGCGGAGGGTGGAGGACATCACGTCGACCAGGGCGTCCGCGGCTTCGGGTCCGTGGGCGGCTTCGACGTGTCGAACGGCTGCGACGATCGCCTCGGCGAACGCGGCGGCACCCTGACCCAGATTCGCTTTACCTCGTGGTAGGTGGGCGGTCAGGGCGTGGTCGGTGGCGGCACCCTGGTGGATCTCCATAGACCGGATGAAGGCGGTGCGGCGGGAGTCGGTCATGCCGCCACGATGTCACCCTCGTCGGCCGGGCGATAGCCCCTTGGACTCGAACTTGTGAACGACCGTGCTCCGCTTACCCGCCTCGACCTGCTGTGCTTCCTGGAACGCGTACAGCTCGGCGACCTGGAGCGCACCCGCCGATGGATCGCGGACGAAGAGCGGCGCCAGGCTGAGCAGGCAGAGGGTAAGCGGCGCCGCCCGCCGGTCCCGGACTGGATGCTTGAGGTCGGCATCGGCGCCGGCAAGCCGCCCGTCGCCGTGCACGTCGGCGGCTGCCACATGAGCGGGAAGCGGGTCCGCGGCATCAGCCGCGACGAGGCCCGACGCGTCCTCGCCGACGGGGTCCAGGCGTGCACGCACTGCCGGGCCGACACCGAACTCGGGGTGCTGGAGTAGCTCAACGCGCGCGTCCGCGCCCTGCCCCTCACGCTGGCCTCATGGTCTCCACCGTGCCTGTAGTGATCTACCCGCCCGACGGCGACGGCGGGCGCCGCGTCCGTGTCGACGGCACGATCCTCGGCCGCGCGTACTCCGTGCGGGACGTCGCGGCGTTCGCGCAGGAGGCCGGCCTGCATGACTGGGACGAGATGGACGTCGTCCGCAGCTCGCTGATCGACTGGCGCGGCGGCGGGCCCGAGGTCTGGACGCACTGATCACGGCGGACGTACGGTCGTGGAGCAACACCGAGGAGGGGACCCTCGACGGCCCGCCGCGCCCTGTAGGGAACGGCGGGCCGCGTGCTGTTCAGGCCGCAATCGCCTTGCCCTCTGTCCACACCTGTCCGCACGTCGTGCAGCGGGCGACCGGGGAGGCGCCGGCCCCGCCGTGCAGGTCCACACGGCCGCTGCACGTCGGGCAAGGAATCGCGAGAGCGGCCGTCCGCTCGCCAACATCGAGGGCCTGCTCGACGTGCCAGGCCGCGCGGCGCCACGGCGAGATGCGCTCTGTCTCCGCCTCACCGAGTGGCCGGAACGGGCCCGGGGCGCCCTGGACGCGACCGAGCAGCCACAGTGCGGTGTACGGGGCATCGGGGCGGATGCCGGTCCACCGCCAGCGGCGAGGGTCCGCGGCATCGTCCTGCGCGGCCTGGACGCGGCGGGCGTGGTCTTCCCAGGCGACGCGCTCGGCCCGAGTGCGGGCGTGCGCGGCATGCCGAGGGGCGGGGGGCGCGATCGGGCGGCGCTGGACGGTCTCGGCGATTGCGTCGGCGCAATCCAGCAGCACAGCGCGGACGTGCGCATCGTCTCGTGGATGGGTAGGCGGATGGGGATGGGCCGCGTTGCCGATCGTGCGCGGGGTCGCGGTCTTCACCGGCGGGGTGGGTGTGGCCGGGGTCGACGTCGCCGCAGTGCGCGCAACGGGTAGCGGTGACGCGGCCGTCGGGTGTGCGGAGGGTGGTGAGCTGCTGGGCGTGCAGGGCGTCGAGTTCGTCGTCGGCTTGGTCGAGGGCGCGGAGGTGGTCGCTCATGCGGCCGGCGGGGGGCCAGGTGGGGGTGCTGCGGGCTCCGAGGGCGTCGACGAGGTCGGGCCAGTGGAGGATGCAGGTGCTGAGGTCGCGGATTGTTGCGGCGGTGGTGGTCATCGAGTGCTCCTGTGGTGCGCGGGGGCGGTACGGTGATCAGCACCGGTTGGGGCGTGCCTGGTCTGGGGAGATCGTGGGCACGCCCCTTCGTCATGTTCAGTCGTCGGTGACGAGCAGGGTGGCGAGGCCGAGCCAGGTGAGTACGGCGGCGATGAGGGCGAGCAGCGCGGCGAGTTGGCCGTCGGCGGTGAGGCCGAAGGTGATGCCGCCGCTGATGCCGCCGAGGATGAGACCGACAAGAAGGACGGGCATGATCACCGTCCCTGGAGTGAGATCGCGCGGGTGTGCTGCCGGATGCGGGCGTACTTGTCGTCGGTGGTGCGGCCGTCCCACTGCGCGCGCGGGTCGTCGGCGGGGACGTGCTTCAGGTGCTCGAAGAGGTCGGCGTCGCGAGGGGCGATGTGCCATGAGCACTGTCGGCCGCCGATCTTCAGGTAGGCGATCTGCCAGCCGGGCTCGTCTACGTCGCCCGCGGGTGCGATGACGGCGCCGGTGGTCATGGTGGCGAGGAGGGCGACGAGGTGGGCACGCTCGCGGTACGCGCCGTCGCGTTCCCGCTCGGTGTCTTCGATCTGCATTAGGGCCGTGGCGTACTTCCGCACGGCGTGCTGCATGCGCGCGGTCGTGAGGTCGTTGGGGGGTTGCTGCTCCATGGTCAGTCCTCCGTGGCGGGCTGTTCGACGACGGTGGTGATCCGTTCCATCAGCCGGTGCTCCCAGCCGGGCTGCGCTTCGCGCCGGGCAGCCAGTTGCCGGAGTGCCTCGGGCTTCTCCGCCCACGTCGCCGGGCGGTCACTGGCGCGCTGCCACGGGGCGTCGGCGTGAGGGCGGGACTCGACGAAGTAGACGGTCCCGGGCTGCTCCGGGACGGTGCGGGTGTGCGGGATGGGTGGGGTCTGTCGCATGTTGATCGCCGGGCGATGCGGCGGTTTCGGTCCATGGGGTCCTCCGGGTCAGGTGGTGGGCGGGACGATGGCGTCGTGCAGCTCCACCAGGCGGGCGTCCCACCAGCGGGACATCGGCGTGCCGAGGGGCGGGGGCCCGGCCTTCACCCACTGCTGGTACAGGGCGATGACGCGGCTGACGTCCTGCTCGGCGCTGCGGTGGAGGGCGGCGAAGACGCGCGTGGTCTTGTCACGTTCGGTCGCTTGGGTCGCTGCTGCGTGGCAGGCGCATGTGTCGTCGCGGCAGAGTTCCGCGCGGCCGCCGTTGATGAAGGCGTTGTACTGGAGGTTGAGGCGCCGCGGCCCGGCGTGCACGGTGAGCTTGGCAGGCCCTTCGACGCGAACGCCTTCGATCTTCACCTCCTCGTCAAGGACGGTGATCGTGGGGCCTTCGCAACGAATGATCTTGTCGATCGCTTCGAATCCGGCAGGCTCGGGCGCTTCGGCCGCTGCCGGATCGGACGGTTCGTCGAGGGCGGCGAGGACGCGCGCAGCGAGCTGCCCGGCGAGGGTTCTGCCCGCACGCACGGGGGTCACGCTGGTGCTGGCTTCCTGGACGGCTCGGCGCACGCGCTCGATGGCGGCTTCAGCCCGCTCGGCGCGGACCATGAACCGGGTCCCGGTCTGGGACGCTGCCTCAGCGCGCTCCCGGGCTCGGTCCCGCTCGTACTCGGCGTCCGACACCCGCGCCTCCAGCACGCGGACGCGGTAGCTCTCCCGGACGGGCGCGGGCTCGGCGGTCCCGACGGCTTCCCGCACGCGGTTCACGATGGTCTGGAGCGAGTTCACGCTGTCGCGGAGCTGCTCCATCTCGCTCGGCTCGGGCGGTTGCTCGGGCCTGGTCTCGTCGGTCACTTGGTCCTCCGTACTGCGCGCTTCATCGCACGTCTGGTGGCTCGGTTCGGGCCGGGGTCGTCGGGTGCGTTGTCGTCCACCAGCTGCTCGACGCGGACGATGCGGGCCTGCCAGCTGACGCCCGGGGCGGGCGCGTGCTCGCCCCGGGGTGCACTGCTTGGGCCGGTCACGCCGCGCTGCTCTGCGACGAGTTGCGGCATGACGGGTCGTGGTGGAAGCCGCACGAGGTCCACCAGGGCTCGCAGCACGCCTCGGCGAGCGCGATAACGGCGACCTGGTCGATGGCGTCGGCCAGCTCCTGCTCGAACGCGAGCGCCCGCCTGCCGGTGTGCGCGGCGCGTTCCGCGCGGACGGCCTCGCGGCGCAGTGCCTCGTCGAGTTCGCCTTCGCGGATCACCGCGGCGACCGGCGGCGACGCGATGACGAACACCGTGGTGAGCCAGGGGGCGCCGCTGCGGGCGGTCTGGACGGCGCAGTAGGCGAGCCAGACGGTGAGGGCGCCGTACGCGGCGCACAGGGGGCGGGAGAGGCGGCTCATGGCTGCTGTCCGTTGATGGTGCGGGCCGAACGGCGAGGGCTTCAGCCGGGATCGCGATCCCGCCGTCCTGCGCTCGAACGGTCTGCTCCAGCCAGTCGGCGAGGGCGAGGCCTGCCGCCGGGGACATGAGGGCGATGTATTCGCCGACGTGGCGGGTGCCCACGGGGTGGGGCCCGGGGCGGTGCTGTGGATGAGGCGTTTGCCGGGGCCGACGGACAGGGTGTGTCGGTCGCTGGTGGTTCCGGTGGGGCTGGTGCGGCGGGTGGTCCATGTGTCGGTGCCGGTGTCGTCGGTGGCGCCGATGGCGGTGATGCGGAGGTGGGCGGCGGCGTGGCGGAGTTCGTCAGCGGGAGTGGTCATTGGGTCCTCCAGGGCGGTAGGTAGAGCCAGTGGGCGAGGGGGAGGCCGGTGGTGGTGATGACGAGGACGACGTAGGCGACGACGTAGATCACCGCTGCGCCTCGGCCCTGGCGCGCTCGTAGGCGTCGGCCAGTGCGAGGACCGCCTGGGCCACGGCGGCCGTCACGATGGCCTGTGCACGGGTGGCGTTGGCGATCGTCACGTCGGTCGGGGTGCGATGGCCCTGGATCTCGGCGAGTGTGTTGCGGGCGGCTTGGATGCTGCCTTCGGCGTCGGATCGGTGTGTCACAGGTAGCTCCCGATGGGCCAGACGGTGCGGATGGCTTTGCGGTGGGCAGCGAGGCCCTGGCCGGACAGGTCGGCACCGAATCGATAGCGGCGGCGTTGGCGGGGCACGAGAACGCAGCGGCAGACGTCGGCGGCCGCGGTGGCGGGGATGAAGTGACCGCGACGGCAGCGGCGGGTCACGGCTGGCTGCCGTTCTGCTGTGCCTCGTCGGCCATACGGCGAAGCTCGGCGGCGCGCGCGTTCGGCACGCAGGAGTCGCAGCCGCCCTCAGCCGCAGTCGTCGTCGTTGCCCACGATGTCGGCGGCTTCGCGCAGTACGGCGGCCCGGTCGGCGGGCGCGGGGAGGACGGCCAGCACCGCGTCGGCCTGCGCGGTCGGGATCAGGGAGAGGCACTCGTCGAGCGCCTGGATGGTGCGGCCGCGGAGGTCCCGATCGGCGGGCTGGTGCTCGGCGTTGAACGACATGATCGAGTCGAGCAGCTCGCGTACGGCAGACGTCTCCTCGTCGGCGGTCAGCTCGGCGGCGTGGCCGCGCAGCGAGTACGCCGCGGCGACCTCCCACGCTCCGGCGCCGGGAGCGACGGCGTCCCACCGGGCGGCGATGACGTCGGCGTGGTGGGCGAGGAGCGCGGCGAGCTGGTCGCGGGAGAGCGTGACGCGCTCGGCGGGCGCAGCCGAGGCGACGGCGGGCATGGCGGGCGGTTCCTGCCCGCGCTCGACCGCCTCCTCGACATCCGACTCCCAGGCCATGAACTCCTTGAGCCCAATGCCGGGATTGACTCTGATCGCGTCGAGTTGCGACTGCACTCGCGCGTGTTGCCCGGTCGTGTAGCCCTGGTGGTAGCGGCAGGTTCCCTCCGCCTCCTGGCAGGCCGGCAGTCTTCCTCGGCCGCGATCTCGTCGTAGGGCGCGATCTCCGGGGCCTGGTCGGGGTACTGCTCACCGATCGCGGCGGGCGGGAGGGTGAGCGCGGCGTCGGGGCGGCCGACGCCGAAGACCCGGGCGGGCCAGTCGTCGGGCAGGGCGCGGAGGTGTTCGGCCAGGGCGGCGGCGGTGGCGGGCTGCCACTGGACGAGGCGCTCCCACAGGGCAGGGGCGGCAGCGCGGTTGGCGAGGTAGGTGCGGAAGTCTTCAACGGCCTGGCGGTCGCCGGGGCTGAGCTGAAAGTTCGGGTTGTTGCCGCAGGCGGGACCGCGGGACTGGTTGATCATGGTGTTTCTCCGGGGTGGTCGTGGTGGACTGGCCGGGTCGCCGCCGCAGGTTCAGGCCGCGGCGGCCGGCGCTGCGGTCAGACGTGGCGGAACTCGATATCGGCCAGCTCGGCGCGCGCCTCAGCGACGGTCGTACGCCCCTTGGCGAGGTCGTAGATCAGGCCGACGGCGTGGTACTCGCCGCCGTCGGTGGCGTCACGGAGACGACTGGCGATGCCGGAGATGAGGGCGAACACGTCGCTGTCCGAGTCGCCGCTGTCGTCGGTCTCCTCGATGGCCTCGCCGCCCAGCGCGTCGTTGATCGAGTCGCCGATGCCCTCGACGAAGCTGGTGCGCATGTCCTCGGGCATGTCGGGCTCGAACGCGAAGAGCATGCGGATGATCGGCTTGGCTTCACCGTTGACGGTGATCTCGTGTTCGGTGGAGGGCGCCAGGCCGTCGGCGCCGAGTTCGACGGCCCACTCGGACGTGTCGGCCGCGTTCACGGCGAGGGCGTGCACCTTGTCCGCGGCGGCGTCGAGGTCGGTGCCGTCGAGGGCCTCGGACCAGGTGAGTCCGTCGTAGTCCGGGGTGTGGGTGCTCTCGATGCGGGCGTCGAGCATGGCGGCGTACGTGATGGTGGCGTTCTGGCCGGGGCGGTGGGCGTACAGCTGGCGGGCGGCTTCAGCGCGAAGGTCGGCGTCGGTGTACTCGGTCATGGTCATCTCCGGTTGGGGTGTGGTGTGCTGGTGGTGGCCGCCCCGCATTGCCCGCGGGGCGGCCGTGCTGCCGCTCACGCGTCGTCGGGCTCCAGGCCGCGCGCGTACGCCTCCAGGTACGTCACGGCCCGCGAGAAGCCCTCCGCGGCGCGCTGACCGGCGTCCTCGTGCACCGCCGCGCGCTCCCTCTGGAGCAGCGCGGCCAACTCGCGGGCGTGCTTAGCGAGAAGCTCGGCGGCGTACCGCTGCGCGTCCCGGTCGCGGTGGCCGGCCTCCCCGTAGATCTCGGCGAGGTGGTGAAGGGCCGGGCTCTCGTCGGCTTCGTCGGCCCGCAGGTCGGTGATGGGCCGCCACTGCTGGACGAGGACGGGCCGCTCCTCGACCTCGACGGCCTCGACGGTGGGCCCGTACCAGCCGTAGTCGTCCAGGCCGTCGCCGTGGACCTCGAAGTCGCCGGCGTCGATGGGCGCCTCGTAGGTGACGGCGTACGCCTTGCCGTCGTCAGGCGCGGCGAAGATCACGCGGCGCTGCTGGGAGTACTTCAGGTTGGTGACGTGCTCGTCGGCGAGGAGGACGTCGCTGTACTCGACGTCGTCGGGCTGGTCGGGCGGGACGCCGAGGGTGGCGAGCTGCTCGCGGGTGAACTGGCGGATGGGCATGGAGTGGTTTCCCTTCAGGTCAGTCAGAGGTGGGTGCGCAGCCGTGCGCGATGAGGGCCAGGCCGAACCGCTCGGCGTTCCCACCGAGAGAGATCTCGTTGGCGACGGTCATCACCCCGCGAGTCCAGTCGGCCATCGACGCGACAGCCGCCGCGGCACCGCTCGCGTCGTCCGCGGACGTGAACAGGCCGAGCGCGCGGCCCTCGTGGTGGGCGAGAACCCACCGGTATTCGAGCGACGGTTCGGCGGGCAGCTCGTAGAGGCGGAGCCCCGGCACGGGCTCGCTGGCGTTCACCGTGGCGGGGCCGTCAGAGGTGGTGAGTTCGACGGTGGGCATGGTGCTCCTTCGTGGCTCGGTCGTGCGGTGGTGATCGTTTGGTGTTGTGCGCGGGGCGCGGTGTAACCGGATGAGCGCGCGGTCAGGCGGCGTCGTGTGGCTGTGTGGGGTGGCTGCCGGTGGTGGGGTCGCAGCCGAGGTGTGTGTCGTATCCGCGGTGGGCCCAGTCGGGGTTCATGGGGCGGTTGCAGATGGTGCAGAGGGGTTCGGTTGGGGTGCCTGTGGCGGGGTTTCCTTCCCCCTTCCCCTCTCTTAGAGGGGGGGAAGGGGGGGAACCTGGGACGGGGGAACGTTCCCTGGAGGTTCCCGGGGAATGTTTGACCTGGGGTTTTGTACTTTCCGCGGGGGTTCCCGGGGAAGGTTCCCGGGGAACCCCTTCGGGGAAGGTCTCGGGGAAGGTTTCCGGGGAACCCAAGTTGTCCCGGTTTTTCCGGTTGCGGACTGCGGCTGCGATCTTGTCCTTACCGATCTTGATTCCGGCGTTCGCGAGGGCCGCGATGGTGCGCGGGTTGCCGGCGTCGTTCGGCAGCCCGAGGTCGTCGATCTTCTTCATGAGCCACTCGACCGTCCCCTCTTCGAGGGGCGTGCCGGGGGCGTCGTAGGTCATCAGGACGTGGCGGGTGCAGCCGGGCCGGTAGCGGTCGCCGTCCTTCTGCGACTGACGCACGAGGACGAAGTTGTCGGGGCCGATCCCGGTGCGGGTGTGGGTGCGCTTGAGGACGACGGTGCCGCCACCCTGCGCGCGCAACTCCCATACGTGGTCAACATCTTGTGTCTTCGCAGAGGAGCCGCGGGCGCCGCGCTCGTGGTCCTTGCCCAGGTGGTCCAGGCGGACGGAGGCGATACCGGCGCGCTTCAGCGGGAGGAGGGTGTGGCGGTACAGGGACAGCCAGGTGTCGGAGTCGTTCTCGGGGCCGCTGATGAAGCGGGAGACGGTGTCGAGGCACACCAGTTGGGCCTCGCACTCGGCGACCATGGCGAGGAGGTCGGCGCCGCCGCCCGCGGTGTCCAGAGGGCGGATGGGCGGGAAGCTGGCGTACGACATGAGGCCCATGCGGCCGGGCCCGGCGCCGTAGGAGAGGAATCGTTCCTGGATGTCCTGGTGGCCGTTCTCCGCGTCCACGTAGAGGAGCGGAATGGGCGGCTGGGGGCGGTCGCCGAGGAAGGACTGTCCGGTGGCCATGCGCCAAAGCCACTCTTGGACGAGGAGGGACTTGCCTGCCTTGCCGTCGCCGACGATGGTGATCTGCTGACCGGGGGCGAGGAGTTTGCCGGGCAGGAGTTGGACGGCGCCGAAGTCGGTGGCGTAGAAGGGGTCCCAGTCGAGGAAGGCGCTGGTGAGGTGGCTGGGGCCGCGGCCGGTGTGGGCGCGGAGCTGCTCGCGCTGGTGGTGGTCGTCGGTGAGTTTGTCGAGTTCCTCGGCGGTGGCGCCGCGGGCGATCTCGGTCTTGATGCGGATGGCGTGTTCGTCGTGGCGGCGGATGCGGGCCTTGTCGGCGATCCGCTCGGCGAAGGCCTGCGCCATAGCGCCGGGGATGTAGTCGGAGCCGAGGCGGTCGAGGAGGGTGCCGCCGTCGACCTCACGGAGGCGTCCGAGTTTCTCGATCTCGGCGCGGACCATGACGGGGTGGAGTTGCTTGTTCTCGGCGACCATGCCGCCGACGACGTCCCAGATGAGGCGGATGGAGGGCTGGTAGATGTCGTCGCGGTCGAGGACCGCCGCGCATTCGAGGTAGGCGGTGCGGTCGTGCATGATGACGCCGCCCACGAGGTTCTCGGCCTCGGCGTCGTGGGGTGAGGTGCGGTTGAGGGCGTCGTCGTCCGCCGAGTTGTGCGGGATGCGGCGGACGTTGCTCACGTGCTGGCTCCTCAAAACAGGGTGCTGGGGTCGGCGGGCGGGCATCGGTGTTCGGTGACATGGGGGTGGGGGCAGTCGGGCGGGTGCCACGTCTGAATCCAGGCGAGGGTCTGGGCGCCCGTCCGGGAGGTGCGCAGGCACCAGATGAGCCGGTTGGGCTCGCGGAATGCGGTCTGCTCGTCGGGGGTGAGCGGGGTGAGGTCTGCGGTGATGTGGAGTGCGGCGCGGTCGCCGACGAGCTGAGGAAGGATGGGGGCCCGGCACGCGGGGCAGCGCTTCGTGGGGGAAGGGGCGCTGCCCTGCGGCCGGCCGGTCATCAGGCCTGGCTGCCGACGAGGAGGCCGGACCCGTGCTTGAGGACGTCGCGGGCCTGCTGGATGTCGGGGTCGAGTTCGCCGTCGAGGGTGCCGCCCTTGGTGCGGAGGCGGTACAGGCCGCGCTGGAGTTCGCGGAGCCGTTCGTCGGCGAAGTCGTTGTCGGCGACCTCGATGGCGACGATGCGGAGCTTGACGGAGGGGAACTTGTCCTCGTCCGGGCCCGGCTCGACCCGCTCGACGTGGGCCAGCTCGACGACGGCCATCCAACGCCCCTTGCGCTGCTTGAACATGTCGGGGGCGTGCTCTTCGAGGGCGTCCTTGACGTCTTCGAGGACCTTGCTGTCGAACTTGATGTCAGTCATCAGGTGCCTTTCTCGTGGCGTACTGCGGCCTGTGCTGCGCGGTACGTGTGCGGGGCGGAGCGGCGCTTGCCGCTGGCGACGGCGCGGTCGTCGAACAGCGCCGAGTCGGAGAGCGGGGACGGGGTGGTCCAGGCATCGGCGGGGAGGCCGGGCCCGGGCGGGACCTCGGAGCGGCCGCGCAGGGCGCTGGGGGTGTGGTCGGGGCAGCGGGGGCCGGTGAGGTAGCGGCGAACTTGGTCGGTGGATTGGCAGTGGTGCCGTTCGGCGCCGATCCAGTGGGTGCACTCGGCCGGGCTGGACTTGTCCGCGCGCGGGCCGGTCACGTGATCAGCCCGCGCCTCTTCAGTTGCCGCCACACTGCGTGCCGTTCTCGGCCGGTGAGGGCGGCGACGACGCCGTGCCTGTTGTCGGGATGAATGCCGCCTTCGTGGCGGATGATGTCGCGCAGGCAGGTGCGGTAGACGGGGCACCGGGTGCAGACGGCCTTGGCGGCGTCGATGTCCTCGGACTTCGTGCCGGGGAACATGACCTCCGGTTCGACGGAGCCGCATGCGCCGCGCCGTCGCCAGTCGATGACGGTTGGGGTGGTGGGGGTGGCGCGCTGGTAGGGGGTGTGATGGACGGCCATCACTGGCTCACCGCCCCGAAGATCGCGTCGAAGGTGGCCTGCGTACGCTCGCGGAGGCGGCGGTCCTCGACGTGGTCCGGGGCGACACAGCCGTCCCGGGCGCAGGTGGGGGTGACGCGGCCTTCGGGCTCGCGACCGTGCTTGAGGCGGAAGGCGATCCGGTAGGCGGTGTGCACCCTGCCGCCGTGGCGGAGGAACGGACAGCTGCCCTGGCTCGCTGCGCCGCGGGCTCCTGTCCAGAGCAGGTGGCCACCGTCCACAGGCTGTGTGCGGCGCCAGAACAGATCCTCGGCCGTGGCTGCGGGCTTCCGGCCGGGGCGAGACCTCGGCAGGCCGAGAGCTTCGCGCGCGGGACGGACGGTCTTCTTGGCGTCCACAGAGAGCTGTCGGGCGATGGCTCGGTCCGAGAGGCCGGCGTGCAGGAGTTCGGCGATGTCAGCGCGAATTTTCATCGGGCGGTCACCGCCGCTCGGTCCGGCCACCGCACCGAGTCGATCGCGCGGCGGTGGGTGTCCGGGACGACGGCGAGCGGGTAGCCGAGCCAGTGCAGGCCCATCGCCATGAGGATGTAGGCGTCGGCCTGGTCGTACTTCGCTTCGCCTTCGGTGGTGATGCCGTATGTCTCGGCGACGGCTTGCCGCAGGGCGCCCTTGAGGGCGGTGCCCTTGAGACGCTTTCCGGTTGCCGAGTCGGTGGGGGCCGCGGTTCCGACGGCGTAGATCATGCGCTGCCCCGGTGTCACGACGGCGTACGGGATGCGGCGCTTCCACAGGTCGTGGCGGACCATCCACCGCATCGCGGCGAGTGCGTCGGCGCCCTGGTTGTTGTGGCCGTAGGCGGCGCCCTCGATGACGACGAAGCGGGCGTGCCGGATGTGGTCGGCGATCCCGGCGAGTTGCTGCTCGAAGCGGGAGTGCTGGGACTGTCCTTTGGCCTTGACGTAGTCGGTCCAGCCTTCGCCTGCGATGCCGGTGATGCCCATGGCGACGTCGAGGCCGATGACCTTGGGGATGTCGGTGGTGGGCCGGGGCCCGCCGCCGTGGTGGCGGCCGGTGCCTCGGTGTCGAAGAGGGTGGGTGCGGTCACTGCTCGTTCCCGGTGACGTGGCGGCATGTCCAGCAGGTGCGGCTGCCGTCGGTGTGCAAGGCGTGGAAGGTGGTGCGCTGCTCGGCGCCGCACCAGGCGGGCCCGTTGGCCTCGATGCCGCCGTCCTCCATGGCCTCGGTGAGGGCCTCCTCGTCGAGGAGCGAGGGCGCCTCGACGGCCGAGGCCGGCGGGTTGCCGGGGCGGTGGCGGCCGGGACCGCGGAGCAGTCGCCGTACGGCGGTGAGGGGGCTCATGCGACACCTCCGGGAATCGCGTCCTGGCGGCGCTTCTGCCAGTCCGCGCCCGCCTCGACGGCCGGGCTGGTGAGACCGAGGGCGTCGTCGAGACGGCCCTGAAGCCGTGCAGCGTCCCGCTCGGCGCTCACTCGATCGGCCCGGTAGCGGGCGCAGGCGCGCACCAGGCGGTCGATGCGGTCGGCCATGGCCTCGATGTCCGCGTCGTGAGCCGCCTCGGCGGCAGCCAGTCGCTCGATCTGCTCGGTGAGGATCGTGTTGCGGCCAGCGGTGCGGATGGCGGCCGCCCGCTCAGCGGCGGCCTCCTTCTGCGCGGCGTCACGCTCGGCCTCGGCGCGCTGGGTGCGCGCGTGCAGCTCGGCGACGAGCCAGTCTCGGCGGCGCCGACGCGTCAGACCCCACATCAGCGGTCACCTGCCTGGCGCTGGGCCGGGAGGAGCGGCCACTCGACGCGGACGCCGTCGGCCTGGTGCTCCTTGCCGGGCGTGCTCCGGAAGTGCTCCGCGAGGGACTCGGCCTGCTCGCGCGCCCACTCGATCTGCTGCTCGTGCAGGACGTCGAGGCCGATGCTGCCGATCTCGGCGTACTGCTGGGCGATGCACCAAGCGACCCGGCACGCGCCGAGCGCGTCACCGTCCGCCGAGTGCGCGGCGTCGAGGCGCGTCCCGTAGGTCCGGCAGAGGTGCGTGAGCGTCCGCCGGCCCGCGCGGTAACGGTCGATGTGCTTGTCCAGGACGAGCGGGTCGACGACCCGCAGATCCTTGCCGACGATGTCGACGAGGGGCTGCACGCCGTGGCGACGGGCCTCCCTGTCGAGGATCGTCAGGTCGAAGGAGGCGTTCATCGCGACGACCGGGGTCCCGGCGAGGACGACCTCGGCGAGCGCGGCCACCAGCTGCTCGTCGACCTCGGCCGCGGGGCGGCCCTCGGCGCGCGCCCGTTCGGTGGTGATCCCATGGACCTTCGCGGCGCCCTCGGGGATCTCGACGCCCGGGTCGGCCATCCATGTCGCGGACTGGACGGGGGCGCCGCCGCCGCACTGGACGATGCACGCGGTGACGATGCGGTCGGCCTCGACGTTGATGCCGGTGGTCTCCAGGTCGAAGCCGCAGAGGCGGCCGAGGTACCAGCTCATGTCCGGTCTCCCTTCAGGGAGGCGAGGAACGCGCCGAGCCGCTCAGCAGAGGCGGTCGCCGGGTGAAGCCCGCCGTTCTCCTCGGCGAACCGCTTTTCGACGTCGTCGGTGGTGAGGCCGAGGGGCCCGGCGGCGGCGATGATCTGGAACCAGATCGCCTCGGTGTCGTCGTCCTCGACGATCTCGCCGTCGTGCACTTCTTCGTCCGGGGCGGGCGAGGGCGGTGCCTGCCGCTCCTCTTTCGGCTCCTGTGTGGACGCCGGGACGGCAGGCTTGCTCAGGCCGATCGCCTTGATCTGCTCCTGGTACGCGACGGGCGCACCGGCATCTTTGGCCGCCTGGAAGATGACCAACGCCTCGGCTTGGGTGGCAGCCTCCTTCGCCTCCAGGAGGTAGTCCCTCTGCGGCGCCGTGCTGGCCGTCGTGGCAGCTGCGATCGCCGCCCGCTCCGGGCCCGTGGCCACGGCCGCCGGGGCGCCGGTGATCTGGCCCTCCATGAGGGCGGCCGGGGTGATCTCGACGTCCAGGGTCGGGACCATGAAGCGGGCCGGGCCCTCGTCGCGCTGGACGAGCTTCTCCTCCACCCCGAGCCATCCGGCGACGTAGCCGCCGGCCTGCGCCAGGAGTTCGGCGGCGGGCGGCAGGGTGACGGCGGCGTAGTAGCCCTTCGAGACGAGGAGCCACTGGCCGAGCGCGGGGACGTCGCGGAGCATGACGTTGACGCGGGTGGTGATGGAGCACTCGCGGTTGTCCGGGTCGCAGATGCAGGGCCGGTCCTTCTTGTGCTCGGTGACGCCGTCGCAGCGGCGCTGGCACTTCGATCCGGCGTACAGCTCGTACCACTGGGACACGGCGTCGCGCGGGGGGATGAGGACCGGGAGCCGGTTGGTGGTGGAGTACACCTCGAACTCGGCCGGGCCGCCGTTCGCGGGGGTCCACGGCTTGACCTCGCCGCCGTACAAGGCGCGACCTCGGTGAGGATCTCCCGCGACGGGCTGGTGAAGCGGAAGTGGTTCAGCTTGGCCGGGCGGGTGCCGGGCTTGCCGTCGCGGCGGGTCTTGCCGGTCGGCACGACGTGGCCGATGCGGATCTCGCCGAGCTGCCGCATGCGGCGCTGAAGATCGATGATGGGCATCAGGCGGCCCTCTCTTCGCTGTTCGTGGTGGGGAGGGTGAGGGCGGGGCGGATGACCGTCTTCGACAGGCCGGACGTCCACTCGGCGTTGGCCTTGACGGTGAGGAACGCCCGGTAGACGGCGTCGTCGGCGACGGCCGGGATGAGCCGGTAGCCCTCGGGCCGCAGGTGCAGGACGACGCCGGACCAGAACGTCGCGGGCATCGGGATTTTCGAGCCGTCCCGCAGCCACGCCACCTTCGCCTTGCGGTACGCGGCCATCTGCAACGACGCCTCGGGGTACACGCCCTTGACGTCCAGCTCGCCGCCGGTCTTCGTGTCGCCCATGAACACGGAGCCCACAGGCACGTCCGTGTCGAAGTACGCGGCGAGCGCGGCCGCGATCAGCGGAGAGCGGAGCAGGTAGTCGAGGGTGCCCGCATAGCCCTCGTCCTCGTTGCCGACGACCATCTCGGACGCCTCGAACTCGACCTGCCACTCTGCGACGAAGCGGAGGAAGTGGTCGAGGAACGGCGCAATCTCCTCGTCGTCGAGCAGCTCGGCGGGCATCGGCGTGCCCAGCACGTGCGCTTCGACGAGCTTGTGGACGGCGGTGCCGATGTCGGCGCGCTCGTCCTTCTTGCGGGTGTGGGCGCGGCGCAGCCAGTCGTACGCCTCGGCCCGCTCGACGGGGTGGCGGGAGCAGCCGACGAGGTAGGGCAGGTTGTTCATCGCCGTCTCGGCCGTGATGTTGCCTGCCCAGTGGGTGAGGGCGTCGCCCTTGGAGCAGCCCTGTTCGAGGATGGTGGTGACGCGGCGCAGCTTGGCGCCGGTGACCTTGTCGCGGTACCAGCCCTGGGAGGGCTTGGGGATGCGGTCGGGGCCGGTCGGCTCGCTCTTCTTCGAGCGGCGGCCGGCGGCCGGGGCCGAAGTGGCCCCGACCGTCGTCGTGTTCGTCATCAGGCATCGACCCGCTTCTGCGGCTTGACCCCGGCGACGGCCCACCAGGCTTCGGCGTCGCGCTGTGGCATGCCGCTGTCGGTCTCGCCGTCGAGCGGCACGCCGAGAGCGGTGGCAGCGGCGGAGGCGAGCGTGGCGTGTACCTGCGCGGCGGCGAGGACTTCGGCGGTGCCCTCGTCGATGAGGAGCGCCCCGCGGTCCGTCTTCATGCTCTGCAGGAGGCGTTCGGCTTCGATGTAGTGCTCGGGACCGGTCATGAGCGGCAGTCCTTCGAAGTCGTGTCGGTGAGGGAAGCGAGGGCGTCGGCCCATGCCCGGTCGGTGGCCCAGGCGGCGCCGTATGCGGCCTCCGCCTTGGCGGCGATCTCGCGGGCGGCCTCGGGCCCGGCGCGGACCTCACCACGCTCGATCTGGCCGAGGACCCGCTCCACGTCGGCTTGCGGACGGGCCCGGAACTTGCCGTGCTCCTCGCCGACGTAACGGGCTTCGACGACCGTCCCGTCGTCGGTCAGACGCGTACGGGACTCGAAAGCCCCGGCCGGGGCGTAGTTGCTCCCAGTCGCCTGGGACGCGGTCCGGATCAGGCTGGCAGTGCGGGCTGCACTGGAAGCGGTGCGGTACTCGCCGACGAACTGCCAGACGCCCGGCTTCTGCCTGAGGCAGGCCGCCACACGGGCGTGGCTGATGTAAGTGCGGTGACTCACGGGCGGACGTCCTCTCCGGTGATCGTGGTCTGGTAGGCGCGGCGGCCGTCGGTGTCCACCGGGCGCAGGGCCCCGCGCCGGGTGAGGGCGCGGAGGTCCTTGCGGGCGGTGTTGCGGTGGCAGCTCCACGACGTGGTGGCGAGGAGCTGCTCGGCGCGGCCGGTCGTGATCGGGCCGGACTCGCGCTGTATGGCGGCGAGGAGCCAGTCGCGGCGGGTGATCTGCTCAGGCATCGCGGTCCGCCTTCCGGGCGAGGGCGTAGTAGCGGTCGTTCTCCGGGCCGTGCTCATCGAGGTGGCCTCGGCGGCACAGCTCGGCGAGGTCGAGCCGGGCGGTAGACCGCTTCGTGGTGCGGCCCTTGCGGCGCCGCATGTCCTGCACGCGACCGGTGTTCCACTGGCCGCCGTGGGTGCGGATGGTGTCGAGAAGCTGCTCCAGGCGGCGCTCGCGAGAGGAGTCGACGGGCCCGGGGGCGAGCCAGGCGGCGACCTTGGCGCGGTCCTCCGCGTCGAAGAACAGCGCGACCGGCTGCCCGTCGGCGGCGATGGCGCCCACGATGAGGCCGGGCGGGTCCTCCGGGGCGGGCTCCATCGCGGTGTCGAAGCGGTCCACGATCAGCGGGTCAGCGCCCGAAGTGGCCGTCGCCGCCGCAGCGGTGGCCTTCTCCTCGGCGCGTACGGAGGCGTCGTTGGCCGCGATCAGCCGGGCGGCCTCGCGGTGCCCGATCAGGTCGCGGAGCACGGTGTACAGCACGTCGCGCGGGTTGATGGCGGTGGTGGGGTCGGTGCTCATGCGGCACCTGCCTCACGCTGGCCCGGTACCGAACGCGGCGCCGTCAGCACCGCGAGCCGATCCCGCAGCCGCCCAACCTGCGCCCCGTATACCGGGATCACCCCGTCGTCCGCGACCTCCGCCAGGAGATCGGCGACCCGTTCGTCCCGCTCATGCGCGGCGTGCGAGTCCGAACCCTGGTGCGCAGCCGACCGCGCCAACTCGGCGATGTTCCGCAGGTCATCGAGGAGACCTTCGCCGTCCTCGTCCGCCGCCTGCGCGAGGCCGAGGACAACGGCGGTGAGATAGTGCGTCACGTCGAGGCCGACCCCGGTGGGGCGGGCGTCCACGTGAATACGGAAGGGCCCGGTGACGGGGGTACGGTCGGCGCTCATTCGTCGGCCTCCTCGTCGTACGCGGAGGCGATCTCCAGCGGCGTCACGACGTAGCCCGTACAGGTCTGGACAGGCACGTCGTCGCCGTCGCAGTACTCGACGTCGAAGTACGTCAGCTCTTCGGGGCTGAACGCGTCGCCGTCGTCGGGCACCCACGAGACGAGACCGGTCGCACCTTCACGCGTGGCGAGCGCCTCGCAGTGCGCGACGGCCGCCTCACGGTTGGAGTACGTACCGAGGACGATCCCGGAGTCAGGGTGTTCCGCGTGGTACACGATCGGCGGCTGCTTGGCCACGGGCTCGTCCTCGCGGAGGGCCTGCGTCGGGGCCAGGAGCCGCGTCAGCTTGTCCGCCGACGCCGCGACCATCGCGTCCGACAGCACCTCGTTCGTCGAGTGCCGCTCCGCCTCCAACTCCGCGACCCGCGCCTGCAGCTGCTCCAGCTCGCGCTGCCCCGCGAGATGCGCGTCGAGCGTGTCCGTCAGCGCCGCGACCGTCTCACCGGCCACCGAGTCTGATGCCGCACCCACCGGCACCGGCAGAACGTCGGCCGACCCGACGATCCCGTGCTCCGCCAGCTCCGCCTCCGTCACCATCACGAACTCCGGGCATGAGCACACGCCTTCCGGGGCGTACAGCGGCAGTCCGCCGCGCGTCACCGCACGCCGCGTCCAGCACGTACCGTCCGTCGTGTTCACCACCAGCGGGGCGCTCATGCCGCCACCGCCTCGGCGGCACGAGCCGCAGACACCCACTCCGCCGAACCGAGCCGCACCTGCACGCCGTCCAGCACGAACTCGGCGCAGAGGTGCACGTAGTAGCCGTGGTCGTCCTGGCTGCGCTTCGACGTCTCCAGCGTCACGCCCAGGGCCTCAGCCCAAAGCCGTGCATCGGCTTCGGTCCTCGGCTGCAACCCGACGAACGCCCGGTTCGTGGATGCCTCGACGTGGACGGCGAGAAGCTGCGGCATGGAGCGGTGCTCGCTGATCAAGCGGGTGACGAGTGCGTGGGCGCGGGCCGCTGCCTCATCCATCCTGGCCAGGGCCTGTTCGGCCTTGCCCATCGAGTCGGTAGTCTCAGTGGCCATCGGGGCCTCTCTTTCTGGATTGGTTGGGGCGCCGTAGTCGTGGGGTCGCTCAGGCCGGCAAGTCGGAGCGGCCCTTCGGCGCGTTGAGGGGTGAGTCAGGCGGAGGCGACGAGTTCGTCGGCTTCGGCATCCGCGCTGGCGGCCTGGTCGTTCGCGGCGTGCCAGGCCTCGCACCGGGCGAGGGAGAAGCGCCGACCGCGGCCCGCGAAGGGCTCGGTGGGCATCCCGGCCTTGATCCACTGGAGGATCTGCCAGTCCGAGACGCCGTAGTACGTCTCGATCTGCTTTTGAGTGAGCAGCGGAACGAGATTGGCGGGGAGGGGGGTGACCCGTTCAGCCTTCGTCGGCATGAGACCTTGACCTTTCTACTGTCGTAGTCGAACGTGAGGGCATGCTGAACAGCTCCTGGAGGGGGGCGCTCGTTCGCCGGTGCAGTGCCTCGGCGATGAGCCATGCCGTCGCGAGTTCGCACTGTGAGCGAGCGGATTTGCCGCGGCCTGTGAGTCGCCCAACGGCCGCCGGGCTGATGCCCTTGCCGCTCGGGTCCACCTCTCTGGTGGCCTCGGCGAGTTCCGGACCGGAGAGGCCGGCGCGCTTCATCGCGGCTCTAAGTGGCTCGCCCTCGCTTTTGCGGCTGACTTTCGGCATGTGGACCCCGTGCGTGGTGGTGGTGTCGCTCACCGCGTCTTCGTGGTGATGTGACATTTCTACAGTCGAAGTCGCAAGGAGTCAACGGGTTCGGCCGAGTTCCGCCGAGTGCCTTACGGGCATCGAAGAGTCGTTCTATTCTCTGGTCATATGCCTGCACGCCGGGGTGCGTGACGGGGAGGTCGTGCGCTGCGTCCGTATTGCGCCACGCTTCTACTTTCACTTGAGAAAAGTAGAAGCGTCGGGCACTCTTGCCGCGTGGAGAAAGAGGGCAGCCGCCAGCACGACGAGGACTTTGCGCAACTCCTCAAGCGGCTCAAGGACGAGTACACCGTCACTGAGTCCGCCATCGCGACGCGCATTGGCGTGTCCGTCTCCACCGTGAACACGTGGAGCCACAGGAAGAGGAAGCCGCGCCCCGACGCGCTGCACCGCCTGGCCGCCGAGTTCCCCAAGTTCACGCTCGAGGAACTCTTCGCCGCCACCGAACGCGTCGGCCCCGGCCCACTTTCGCCAGACGCGGAGACGCGCATCCTCGACCTCGTCCGGAGCCTCCCCAGGGAAGGGCAGGAGATCGCTGAGGCCCAACTCCGGGCGATGCGCGACCTCTACGAGGGCCGTACCAAGGCGAAGTGATCCGCCGTACAACCCTGAGGGTGTCTTGCTGGTCTCCGTAAAACGGACTCGCTCACTCAGTGTGTCTGTCTGCGGAACGACTCGCTCAACACTGGTCGAAAATTCCATCAAGTGGATGTACGGTCGGACGACTGGCCGTTGCCCTCCCCCATCGGCGACAGGATCACGATGCCTGCGATGACGGGGGTTTTTCATGTGCGTCCGCATTCGATTCTCGCCTGAGTGCGAGCCAGCACCGTTCGATGCCTCCGAGGGCACCATTGTGCTTCCGTGCACCCTCAGTCGCGCACACGCTGTCACCGTAGTCAGGGCGATTCTCGCCGAACTCGCCGTGCAGCAACCGGAGTTGGGTGCAGTCTGCTGGTGCGGGGAGCCCGTCACGGTGCTGCCTCGTATCCCCATCCAGCGGAGGAGTGAGCAGGTGATCAAACGTGGCGCGTAGAGTACTGAACAATCCACGGCAGATCCCGAGCAAGGGCTGCGGCTGCCAGAGGTGCATGACGGAATACCCGGCCGACGAGTACGGCGAACGCCGGCCGCGGCGCGACTGCATCGGTTCGTGGCAGGCGCGATTCCGCGACCCGACGGGAAAGCAGAAGTCGAAGAACTTCCCGATCAGGGACGGCGGCAAGGCCGCGGCCGAAGCGTTCCTTGACAAGACCCGTACCGCCGTGCGCGAGCGGCAGTACCGCGACCCTGCACGCGGGAAGATCCGCCTTGAGACGTGGTGGGTGAGCTGGTGGGAGGTCCACCAGAAGAAGGGAGCCGTCAAGACCCGCAACCGCAAGCTCAGCCTGTGGAACGCCCACATCAAGCCGCGATGGTCCGGATACCGGCTGATCGACCTGGAGTTCATGGCCCTGCAGAAGTGGCTCACTCACGAGGTCAAGGGCCACGAGACGCAGAAGAAAGTGAAGGAACTCCTCGTCGCTCTGCTGGATGCAGCGATCAAGGATGGCGAGCGGATCAGTGTGAACCCCGCCGTCCACCTGGAGATCACCGCCCCCAAGAACGTGAAGCACCCAGACGACCTCAAGCCGCCGAGTCCTGCGCAGTACGCCCTGATCCATGCTGCGCTGCCGGAGTACTACCAGTACATCTTCCGCGACATCGCAGACGAGACCGCGATGAGGCCGGGGGAGTACGCAGGCCTGCGGCGCCACTGCCTCGACGAGGACGAGCGGGTCGTCTACATCAAGGAAATTCTGGTGCTGGATGGCGGGCGCCTGCGCCGCCAGGCCGTACCCAAGACCGAGGCGGGGTTCCGTGCGGTCCCCCTCACTCCGCGGGCCTGGAACGCCTTGCAGTTCATGATCGAGAAGTGGGAGCCGAAGGCGACCCGCTCCCGGATCGGCAACGGGTTCGACCTCCACGTTGAGGAGCTGCTCATTCGCGGCCCACGTGGTGGGGCGCTCAACATGAACAACCTGCAGCGCCCCTGGAAGCGAGCAACGGAGCAGGCGGGCGTGGCCCGGAAGGTCATCAACCCGGAGACGCAGCGCATTGAGTGGTGGCCCCGGATCTACGAGTACCGGCACAACACGACATCGCGCCTGCACCACGCTGGTGTCAAGGAGCGGGATGCTCAGGCGTTCCTGGGGCAGAAGCGCGGCGGCAAGGTGACGTGGATCTATACGCACGAGAGTGACGGGGCGCGTGAGACCGTGCGTGCTGCGCTGACGGGGGACGCGCAGGAGGGAAGTGGACTCCGTGCCGTTGAGTGATCGAATCGGAGTGAAGTCCACAAGGAGTCCACAAAGCCTCCTCGACACCCCTCGGCGAGTCTCGGCGACCTCCGTGAAGCACCCACCACGAGGGGGTGAAAATGCCCTCGGCGAGTCTCGGCGAACCTCGGTCAGCCTGGATCTTCGGAGCGACGCTCTTACAAGGAGGATGTCGGCGGTTCGAAACCGTCCGCGCCCACCGGGTCTGACCAGTAGTGGAGCCCCTCACCGTGATCGGTGAGGGGCTCCACTGCGATCGTTCAGGAGTTTTTCAGGAGATCAACTCTCTGGTGATCTCCACTTCGCCATCAGGCGCGGACCCGGGCGTGGAGGTGCATGTCGTGCCAGCCGTCCGCGTGCAGCAGCGCGTTGCGGCGGACGCCCTCCAGTACGAACCCCGTCCTGACCGCCACGCGGCACGAAGCGTCGTTGAGCGTCGAGTGCCCCAATTCGAGGCGGTGGAAGCCGGCCTCGCCCAGTGCCCAGTCGCTCACGGCCGTGACCGCGCGGGAACAGACACCGCGACCGCGGGCCCAGGGCGCGGTCCAGTACGCGATCTCGGCCTGCCCGCCCGCGAGGATCACTGACTGCAGCGAGACCCGGCCGAGGACGCCACCGCCTTCGCTGTTACCGCCGCCGCTGTCGTTGTCGACGACCGCCCAGTGCGCTGCTGCTTCGTCCTGCCAGCCCTGCTGCCATCGCGTGATCCACTGCCGGGCCTCCGCTTCGGAGTCGGCTCGTTTGAGGTGCCAGCGCTGGATGTCCGGGTCCTCGAACGCCTTCACGACGGCAGGGGCGTCCGTCAGGAGCCAGGGGCGCAGCAGCAGACCGTTCTCCGCGGGCAGGGTCGGCTGGGGGACCGCCGCCAGGCAACCGGCGGGCATCAGCGGGGCGACGAGGGCTGGCATGTCCACAGCATCTCAGAGGGGCGTGAACTGTCTGCGTGTGCCCGGCTCCGTTCAGTGGTCGGCGGGGTCGGGGGCCTCGGTGGGGTCGTGGGCGTGTTTGAGGCGTGCCCTTGCGGTGACCACGTCCGGGCCCGAGAGCTGTTCCCAGTACTGGTGGCAGGTCACGATGACCGCCAACTCCCGCTCCCGCGCGCGGAGTTTCTCTACCTCGGCCTGTTCGTCCGGGGTCCAGCCGGGGGAGGCGGGGCGCTCCACGCTGCGCCAGCCGCCGGTGTCGCTGAAGCCGTCCAGGGGGGTGACGGACCAGGGCAGGCGTTTGAGCAGGGCCAGCAGTTCGGAGCGGACCTGGTGCAGTTCCTCCTGGGCGGCGAGGAGGTCGCTCGGGAAGTCTGGGGAAGCGGAAGGAGGCACGGATGTAATGGTACTCCCGTTCGAATTGAGGGAGTGGACGACACGGGGTGGTCTGAGTCGTCGGTCGGGCTCCCGGCCGCCGGGGTGCCGGGCTGGGGGCGTGGGGCCGGGGGCGTGGGCGGTGCCGCTGAGCCCCGCCCTCGCGCCGCCCCGCGGTGGCAAGCTGGAGGCATGTGCCGAAGCATCAAGACGCTCCGTCCGCCCGCCATCCCCGACGACGCCACCGAGGAGGAGATCCGGGCCGCCGCGCTTCAGTACGTACGCAAGGTGTCCGGATTCCGCGCCCCGGCCGCGCACAACCGCGAGGTCTTCGACCGGGCCGTCGACGCCGTGGCCGAGGCGACCGCGGAGTTGCTCGCCGGACTCGAGGTACGCGGGGCCCGCGCGTCGTAGCCCCCGCAACCGTCACCTCCCCGGGTCACGCTCCCGGGTTCGCTGCCGGGCCGCAGCCTCAACGCCGTGCATACGCCACATGCGCCTCAGCGCACATAAGCCGTGCGCCCCCTTAGTCATGGCCACCCCCGTAGCCATGCGCCCCCGTACCCAGGCCGCCCCTCAAGGCACGCTCAGCCCGTCGGCCTCGGGCGGCGTACCAGGAACGCCGCCACCGAGCCCGCCGCGAAGAGCGCGAGCAGGGAGACGCCCGTGGCGAGCCAGGTCGCGCCGAGCCACTGGCCGCCGAAGTAGCCGAGCGCCACGCTGTAGCCGGCCCAGGCCAGGCCCGCGAGCACGGACCACGGCAGGAACTCCCGCAGCTTGCGGTGGGCCGCGCCCGCGCCGAGCGAGACGATCGACGGCCCGCCGGGGCGAAGCGCGCGATGACGAAGAGGACGCCGCCGACCCCGGGAGAGCGCCGCGCCGAGCCGTTCCTGTGCGGTGGTCAGCCTGTGGGAGCGGGCGATGGCGCGGTCGAGCCGGTCGCCGCCGCGCCAGGCCAGGCGGAAGGCGGCCATGTCACCGAGGACCGACGCGGTGGCCGCGCTCAGGGTGAGCAGCAGGATGTCGGGCACGTTGTGCGGAACGCGGCCGGTGCCCGCGGCGCCGCCGCGGTGGCCGACATGATCACGAGGACGCCGCTCGGCAGCACCGGCACGAAGACGTCGAACAGAACGGACAGGGCCACGACCGCGTAGATCCATGGGCTGCCGGTCAGCGCCCCCACACTCTCCAGCACCACAACTCCCCGTTGTTTCCCCGATCGGCAGCGCGTTGCCGCTGCGTCGCGGGGAACGGCAGGGGCGGCCTGATTGACAGCTGTACAGCGTACGCCGCACGTGACGGCGCAGCTCCGCTGGGGGCTCATCTGTACGCCGGGCCGCCTTCACCGGGCCAAGGACCAGGCCCCCGTACACGTGACGGCGCCCCCTCCCTCGTACGTACGGGAAAGGGGGCGCCGTCACGTGGCGGGGCGCGGCGGGGGTCAGGCGGTGACCGGGGCGCGCTCCGAGGTCTTGTCGTCCTCGCTCGTGCCGCGCGCGGCGAAGAGGCGGTCCACGCCGAACGCGCCGGACCCGGTGAAGACGAGGAGCAGCATCGCCCAGCAGAAGATCGCCGAGGCCTCGCCGCCGTTCTCCATGGGCCACAGCGCCTCCGGCTGGTGGACCTTGAAGTAGGCGTAGGCCATCGAGCCGGACGAGATGAACGCGGCGGCGCGGGTGCCGAGGCCGAGGAGGACCAGGCCGCCGCCGACGAGCTGGATGACGGCCGCGTACCAGCCGGGCCAGGTGCCGGCGTCGATGGTGCTGCCGTCACCGCCGGCGCCGCCGAGGACGCCGAAGAGGGAGGCCGCGCCGTGGCAGGCGAAGAGCAGCCCGATCACTATGCGGAACAGGCCCAAGGCGTAGGGCTGGGCGCTGTCGAGGCGTCTGGTCATGGTGGAGGACTCCTTCGGTTGGGGACGGAACCGAGCGGAGGCCCAAGATTAGGGTCACCTCATTAGTGCTTGCAAGTTCAACATTCGGTCCCTCGGAGGTTCCGCTTCCCCCTCCGGTGGTGTTCCGGCGCGCCCGGTGGCGGTGCGCAGCGCGGCCCGCGCGATGGCGTCGGCGTCCGACAGGGTGACCGAGTCGACGCCGGGCCGGGCGCCGGCGGCCGTCACCCAGTGCACCCCTTCCGTGGGCACGCCGAACGCGAACCGCCGTGCGTGCGGCCGCCCTTGACGGTCTATCAGGTGGTACGGGCGGGCGGTCACGTCCAGCCCTCCCGTCTCGTGACCGTCGACGGCGTGGGGGCGGCACCGGCCGGCTTCGAGGAGCGCCGCGAGCAGGTCGTCCGCCGTGCGGCGAAGGTCCGGCTCGGGGAGCCGGGCCTCGATGAGTGTCGTGACGCGCACATCGGAACCCGGTACGTCCGGGGAGTGCGCGAGGAACGCCCCGCCGTCCGGCCGCACGCTCAGGCGCGGCCCGAGCACGTCCAGGACGCCCGCCTCGATCAGCGCCGTCATCTCCTCGACGCGGCGGCGCGGCGGGCCGATCGAGAGGAACGCGTTGAGCGGGGTGTACCAGCGGTCGAGGTGCGCGCGGCGCGAGGCGCCGGAGACGCCGCGGTGGTCGACGACGCGGCGCAGTTCGTTGCGCAGGTCGCGCAGGACGTCGAGCGCGGCCTTCAGCGGGCCCGCGACGTTGCCGAGCGCGGCCTGCGCGGCGTCCTCGC
>RBWT01000200.1 GCA_004010275.1 Streptomyces huasconensis
CCGTGAGGACCAGCGGGCCCTCCTCCGTCAGCGCCACCGAGTGCTCCCAGTGCGAGGACCAGGTGCCGTCCGTGGTGATGACGGTCCAGTCGACCAATCTTGGACGCCGCTCTCGCGGGCTCGGCGCCGGGGCGCCTCACAAGCTTCGAGCGGCTGCGCCGGACTCCGTCCGTCGGACCCGGCTCAGCCCAGCGGGTCCGGCGCCGCCGTCACCCCGTACTCCGCCAGCTTCGCCCGGCCGCAGTCGGGAGCCGTGAGGACCAGCGGGCCCTCCTCCGTCAGCGCCACCGAGTGCTCCCAGTGCGAAGACCACGTGCCGTCCGTGGTGATGACGGTCCAGTCGTCCTCCAGGACCTCCGTGCGCGGGGTGCCGAGGGAGACCATCGGCTCGATCGCGAGGCAGAAGCCGGGGACCAGCTTGGGGCCCTTGCCGCGGCGGCGCTCGACGTAGTTCAGGAGGTGCGGGTCCATGTGCATCTCGGTGCCGATGCCGTGCCCGCCGTAGTCCTCGATGATCCCGTACTTGCCGCCGCCCGGCTTCGGCTGGCGGCGGATGTACGTCTCGATGGCGCGGGAGATGTCGACGAGCCGGTTGCCCTGCTTCATGGCCGCGAGCCCGGCCCACATCGACTCCTCGGTCACCCGGGAGAGCTCGATCAGCTCCGGGGCGTGACCGGTGCCGACGAACGCCGTGTACGCCGCGTCGCCGTGCCAGCCGTCGATGATCGCGCCGGCGTCGATGGAGATGATGTCGCCGTCCTTCAAGACGGTCTTCTCGTCGGGGATGCCGTGGACGACGACCTCGTTGACGGAGGTGCAGATCGTCGCGGGGAAGCCGCCGTACCCGAGGAAGTTCGACTTCGCGCCGTGCTCGGCGATCACCTTGCGGGCGACCTCGTCCAGGTCCTTGGTGGTGGCGCCGGGCACCGCCGCCTCACGGGTGGCGGCGTGGATCGCGGCGACGACAAGGCCCGCCTCACGCATCTTCGCGATCTGCTCGGGGGTCTTGATCTGCACCATGGGGCTTCCGCTCTCCGTCATCCGTCGACAAACCGGCTACGCACCCACGAAGCGGGTACGTAGACAACAGTACGGCCGCGGTCCCCCGACAGGGCACCGCGGCCGAAACAGCGTACTGACTACTTGTCGCCCTTGAGGGCGTCCATCGCGCGCTCGGTGACCTCGTCCACCTTGCCGAGGGCCGAGATCGTCACGACCAGACCCTGGGTCCGGTAGTAGTCGATGATCGGCTCCGTCTGCGTGTGGTAGACCTCGAGGCGCTTGCGGACGGTGTCCTCGCTGTCGTCCTCGCGCTGGTACAGCTCGCCGCCGCAGACGTCACAGACGCCTTCCTGCTTCGGCTGCGAGTACGTCACGTGGAAGACGTGGCTGGAGTCCTTGCGGCAGATCCGGCGGCCGGCGATCCGCTTGACGACCTCATCCTCCGGGACCTCCAGGTCCAGGACGGCGTCGAGCTTCACGTCATCGGCCTTCAGCGCCACGTCCAGCGCCTCCGCCTGCGACACGTTGCGCGGGAACCCGTCGAGCAGGAAGCCGTTCTCGGCGTCCGGCTTCGCCATGCGGTCCTTCGCCATGCCGATCGTCACCTCGTCGGGCACGAGGTTCCCGGCGTCCATGTACGCCTTCGCCTGCTTGCCCAGCTCCGTGCCCTGGCTGATGTTGGCACGGAAGAGGTCGCCCGTGGAGATGTGCGGGATCGACAGGTTCTTGGCGAGGAACGCGGCCTGCGTTCCCTTGCCCGCACCGGGCGGCCCGACGAGGACGATTCGCATCAGCGGAGGAACCCTTCGTAATTGCGCTGCTGGAGCTGGCTCTCGATCTGCTTCACGGTTTCCAGACCCACACCCACGATGATGAGGATGCTCGTCCCGCCGAAGGGGAAGTTCTGGTTGGCCCCGAAGCCCACCAACGCCATCGTCGGCACAAGAGCGATCAGACCCAGATACAGCGAACCCGGCCAGGTGATCCGGTTGAGTACGTAGCTCAGGTACTCAGCGGTCGGACGGCCAGCCCGGATGCCCGGGATGAAGCCACCATACTTCTTCATGTTGTCGGCGACTTCCTCGGGGTTGAAGGAGATCGCGACGTAGAAGAAGGCGAAGAAGACGATCAGGATGAAGTACGTGGCGATGTAGATCGGGTGGTCACCCTTGGTCAGGTTCGCCTCGATCCACAGCTTCCATCCCGCGTTGCCGCCCGCGAACTGGGCGACCAGCGCCGGAATGTAGAGCAGCGAAGAGGCGAAGATCACAGGGATGATGCCCGCCTGGTTCACCTTCAGCGGGATGTACGTCGACGTCCCGCCGTAGGACCGGCGGCCGATCATGCGCTTCGCGTACTGGACCGGGATGCGCCGCTGCGCCTGCTCGACGAAGACCACCAGGCCGACCATGACGAGACCCACCGCGATCACGGTGCCGAACTCGATCCAGCCGTCCGCCAGCGAGCCCTGCTCCTTGATGGCCCACAGGGCGCTCGGGAAGGTCGCGGCGATCGAGATGAACATCAGGATCGACATGCCGTTGCCGATGCCGCGGTCGGTGATCAGCTCACCGAGCCACATCACACAGGCCGTACCGGCGGTCATCGTGATGACCATCGTGATGGTGACGAAGATCGACTGGTCAGGAACGATCTCGCTGGCGACGGGGCAACCGCTGAACAGGGTGCCGGTGCGGGCGGTGGCCACCAGGCCCGTGCCCTGCAGGATCGCGAGCGCGATGGTCAGATAGCGCGTGTACTGCGTGATCTTCGCCGTGCCGGCCTGGCCCTCCTTCTTGAGGGCCTCGAGTCGCGGGATCACCACGGTCAGCAGCTGCAGAATGATGCTCGCCGTGATGTACGGCATGATGCCGAGCGCGAAGATCGTGATCTGCAGCAGCGCGCCACCGCTGAACATGTTGACGAGACCGAACAGGCCCTGGGTCTGACTCTGGTTGTCGATGCAGGCCTGGACGTTCTTGTAGCTGACACCGGGGATCGGCACATGCGTGCCCACCCGGTAGATCACGATGATGCCGAGCGTGAAGAGCAGCTTCTTGCGCAGGTCGGGCGTCTTGAACGCCCGGGCGAACGCGGTGAGCACGGTGCCTCCTGCGACCCCCGCGCGCGTGCGTCAGAGGTGGTGGTCTTGAGGTTCGACGAATACGTATCAGTCAACAAAACCGTGCGGGCAGACCGCACGGAGCTTAGACAGTGCACGCCACCTTACCGGCGACCGTGCCCCCCTTGGAACGACCAACCGGGGATGCCCCTTTTGTGGGGCATCCCCGGCTGGGAATCGCTCATGTCATCGACACGTCTGAGGAAGTCAGACGAGCTCGGTGACAGTACCGCCCGCGGCGGTGATCTTCTCCTTGGCGGAGCCGGAGACGGCGTCGACCGTCACCTGCAGCGCCACGGTGAGCTCACCCTGGCCGAGGACCTTGACGAGGCTGTTCTTGCGAACGGCACCCTTGGCGACGAGACCCTCGACGGTGACCTCGCCACCCTCCGGGTACAGCGCGCTCAGCTTGTCGAGGTTCACGACCTGGAACTCGGTCTTGAACGGGTTCTTGAAGCCCTTGAGCTTCGGGAGACGCATGTGGAGGGGCATCTGGCCACCCTCGAAGCGCTCCGGAACCTGGTAACGGGCCTTGGTGCCCTTGGTACCACGACCAGCGGTCTTACCCTTGGACGCCTCACCACGACCCACACGGGTCTTGGCGGTCTTGGCGCCCGGGGCGGGCCGGAGGTTGTGGACCTTCAGCGGGTTCTGCTCCGCCATGTCAGTCGACCTCCTCAACCGTCACGAGGTGGCGGACGGTGTGCACCATGCCGCGGAACTCGGGACGGTCCTCCTTGACGACCTGCGTGTTGATGCCCTTGAGACCAAGGGAACGCAGGGTGTCGCGGTGGTTCTGCTTGCTGCCGATGTACGACTTCGTCTGCGTGATCTTGAGCTGTGCCATTACGCAGCACCAGCCCCGGCACGCGCCCGCAGCAGAGCCGCGGGGGCGACGTCCTCGAGGGGCAGACCACGGCGAGCCGCGATCTCCTCGGGACGCTGCAGACCCTTGAGGGCCGCCACGGTCGCGTGCACGATGTTGATCGCGTTCGACGAACCGAGCGACTTCGACAGGATGTCGTGAACGCCGGCGCACTCGAGCACGGCACGCACCGGGCCACCGGCGATAACACCGGTACCGGGGGAAGCAGGCTTGAGCAGGACGACGCCCGCAGCCTTCTCGCCCGTGATCGGGTGCGGGATGGTGCCCTGGATACGGGGGACCTTGAAGAAGTGCTTCTTGGCCTCCTCAACACCCTTGGCGATGGCGGCCGGCACCTCCTTGGCCTTGCCGTAACCGACACCCACGGTGCCGTCACCGTCGCCCACCACGACCAGCGCGGTGAAGCTGAAGCGACGACCACCCTTCACAACCTTGGCGACGCGGTTGATCGCGACAACGCGCTCAACGTACGCGGTCTTCTCGGCGGCGGCGTTGCCACCGTCGCGACCCTTCCGGTCCCGCCGCTCGCCGCCACCGGCACCGCCACCGCGGCGCTGGGGTCCAGCCATTGGAATTACCTCTCTCTGTTTCCGCTAGCTACGGAACCGACTCAGAACTTGAGTCCGGCTTCGCGGGCGGCGTCCGCCAGGGCGGCGATGCGCCCGGCGTACTGGTTACCACCACGGTCGAACACGACAGTCTCGACACCGGCGGCCTTGGCGCGCTCGGCGACCAGGGCGCCGACCGACTTGGCGGCCGCGGACTTGTCGCCCTCGGCACCGCGGATCGTGGAGTCCAGGGTCGACGCCGACGCCAGGGTGTGACCCTTGATGTCGTCGATGACCTGGGCCACGATGTGGCGGTTGGAGCGCGTCACGACCAGGCGCGGACGCTCAGCCGTACCCGAGATGTGCTTACGGATGCGGATGTGACGACGCTTGATGGCAGCACGCTTGTAAGCGTCGCCCTTAGCAATCTTGACACCGTATGCCATGGCTTACTTACCCGCCTTTCCGACCTTGCGGCGGATGACTTCGCCTTCGTACTTGACGCCCTTGGCCTTGTACGGGTCGGGCTTGCGCAGCTTGCGGATGTTGGCCGCAACCTCGCCGACCTTCTGCTTGTCGATGCCCTCGACCGAGAACTTGGTCGCCGATTCGACCTTGAAGGAGATGCCCTCGGGCGCCTCGATCAGGATCGGGTGGCTGTAGCCGAGCGAGAACTCCAGGTTGGAGCCCTTCGCCAGGACGCGGTAACCGACACCGCTGATTTCGAGCTTCTTCACGTAACCCTGGGTCACGCCGGTGATCATGTTCGCCACCAGCGTGCGGGACAGGCCGTGGAGGGCCTTGTTCTGACGCTCGTCGTTCGGGCGGGTGACGTTCAGAACGCCGTCCTCACCCTTAGCGATCTCGATCGGCGCGACGATGGTGTGGCTCAGGGTGCCCTTGGGACCCTTGACCGCGACCGTCTGGCCGTCGATGGTGACGTCCACGCCGGCGGGAACCGTGATGGGGAGCTTGCCAATACGCGACATTAGCTATTCCTCCGTTCCCGACTACCAGACGTAGGCGAGGACTTCCCCACCTACGCCCTTCTTGCCTGCCTGCTGGCCGGTCAGGAGACCGTGCGACGTGGAGATGATCGCCACGCCCAGGCCGCCGAGGACCTTCGGCAGGTTGGTGGACTTCGCGTAAACCCGGAGACCGGGCTTGGAGATCCGCTTGATGCCCGCGATGGAGCGCTCACGGTTCGGGCCGAACTTCAGCTCGAGAACGAGGTTCTTGCCAACCTCGGCGTCCTCGACCTTCCAGCCCGTGATGAAGCCCTCCTGCTGGAGGATCTCCGCGATGTGAGACTTGATCTTGCTGTGCGGCATCGCCACGGTGTCGTGGTACGCCGAGTTCGCGTTACGCAGACGAGTCAGCATGTCCGCGATCGGATCAGTCATGGTCATGAATTGGCCTTCGGCCTCTCTCGCCGGGGTTTCCTATCTGCGCCATCCCTCTCCCCACTCAGAGGCGGGACGGGTGCGGCGCGGGGACCTACGGCGTAGTAAGTCGGTCAGGGCGGCAGACGCCCAACCCTCCTAGCCTAAGCCATGGAGAGCGGGGCCTCTGCCGACCCTTTACTTACCGAGAGATCCAGGAGTCCTTAAAAACCCTTGAAGGGCAGGACTACCAGGAGCTCTTGGTCACGCCCGGGAGCTCGCCACGGTGAGCCATCTCACGAAGGCACACGCGGCAGAGGCCGAACTTGCGGTAGACGGAGTGCGGACGGCCGCAGCGCTGGCAGCGGGTGTACGCACGCACACCGAACTTGGGCTTACGAGCAGCCTTGGCAATGAGAGCCTTCTTCGCCATCTCGCTTACGCCTCCTTGAACGGGAAGCCGAGGTGACGAAGGAGCGCGCGGCCCTCAGCGTCGTTGGTCGCCGTGGTGACCACGGTGATGTCCATACCCCGGACGCGGTCGATCTTGTCCTGGTCGATCTCGTGGAACATGACCTGCTCCGTGAGACCGAAGGTGTAGTTGCCACGGCCGTCGAACTGCTTGGGGGACAGGCCGCGGAAGTCGCGGATGCGCGGCAGCGCGAGCGACAGGGTGCGGTCCAGGAACTCCCACATGCGGTCGCCACGGAGCGTGACGTGGCAGCCGATCGGCTGACCCTCGCGCAGCTTGAACTGCGCGATGGACTTCCGGGCCTTCGTCACGGCCGGCTTCTGGCCGGTGATCGTGGTGAGGTCGCGGATGGCACCGTCGATCAGCTTCGAGTCACGGGCGGCGTCGCCGACACCCATGTTGACCACGATCTTGACGAGGCCGGGGATCTGCATGACGTTCTCGTACGAGAACTCCTCACGCAGCTTGCCCGCGATCTCCTCGCGGTACTTCGTCTTGAGACGCGGAGTGGTGGTGGTCGTCATCAGATGTCCTCACCCGTCCGCTTGGCAACGCGGATCTTGTTGCCCTCGTCGTCGAAGCGGTAACCGACGCGCGTGACGACCTTGTTGCCGTCCTTCTCCACGACCAGCTGGACGTTGGAGACGTGGACGGGGGCCTCGGTGGTCACGATGCCGCCGGCCTGCGAGCCGCTGGCGGTCGGGCCGGCCTTCGTGTGCTTCTTGACCCGGTTGACACCCTCGACCAGGACGCGCTCCTCGCGCGGGTAAGCGGCAATGACCTTGCCCTGCTTGCCCTTGTCCTTACCGGTGATGACCTGGACCAGGTCGCCCTTCTTGATCTTCATGCTTACAGCACCTCCGGCGCGAGCGAGATGATCTTCATGAACTTCTTCTCGCGCAGCTCACGGCCGACGGGGCCGAAGATACGGGTGCCGCGAGGGTCGCCGTCGTTCTTCAGAATGACGGCGGCGTTCTCGTCGAAGCGGATGTACGAGCCGTCCGGACGGCGGCGCTCCTTGACGGTGCGAACGATGACCGCCTTGACGACGTCACCCTTCTTCACGTTGCCACCGGGGATCGCGTCCTTCACGGTGGCGACAATGACGTCACCGATGCCCGCGTAGCGGCGACCCGAGCCACCGAGAACACGGATGGTGAGAATTTCCTTCGCACCCGTGTTGTCGGCGACGCGCAGTCGCGACTCCTGCTGGATCACGTCTATCTCCTGATTGTCTGCCGGTTCCCCCGGGGCAGTTCGGTGAACTGCCCCGGGAGCCTGGCGGAACGAACTCCGAGGGGGGTGCCCCTCGGAGAATTACTTGGCCTTCTCGAGGATCTCGACGATGCGCCAGCGCTTGGTCGCCGACAGCGGACGCGTCTCCATCAGGAGGACGCGGTCGCCGACGCCGGCAGCGTTCTGCTCGTCGTGCGCCTTGAGCTTGTTCGTACGGCGGATGACCTTGCCGTACAGCGCGTGCTTGACGCGGTCCTCGACGGCGACGACGACGGTCTTGTCCATCTTGTCGCTGACGACCAGACCCTCACGGGTCTTGCGGAAGCCGCGGCTCTCGGTGTTCTCAGTCACGTTGCTCTCGCTCATCAGGCGCTCTCCACCGTCTCGATGCCCAGCTCGCGCTCACGCATCAGGGTGTAGATCCGCGCGATGTCCTTCCGGACGGCCTTGAGCCGACCGTGGTTCTCGAGCTGACCCGTCGCCGCCTGGAAGCGGAGGTTGAACAGCTCTTCCTTGGCTTCGCGAAGCTTGTTGACAAGCTCCTCGTCGCCCAGCTCGCGCAGCTCGGAAGCCTTGGTACCGGCCGACATCACGACTCACCTGCCTCGCGCCGGACGATGCGGCACTTCATCGGAAGCTTGTGAGCAGCGCGGGTGAGCGCCTCACGAGCAATCTTCTCGTTCGGGTAGGACAGCTCGAACATCACCCGACCGGGCTTGACGTTCGCGATCCACCACTCGGGAGAACCCTTACCGGAACCCATGCGGGTCTCGGCGGGCTTCTTGGTGAGCGGACGGTCCGGGTAGATGTTGATCCAGACCTTGCCGCCACGCTTGATGTGGCGGGTCATCGCGATACGAGCCGCCTCGATCTGGCGGTTGGTCACGTACGCCGGAGTGAGGGCCTGAATGCCGTACTCGCCGAACGCAACCTGCGTACCACCCTTGGACATACCGCTGCGCTTCGGGTGGTGCTGCTTGCGGTGCTTGACCCTACGGGGGATCAGCATTTCGGTCAGGCCTCCGTTCCGGTGCTCTCAGCAGCCGGAGCAGCGGCGGACGCCTCGGCCTTGGGGGCCTCGGCGGCCGGAGCCGACTGCTGCGGCTTGCGACCGCGACCGCCACGCTCGCCACCGCGGCCACCACGGGCCGGGCGGTCGTTGCCGCCACGGGCCGGGCGGTTGCCGGCGCGGGCAGCGGCGTTCTCGGCGCGAACCTCGGCGATGTTCTTGACGTCGCCCTTGTAGATCCAGACCTTCACGCCGATGCGGCCGAAGGTCGTCTTGGCCTCGAAGAAGCCGTAGTCGACGTTGGCGCGGAGCGTGTGCAGGGGCACGCGGCCCTCGCGGTAGAACTCCGAGCGCGACATCTCGGCGCCGCCGAGACGGCCACCACACTGGATCTTGATGCCCTTGGCGCCCGCCTTCATCGCCGACTGCATGCTCTTGCGCATGGCACGACGGAAGGAGACGCGGGAGGACAGCTGCTCCGCCACGGCCTGGGCCACGAGCTGAGCGTCGACCTCGGGGTTCTTGACCTCGAGGATGTTCAGCTGGACCTGCTTGCCCGTGAGCTTCTCGAGGTCGCCGCGGATGCGGTCGGCCTCGGCGCCACGGCGGCCGATGACGATGCCGGGACGAGCGGTGTGGATGTCCACACGCACGCGGTCACGGGTGCGCTCGATCTCCACCTTCGAGATGCCGGCGCGCTCCATGCCGGACGTCATCATCCGACGGATGGCGACGTCTTCCTTGACGTAGTCCTTGTACAGCTTGTCGGCGTACCAACGCGACTTGAAGTCGGTCGTGACACCGAGCCGGAACCCGTGCGGGTTTACCTTCTGGCCCATTACCGGGTTCCTTCCTTGCTGCTGACGACCACGGTGATGTGGCTGGTCCGCTTACGGATCCGGTAGGCACGGCCCTGAGCACGCGGACGGAACCGCTTCAGGGTCGGGCCCTCATCCACGTACGCCTCGCTGATGACCAGCGAAGAGGCGTCGGTGTGGTCGTAGTTGTGCGCGGCGTTGGCAATGGCGCTGTCCAGCACCTTGCCGACCGGCACGCTCGCGGCCTGCGGGGCGAAACGCAGGACCGCCTGAGCCTCCGTGGCATCCATGCCACGGATGAGGTCCACCACGCGGCGGGCCTTCATGGGCGTGACGCGGATGTACCGCGCCTGGGCCCTGGCTTCCATGGTTGTCCCTTCGGTGTTAGTCATAGTCGATTCCACCCCGCCTTAGCGGCGCTTCGACTTCCGGTCGTCCTTGACGTGACCCCGGAAGGTGCGCGTCGGCGAGAACTCGCCGAGCTTGTGGCCGACCATCGACTCGGTGACGAACACCGGGATGTGGGTCTTGCCGTTGTGCACCGCGATCGTGTGGCCCAGCATGCTGGGGATGATCATCGAGCGACGGGACCAGGTCTTGATGACGTTCTTGGTGCCGGCTTCGTTCTGGGCGTCCACCTTCTTTACGAGGTGGTCGTCGACGAAGGGCCCCTTCTTGAGACTGCGCGGCATCTAAACCCGCTCCTAGCGCTTCTTGTTCGACTTGCGGCGGCGGACGATGTACTTGTTGCTCGCCTTGTTGCGATCACGAGTACGACCCTCCTTCTTGCCCCACGGCGAGACCGGGTGACGACCACCGGAGGTCTTGCCTTCACCACCACCGTGCGGGTGGTCGACCGGGTTCATCACGACACCACGCACGGTCGGGCGGACGCCCTTCCAGCGCATGCGGCCGGCCTTGCCCCAGTTGATGTTCGACTGCTCGGCGTTGCCGACCTCGCCGATGGTGGCGCGGCAGCGGACGTCGACCAGACGGATCTCACCGGACGGCATACGAAGGTGCGCCATGGCGCCTTCCTTCGCGAGCAGCTGCACGGAGGCACCCGCGGAGCGGGCGAACTTCGCGCCGCCGCCGGGCCGCAGCTCGATGGCGTGGATGGTCGTACCGACCGGGATGTTGCGCAGCGCCAGGTTGTTGCCGGGCTTGATGTCGGCGCCGGGGCCACTCTCGATCCGGTCACCCTGCTGCGTGCCGCGCGGGGCGAGGATGTAGCGCTTCTCGCCGTCCGCGTAGTGCAGCAGCGCGATGCGCGCGGTGCGGTTGGGGTCGTACTCGATGTGCGCGACCTTGGCCGGCACGCCGTCCTTGTCGTGGCGACGGAAGTCGATGACGCGGTAGGCGCGCTTGTGTCCGCCACCCTGGTGGCGAACGGTGATCCGACCGGCGTTGTTACGGCCGCCCTTGCTGTGCAGCGGGCGAACCAGCGACTTCTCCGGCGTGGACCGCGTTACCTCGACGAAGTCGGCTACGGAGGAGCCACGGCGGCCCGGCGTAGTCGGCTTGTACTTGCGGATTCCCATTTCTCAGTCCTCGTCCGATATTCGGACCAGGGCGCTCCGTTAGGAGGCCTGGCCGAAGATGTCGATACGGTCGCCCTCAGCAAGGGTCACAATCGCGCGCTTGGTGTCGGCACGCTTGCCGAAACCAGACTTCGTGCGCTTGCGCTTGCCCTGACGGTTGATCGTGTTGACTCCGGTGACCTTGACCGAGAAGACCGCCTCGACGGCCTGCTTGATCTGGGTCTTGTTGGAGCCGGGGGCCACGATGAACGTGTACTTGCCCTCGTCGAGCAGCGCGTACGACTTCTCGGAGACGACCGGCTTGACGAGGACGTCGCGCGGGTCCGAGAAGGACTTGCTCAGCGGGGTGGGCTCAACAGCGATCTTGCCCTCGGTCGCGATGCGCTTCGCCTTGGCGACGCGCGCGGCCTTGGCGGCCTTCGCAGCCTTGGACGCGATGCTCTGGTGACGAATAGCCATCAGGCTTCGCTCCCTTCGGTCTCATTGGCCTTGGGGCCAGACACGAAGGACTCGAAGGCGGCCTTGGTGAAGACCACGTCGTCCGAGACGAGCACGTCGTACGTGTTCAGCTGGCCCGGCTCCAGGATGTGCACCTGGGGCAGGTTGCGGGCGGAGAGCAGCGAGGCCTCGTCCGAGCGCTCGATGACCAGGAGCACGTTCTTGCGCTCACTGACCTTGCCGAGCAGGCTCTTGGCGGCCTTCGTGGAGATCTCGCCCTCGACCACGCCGGTGACGACGTGGATGCGGGAGTTGCGCGCCCGGTCGGTGAGGGCGTGACGCAGGGCGGCAGCCTTCATCTTCTTGGGGGTGCGCTGGGAGTAGTCACGCGGCACGGGGCCGTGGACGACGCCACCGCCGGCGAACTGCGGCGCACGGGTCGAACCCTGGCGCGCGCGGCCGGTGCCCTTCTGGCGGTACGGCTTCTTGCCGCCACCACGGACTTCACCGCGGGTCTTGGTCTTGTGCGTGCCCTGACGGGCCGCGGCCAGCTGCGCGACGACGACCTGGTGGATCAGCGGGATGCTGATCTTCTCGACGTCGAAGATCTCCGCGGGGAGCTCGACCGTCCCGGTCTTGTCGCCTGCCGGCGAAAGGATGTCAATGGTGCTCATGGGTTACCTCAGGCCCCCTTGGCCGCGGTACGGACCAGGACGAGGCCGCCGTTCGGACCTGGGACCGCGCCCTTGATGAGCAGCAGACCCTTCTCCGCGTCAACGGCGTGGACGGTCAGGTTCTGGGTGGTGACCCGCTCGTTGCCCATGCGGCCCGCCATGCGCATGCCCTTGAAGACACGGCCGGGGGTGGCACAGCCACCGATGGAACCGGGCTTGCGGTGCACGCGGTGGGCACCGTGAGAGGCCTTGCCGCCGTGGAAGTTGTGACGCTTCATCACACCGGCGAAGCCCTTGCCCTTGCTCTTGCCGGTGACGTCGACCTTGATACCGGCCTCGAACGTCTCGGCGGTCAGCTCCTGGCCGAGGGTGTACTCGCTGGCACCAGCGGTACGGATCTCGACGAGGTGGCGACGGGGGGTCACGTCGGCCTTGGCGAAGTGGCCCTTGAGGGGCTTGTTCACCTTGCGCGGGTCGATCTCGCCGAAGGCGATCTGGACCGACTCGTAGCCGTCGCTGTCATTCGTACGGACCTGGGTAACGACGCAGGGCCCGGCCTTGACCACGGTCACCGGGACGACACGGTTGTTCTCGTCCCAGACCTGGGTCATGCCGAGCTTCTCGCCCAGGATGCCCTTGATCTGCTTGGTCATCTTCTCCGCGCCCTTCAGAGCTTGATCTCGATGTCAACGCCGGCCGGAAGGTCCAGGCGCATCAGCGAGTCAACGGTCTTGGGCGTCGGGTCGAGGATGTCGATCAGGCGCTTGTGCGTGCGCATCTCGAAGTGCTCGCGCGAGTCCTTGTACTTGTGCGGCGACTTGATGACGCAGTACACGTTCTTCTCAGTGGGCAGCGGCACCGGGCCCGCGACCGACGCACCAGTGCGAGTCACCGTCTCGACGATCTTCTTCGCCGAAGAGTCGATGACCTCGTGGTCGTAGGCCTTGAGCCGGATGCGGATCTTCTGTCCCGCCATGGCTACTTAGTAGTCCTGTCTCTCGTAACGCTCTGGAACCTGTGGGCCCTGTTTCACTCTTCCTCCGACCCACGCGGTCGGGCGTGTCGCAGTCCCGCTGACAGAAATATCCGTACGGATTCCCTGCCAAGGGTCTGCGGCCCAAAGCCGCAAGGTCTGGGGGAAGAAACCCACCAGGTGCCTGGTCGAGCCCCCCGCTGACACTTCCCGAAAGATTCCCGTACGTCCGCCCCAGCGCTGCCGCAGGCGGCAGATAAGGCGACGAGTACTGTGGGACTCGCTTCCGGTCCTCCCGGCGGGAGCGCGCAGCATCGGCACTCAACCGAGCAACCCCGACAGTCTGCCACATGGGGCACCCTCGGGGCCAATCGAGCCGAGAAGACTACCCCGTGAGTGACGAAGGTCAAACCCGACGTGGCGGTCCGCTCGCCCGTAGCTCCTGCCCAGGTTCAGATCCCAGCAGCGTGCGCCAGGAATTCCGCCCACGCCGCGCCACCCACGGCGAGCCGGGGGCCCTGCGTGTTCTTGGAGTCGCGGACGTAGACCGCATCCGTGGCGGGCGCGATCTCTACGCAGTCGGCTTCGCTGCCGTTGCTGCTGTAGCTGCTCTTGCGCCACTTCAGCTCGGCGCCGCCCCCGGCCATCTGCGCCGCGAGCACGAAGGCACCCCCGCCGGCCGCATCGCCACCCGCACGATCTCCTGCAACCCAGTCGGGCGCGGCCCGACAGCAGCC
>RBWT01000201.1 GCA_004010275.1 Streptomyces huasconensis
CGCACCATGGCCGAGGCGGACCTCGAACGCCGGCAGCGCAGGGCGGCTTCCGACGCGGCCGCCGCGCCCGAGGGCGGCGAGGCCGGGCGGCAGCCCCGTGACGCGGGCTCCCGTTTCGGGGCCTTCCACCGGGCGCGGGCGTGCCGGTGGCGTAGCGCCCGGTTTCCCGACGGCGCCCGAAGCGCCGGCCGAGCCCGGTTTCCCCGCCGAGCCCGGTTTCCGCACCGAGCCCGGTGCCTCGCCCGCCGAGTAGAGCCAAGCCCCCGCACGGCGCCCGGGTCCGGCGCCGCCCCCTTCCCCCGCTCAAGATCGTAAGATTGGAGGCACGGGCCGGTGCCCGGGCATGCCCGCCACACCGCGCCCCACCTACCATGCAGACCACCGACAACAGCCTGACCTGGCTCCTGCAGAACCTTCTGAAGCGCACTCCCGGTACGCGGCACGCCCTGGTCCTCTCCCGGGACGGCCTGAAGCTGTGCTGGAGCGAACACCTGACGCTCGACCAGGCCGACCAGCTCTCGGCCATCTGCTCCGGCATCCAGGCCCTGGCCCAGGGCGCGTCCGCGGAGTTCGGCGACGGAACCGGTGGCGTCCGGCACTCCATGACCGAGTTCCACGGTGGGCTGCTCTTCATCGTCGAGGCGGGCCTGGGAGCACACCTGGCGGTCATCGCGGACGAGAACGCCGACCCGGGAGTGGTGGGCCACCAGATGACCGAGCTGGTCGAGCAGATCGGGGAGCACCTGCGTGCCGAGCCGCGCGCCCAGGACGCGGACAGCGGGGCCTCGTGACGCCGCGCAGGCCCGTGGACACCGGTGATCCGGACCGGCTCTACACCGTCACCGGTGGCCGCAGCCGTGCCGACGACGACTCCTTCGACCTGGTCACGCTGGTGGTGAGCGAGTGCGAGCCCACCGCCGGCATGCAGTCGGAGCATGTACGCATCCTCGAACTGTGCCGGCATCCGTCGGCCGTGGTCGAGATCGCCGCGGAGCTCAAGCTGCCGATCACCGTGGTGCGGATTCTCCTCGGTGACCTGCTGGCGATGGGCCGGATCACCGCTCGTCACCCCCGCGCGGCCGACTCGGTCGCCTCGATGCCCGATTCCGCCCTTCTCAAGGAGGTGCTCCATGGACTCCGCAATCTCTGAGCCGCCCTCCCGTACTCCTCTCTCCGACACGGCCGAGACCGGCTTGAAGATCGTCGTCGTAGGCGGGTTCGGGGTCGGCAAGACCACGCTCGTGCGGTCCGTCAGCGAGATCCGTCCGCTGAACACCGAGGAAGTGATGACGCAGGCCGGCGTCGGCGTCGACGAGACGTCCGAGGTGACGGGCAAGACCACGACGACGGTGGCCTTCGACTTCGGCCGGATCAGCCTCAACGAACGCGTGGTCCTCTACCTGTTCGGGGCTCCCGGCCAGGAGCGGTTCTGGTTCCTGTGGGACCGGCTCTTCTCCGGCACGCTCGGCGCGGTCGTGCTGGTCGACACGCGGCGGATGGACGACTCCTGGTACGCGATCGACCGTCTCGAGCACCACAAGACGCCGTTCCTGGTGGCGGTGAACCGGTTCGACGACGATCCCTTCACGCATTCGCTGGACGAGATCCGCCAGGCGCTCGCGCTGCCCGACCATGTGCCGCTGATCGACTGCGACGCACGGGTGAGGTCGTCGGGCAAGGACGTCCTGATCACCCTCGTGGACCACCTCTACGAACTGGCCATGGCCCAGGAGATGACACCGTGACCGAGCCGACCGGATTCCCTTTCGAGCAGAGCGCCCCGCCCCCGGGGTGCCCCGCTCACGCGGGCGGCGTACGCCTGGGCGGATTGGAGTACCAGCAGACGCCCGCGCAGTTGTACCGCGCCCTGCGCCGTGAGCACGGCGCGGTCGCGCCGGTGCTGCTCGACGGGGACGTGCCCGCGTGGCTGGTGCTCGGCTACGCCGAGGTCAGCTATGTGACCAGCCATGACGAGCTGTTCGCACGTGACTCGCGCCGCTGGAACCAGTGGGAGAACATCCCCGCCGACTGGCCGTTGATGCCGTTCGTCGGCTATCAGCCCTCGGTGCTGTTCACCGAGGGCGAGGAGCACCGGCGGCGGGCCGGGGTGATCACGGAGGCGCTGGAGGGGGTCGACCAGTTCGAGCTCGCCCGGGACAGCGGGCGGATCGCCGACCGGCTGATCGCGGAGTTCGCCGGCAGCGGCCAGGCGGAGCTGATGAGCGCGTACGCGCATGCCCTGCCGATGCGGGCCGCGGTGCAGATGTGCGGCATGCCGGAGACGGGTACCGATACGCAGCAGCTCGTGGAGGACCTGCGGATCTCGCTCGACGCGGCGGAGGGCGACGACCCCGTGGCGGCGTACATGCGCGTCGGCGAGCGCATCCAGCGCCTGGTCAAGGAGAAGCGGGAGCAGCCCGGCGCGGACGTCACCTCGCGGATGCTGCTGCATCCGGCGGGCCTCACCGACGAGGAGATCGTCCAGGACCTGATCTCCATCATCGCGGCGGCCCAGCAGCCGACGGCCAACTGGATCTGCAACACGCTGCGGTTGATGCTGACCGACGACCGCTTCGCCCTGAACGTGTCGGGCGGGCGGCTGAGCGTGGGCGAGGCGCTCAACGAAGTGCTGTGGCTCGACACACCCACGCAGAACTTCATCGGCCGCTGGGCGGTGCGCGACACCCAGCTCGGCGGGCGGCAGATCCGGGCCGGTGACTGCCTGGTGCTCGGTCTCGCCGCGGCCAACACCGACCCGCAGATCTGGCCCGAGTCACATGTCGGCCCGGAGAACTCCGCGCATCTGTCCTTCAGCCACGGCGAGCACCGCTGCCCCTATCCGGCGCCGCTGCTGGCCGACGTCATCGCCCGGACCGCGGTCGAGACGCTGCTGGAGCGGCTGCCGGATCTGGTCCTCGCGGTGGAGCCGGAGGAGCTGACGTGGCGGCCGTCCATCTGGATGCGCGGGCTGACGTCGCTGCCGTGCAGTTCACACCTGTGACGCACTGACGTCGGCGGGGCGCCGCCTGCCGCGGATGGCAGGCGCCCCGCCCTCGGTCAGACTGCCGCGGGGGTGAACCGCACCGGCAGTGACTGCGGCCCGCGGGTGAACACGCCTTGTTCCACGGGGTCGAAGCCATCGGCGAGCCGCACATCGGGCATGGCGTCGAGGAGTTGGCCGACGCCGATCTCCACCTCGGCCTTGGCCAGCAGGGCGCCCACGCAGAAGTGCCGGCCGAGGGCGAAGGCGAGATGGTCGGCGGCGGCGGAGAACGCCGTCGTGGTGGTCAGGTCGTCGCGGAAGATGTCGAAGCGGTCCGGGTCGCGGTAGCGCCGCTCGTCACGGTTGGCCGCGCCGATCAGGCAGGTGACGGTGGCCCCGGCGGGGACGGTGCCCCCGGACAGCTCCACGTCGGTCGCCGACTGCCGCATGATCATGTGGACGGGCGGTGTGTACCGCAGCGTCTCGGCGAACGCGCGGGCGATCAGCGTGCGGACCTGTCGGACGGCTTCGAGCTGTTCGGGGTGGAGCAGGAGGTTGGCGAAGATGCTGGCGATCGCCTTGTCGGTGGTCTCGCGCCGCGGCGGCGAGCAGCAGACTGCAGAAGGCCTTGATGTCCTCGTCGCTCATGCGGACGCCGTCGACCTCGGCGGCGCACAGCGTGGACAGCAGGTCGTCGCCGAGGTGGTCGCGGCGCTCCCGGATGATCGGGATCATGTACTCGGCGAACTCCACCCGGGTCCGTTCGCCGGCCGCCGCGACCTCGGGGTCGCCCGCCAGGTTGCCGAGGAAGGCGATGACGGTGGTGTACCAGCCGTGGAACCGCGCGTGGTCGGCCTTGTCGAGGCCGAGCATGTCCGCGATGACGTTGACGGGGAAGCGGGTGGCGTACTCCTCGACCAGGTCCACGGTGCCGGTGTGCCGGAAGGTGTCGATGAGTTCGCGGGAGTTGCGCTCGATGACGGGCAGGAACTTCTCCTGCAGATCGCTGCCGCGGAAGGCGGGCGCGACGAGGGCGCGGCGTACGGCGTGTTCCCGGCCGCTGAGCTGGAGGATCGTCTTGCCGTGGACGGGTTCGATCTGCCAGTCGTAGTTGTCGGTGGTGAACTGCGCACCCTTGTCCTTGAAGACGCGCTCGACGTCCTCGTACCGCGAGATGATCCAGCTCTGTGTCGCCTCGTGCCAGAAGAGCGGTGCGCTTTCCCGCATCTCCCGGTAGGCGGGGTACGGGTCCCGGGCGAACTCGGGCGAGAGGATGTCGGGGGCCTTCTCGGGGACCTGCTGCGCGGCGGACATAGAGCTCCTTGGTCGATACAGGCAACGCGCACCAGGCTATTGATCACCACGGGGGCCAACCAGCCTTGTCCTGGCCGACTGTTGAGCACTGCACTAACGTTGGCCGAAAATCGCCCCCTGTTCTCTCCCTGCCGCTTGCCCTTCCTAGGGGCCCTAGGTTAAACCTAGGGCCCCTAGGAAGAGTGGAGTGCGCATGGTGCGGGCCGGACTGACGGCGGAGCGGGTGACGATCGCGGGCGCGAACTCGCGGACGAGGTCGGCTTCGAGCGGGTGAGCATGTCTCAGGTCGCGCGGCGACTGGGCGTGAAGGACGCGAGTCTCTACTCGCACGTCCGCGGCCTGGAGGATCTGCGCGGGCGGATCGCGCTGCTCGCCGCGGACGAGAAGACCCTCCGCATCGCGGAGGCAACCGCCGGGCGCGCGGGCAGGGAGGCGCTGGCCGCCTACGCGAACGCCTGGCGGGAGTACGCCCACCGGCATCCGGGGCGCTACGCGGCGACGCAGGCCGCGCTCCCGATTGACCCCGAACTGGCGGCGGCCGCACCCGGCCCGCGACGCGCGGTGGAACTGACCTACGGCATGCTGCGCGGCTACGGACTGAGCGAGCCCGATCTGACCGACGCGGTGCGGTTGCTGCGCAGCACGTTTCATGGGTTCGTCGCCCTGGAGGCCGCGGGCGGTTTCGCGCAGCAGCGCTCGCCGCAGCTCTCCTGGGTCCGCTCCCTCGACGCCCTGCACACCCTCCTTGAGCACTGGCCCCCATCCCGAGACGGAGACTCCTCATGACCGCCCCTGCCACCGACAGCCTGCGGGTGAACGGCGCGACCCTGCACCACGAAGTACGGGGCAGCGGCCCGCTCCTGCTCCTGATACCGGGAGGGACGGGCGGCGCGGCCGCTTTCGACGGCGTCGTGGACCGCCTGGCCGCCGCGCACACGGTGGTGACGTATGACCCGCGCGGCATGTCCCGAAGCACGCTGGACGACCCCGAGGCCGAGCAACATGTGGCCGAACACGCCGACGACGCCCTGCGCCTGCTGGACCTGCTGTCGCCCGACGCTCCCGCGAAGGTGTTCGGCACCAGCTCGGGCGCGATCGTCGCCCTGCACCTGCTCACCACCCGGCCCGAGCGCGTCGAACGTGTCGTGGCACACGAACCGCCGGTGGTGGAGGTTCTGCCGGACATCGCCGCACATCGCGCGTGGCTCACACGTGTGCGAGAGACATTCCGCACGCAGGGGCTCATGCCGGCGATGACCGTGTTCGCCGCGGGCCTGAAGAAGGAGAGCGACAGCAGCGAGCCGGAGGCCGACCTCGAACTGCCGCCCCAGGCGCGGCGCGCGCCGAGCGGACGATGGGTGACCTGCCCTACTTCGGGCGCCGCATCGTGCCGAGCTTCATGGCGTACGCCCCGGACATGGACCGGCTGAGGTCCCTCGCGGACCGGCTCGTGCTCGGCGCGGCCGGGACTCGGAGGGCGAACTGCCCTGGCGCGCGACCGCGTGCCTGGCCGAACGGCTCGGCGTCCCGCTCCAGCGCTTCCCGGGCGGGCACGTCGGACTGACCACGCACCCGGCCGCGTACGGCGAGTTCCTCGAGGCGAGCCTCCGTACACCGGCCGGAGTCTGAATTTCCGTATCGGGGTCCGGTGAGCACGCTGCCCGGGAGTGGAAGTGGTCAGCTGCGCGCGGCCAGTCGGCGCAGGTGGCGGTTCAAGCTGTGCTGGACCGCCGTGGCGTGCTCGAAGAGGTAGAAGTGGCCGTCGGGGAACGGGGCCGTGCCGAGGAAGTCCGGGCAGTGGTCCTCCCAGGTGGCCATACCGGAGGGCGGCGCGATCGGGTCCAGGGCCCCGCAGTACGCGGCGACCGGGCAGGGCGCCGGTTCGCCGTCCTCGCGCAGACTGCCGGCGACCAGGAAGTCGCCGCGCAGCGCGGGCTGATCGAGGCCAGGGTGGCGGGGTCGAGCGTCGCACCCTCCGCCATCAGGCCGAGCTGGCGCACCCGGGCGAGGAGTTCGGCGTCCGACATGCTGGAGACCCGGGCCAGTTCGGCGGCCGGTTCCAGGCCCGGTGCCCAGGCGGAGACGGCGAGGAGCGCGGGGGCGGGCAGCCCGTTCCACGCGGCGGCCACCGCCAGCCGGTAGGCGAGCAGCCCGCCGAAACTGTGGCCGAAGAGCACATACGGCCGGCCGTCGAGTTCGGCCTCGAACGCCTCCAGGAGCGCGTCCAGCAGCGGTTCCACCTCGGTGAACGGCGTCTCCCCCAGCCGCTCCTGGCGGCCGGGCAGTTGCAGCGTGCGCACCTCCATGGTGGAGGGCAGGGTGGCGGCCCAGCTCTGGTAGGCGGGGGCCGTGCCGCCGGCGTGCGGGAACAGGAACACCTGGTGGTCGGCGTTCGGGTCGGCCCCGGCGGTGGTGAACCAGCGGGCCCGTCGGGTGGTGCCGGTGGTCGTCATGCGCTCTCCTGATCGGTGTGGCGGGCTGTGGACATGAGTACGTCCGCGATCTCCCGCAGGTGTGTCTCCGGTCGCAGTGATCCGATGCGGAGCACGATGTGGCGGGCGCCGCGCGCACATAGTCGGCGAGGCGCTGCGCGCAGTGCTCGCTGGGACCCCAGGCGCAGGCCTGGACCGCCGCCATCTGTTCCAGGGTGCGGCCGTGGCAGTGCTCCAGGTAGTCGTCCAGTTCGACCCTGGCCCGTCGCTCATCCGGGCCCGGAGTGACCGTCAGATACAGGGCCGGGGTGACCGCGCCCGGCCGGCGGCCCGCGCGCCGGCAGAGGTCCTCAAGGCGTCGCCGGGCGCGGCCGTAGGCCTCGGCCGAGGTGAGGAACGACAGCCATCCGTCGTAGAGGCGGGCCGTCCGTTCGAGCACCGGGGCGGTGTCGTCGGCGGCGAGCCACAGCGGCGGCCCGTCGGGCGCGGCGGGGCGGACCAGCCGGTCCAGGCCATCCGCCTGCCAGTGACGGCCCGTGAAGCGGTGGGGCGCGCCGGGCCGGGAGCTGCTCCAGGCCGTCCGCCACAGCGCGGTGGTCTCGTCCAGCAGTTCGGCTCGGGTGGCCTGGCCGGCCCCGTCGACCGCGGGGGCGCCCACGGCGGCTGTTTCCTCCTCGGTCTCCGGTCCCGGGAACCCCTGCCCCACGCCGATGACAAGCCGGCCCGAACTGACGTGGTCCAGACTGCTGACCATGCTCGCGGCGACGAGCGGGTGGCGCAGCGCCGGGGCGAGGGTCGCGGTGCCGAGGAGCAGCCGTCGCGTCGCCGTGCCCACGGCGGAGAGCACCACGAGGGGGTCGAGGCGGGGGCGCGCGATGAGCGAGTCGCCCGTCCACAGGGAGTCGAAGCCGAGCGCTTCGGCCCGTCGCGCGAAGTCCAGCAGGGCCGGGACGCCGTACTCGCCGAGGATCGCCTGCTCCCGGGTCGGCAACAGGACACCCACGCGGAACGGCTGACGGGCAGCCCCCATCGCACACCTTCTCTCTTGAATTTCTCGGGCCTCTTGGGTCTCTCGGTCTCTCGCGATGCAACCAGTGGTGCCTGACAGGTGCCTGATCGTCCGATGAAAGAAGGCCGGACACCCCATCGAGTTACTGAAAAATTGTTGATACGACGACCAAATCAGCCATGACTGAGATCGAATGCATCGAGCCCGGGCATAGAAAACACGCACATTTACTGTCCGGTATGCACCCATCCACCCCGAGATCACCGACAGAAATCAAGCTTTGCCACCAGAAACACACACTGGCGCGGAAACGACGCCTGCCGCTCTGGGGCACTTGCGGCAGAGAAGGGTGCCGTAGTCAATTAAAGGAACCGCGCCAGCAGGAGGAAAAAAGTGATCGCATATTCGCAGTTCGAGGATGCACGCCGGAAGAACGGTCAGAAGCGGTCGTCGGCGCCCGAGGCGCCGGCCGCTTCCGGACCGGGCACGGCCTTCGCGTTCCTGGGCCCCTTGGAGGTACGTGCGAACGGCCGCACGCACACCGTCGGCGGGAGCCGGCAGCGCACCCTGCTGGCGGCGCTGCTCGTGACGCCGGGCCGTCTGCTCTCCGCCGAGCAGCTGTACAACGAACTGTGGGGGGAGAACCCGCCGCCCACCTTCGAGAACTCGCTCCAGGCACACGTCTACCGGTTACGCCGGACCCTCCAGCAGGCGGCGGGCCCGGACGGGGCGGCGCCCGAGCTGCTCACGCGCTCGTCGGGGTACGTCCTGGAGCTGGGCGGCGCCGAGACCGACGCGGCGGCCTTCCGGCGGCTGACCGGCCAGGCCCGCGCGTGCACGCGGCACAGTCCCGCCGAGGCGCAGCGGGTGCTCGACGAGGCGCTGGCGCTCTGGCGCGGCGCGCCCTTCCAGGACGTCACGCAGGGGCCGATGTCGCAGAGTGTGGCGCTGGCGCTGGAGGAGGAACAGCTGTCCGCCGTCGAGGACAAGCTCTGGCTGCAGATACAGCTGGCCGATCCGGTGAACATCATCAGCGAGCTGAAACGCATGCGCACCATCCACCCCTGGCGGGAGCGCCTCACCGAGATGCTCATGCTGGCCCTGTACCGGACCGGACGCCAGGCCGAGGCGGTGGAGACGTACAACAGCACGCGGCGCAGACTCTCGAGCGAGCTGGGTGTGGAGCCCTCGCTCCGGCTGCGCGAGCGGCTGCGGGAGATCCTCAACCAGGCCCCCTCGCTGGACGCGGCCGTGCCCGCTTAGAGCGAGGGACCGCGACGCGGGACGAGGCTGCGGCAGTACGGACGAGGCTGCGGCGGTACGCCGGGAACCACCGGGGCGTACCGCCGCAGCCTCTTTCTCTGCCATGTCAGCCGCGCGTCAGCGGGGCGCGGCAGAATATTCCACGGACAAACTCCCCGCAGAAAGTGGGACCCGAGAATAAGAAGCAGGACGGGAAGAGCTGATATCGGCGCCCCTCCTCCGTCTCGAAGAGACGTGTATTTCTCGCTGCCTTTTCTCAAGCAAACGCATCACAGGCGTATTTGCGGCCTCCCGCATGGCGGGCATTTTCCGCCGTCCCAGTCGTCGTCGCAGTTGTCGTCCCGGTCGCCTCCCCTGCCGAATTCCGGTCCATCAGCCACCCTTCAGCCGTCGATCAGTCCAGCTGGCCAGGGTGGGGCACGGAAGAGGCAACCGTGAGGGAAAGGCATGACTATGGACGAGGACTTCGAGGTCGTCATCATCGGTGCCGGGATGTCCGGCCTCGGCATGGCCGCCCGTCTCAAGGAGGCCGGGCGGCACGGGTTCACGGTTCTGGAGAAGGCCGGCTCGATCGGCGGGACCTGGCGCGACAACACGTACCCCGGCGCGGCCTGCGACGTGCAGTCCCACCTGTACTGGTACTCCTTCGGCGAGCAGCCCGACTGGAGCCGCACCTACGCCGGGCAGCCGGAGATCCTGCGCAACCTCCAACGGTTCGCCGCGCACCACCGGTTGGACGAGCACATCCGCCTCGGCGTGGAGGTCACCCAGGCCACGTGGTCGGACGAGGACGGCCGCTGGCTCCTGCGCACCTCGCGCGGTGAGCGGCTGCGGGCCCGTCGTGCTGATCACGGCGCGGGGGCAGCTCGACCGGCCGGCCTGGGCGCGTATCGAGGGCGTGGACACGTTCGCCGGGACGCAGGTGCACACGGCGCGCTGGCCCGCCGACCTGGAGGTGACGGGCAAGCGGGTCGCCTGTATCGGCAGCGCCGCCAGCTCCGTCCAGTTGGTGCCCGCCCTCGCCGGGGCCACCGAGCGGCTGACGGTGTTCCAGCGCTCCGCCAACTACCTGCTCCCCCGCCAGGACCGCGCGCTGACGGACGACGAAGCGCGCCGTGCTGCTCGCCGCGCCGCACCGCTACGCCGCCCTGCGCGAGGACATGTACCGCGAACGCGACGGCTGGGCCGCCGGGCTGCGCGACGACGGCAACCCGGTGCGGGACGAGTTCCAGCGGGTGGCGGGCGAGCACCTGGCCGCGCAGGTGACCGACGACGGACTGCGCAACCGGCTCGCCCCCGACCACGCGTTCGGCTGCAAGCGGGTGCTGATCAGCGACGACTACTACCCGGCGCTGACCCGCGACGACGTCGAGCTGGTGACGGAGCCCATCGCCCGGATCGAACCGGAGGGCATCCGGACCACGGACGGACAGCGGTACGACGTCGACGTCATCGTGCACGCCACCGGCTTCCAGCCGCTCGACCGCACCGGCGGCGTGGAGATCGTCGGACGGAACCTGCTGGCGCTGCGCGAGGCGTGGAAGGAGGGGCCGGAGGCGTATCTCGGCATGGCGGTCAACGGTTTCCCCAACATGTTCATGCTGTACGGGCCCAACACCAACCTGGGCCACCACTCGATCCTGTTCATGGTGGAGTGCCAGATCGACTACGTGCTCCAGGCACTCGCGGCGCTCGACGCCGGCGATACCAGCGAGGTCCGCACCCTGGACGTCGCCGCGGAGGTGCAGCGTCGTTACAACGACGAGCTGCGGCGGGACCTCGCGGGCACGGCCTTCGCCGCCGGCTGCGGAAGCTGGTACACGACCGACGAGGGCCGCGTCGTCAACAACTGGCCCTCCAGCATCGAGAGTTACCGGGAGCGGACCGCGGTCTTCGCGCCGCAGGACTACCACGGATAGGTCGTCGTGGCTGACGGGCCACCGCCATGCATATGAGCCGGTCAGCCTTCGCGGCGGCGGCGAGTTCGTCGCGCACCGCCCGCCGCAGGACCTTGCCGCTGGGATTGCGGGGCAGCGCCTCGGCGAAGTCGTACGACGTGGGCATCTTGAAGTCCGCCAGGCGGCCGCGCAGGAACAGCAGCAGGTCCCGGGCCCCGGCCCGCTGCCCCGACTCCAGGACCACCCGGGCGTGCACGGACTCCCCCCACCGCTCGTGCGGCAGGCCCACCACGGCCGCCCCGGCCACGGCGGGATGCCGGGCGAGGGCGTCCTCGATCTCGGCCGGGTAGACGTTCTCCCCGGCCACGATGATCATGTCGTTGACCCGGTCGCGTACGTGGACGTATCCGTCCTCGTCCACGTAGCCGGCGTCGCCCATGTGCACCCAACCGTCCACCACCGTACGCTCGGTGGCTTCGGGCAGCCGCCAGTAGCCGAGCATCCGGGCGGGTGTGCGCACACATATCTCGCCGACCTCTCCGGTCGGCAGCTCCTTGCCCTCGGGGTCCTCGACACGTACCTCGATGCCCGGGTACGGCCGGCCCGCGGCGCGCAGCAGCGGGCTGCCGGGGACGTGATCGGCGGGCGGCAGGCAGACGGCGAAGTTGCCGGTCTCGCTGCTGCCGTAGATCTGGAGGAAGTCGCAGTCCAGGACGTCGATCGCCCGGCTCAGCAGCTCCTCGCCGATCGGGGAGCCGCCGTAGACGACCTTGCGCAGCGAGCCGAGGGCACCCCTGCCCGCGGCCGGTTCGGCGAGCATCAGCTCCAGCATGGCGGGGGCCACGATGGCGGTGGTGACCTGCTCCTCCTCGATCACGCGCACCGCGTCGGAGCTGATGAAGGCGGGCAGGGAGACCACCGTGGCACCGGCGTTGAACGCCTGCATGCCGTAGGAGAGACCACCGATGTGGAAGCCGGGCAGGCCGATCAGGCTGCGGTCGCCGGGCCGCCAGTCGAGCCAGTCGAGGTTGTGGTCCTCCATCGCCTCGGCGACGTTGAAGAAGCTGCGGTGGGCGAGGACGACGCCCTTGGGCAGGCCGCTGGTGCCGCTGGTGTAGATCTGCACGACGGGGCTGTTCTCGTCGCCGCCCGCCGCTCCGTCCGCCGCCCCGTCCGCCGTCCCGCCTCCGGATGCCTCCGCGGTGACCGCGGCGGACAGCGCGCTCTTGCGGGCGGCCAGGGACTCGGCGTCGGGGGGCGTGGGCGTCCAGGCAGAGCACGGTGCGCAGCGTGGGCAGCCCCTTGCGCACCTCGGCGGCCACCGGCAGGTGCTCTTCGTCCACGAACAGCACCTCGGTGGTGGAGTCGCGCAGGATGTGGTCCACCTCCTGCGCGGTGAGGCGCCAATTGACGGGGACGAGAACCGCGCCTGTCCGGGCACAGGCGAAGGCCAGCTCCCAGTACTCCACGGCCTCCTTGCCGAGGTAGCCCACGCGGGAGCCGGGCCCGGCCCCGGACGCGCGCAGCACCCGGGCCGTGCGCTCGCTCTCCCGGTCCAGCTCCCGGTAGGTGAGCGTCCGGCCGGAACAGACGACGGCGGGCTGATCGGGACGGAGGGCCGCCTGCCGTGTGATCACTTCGTGCAGGGTCCGCGATCGTGGCGTCGCGGTCATCGGCGTGTTCCCGGTGGTCATCGGCGTGTTCCCGGTCGTCATCGGTGTGTTGCCGGTGGTCGTCCGTGTGTTCCCGCTGGTCATCCGTGTGCTCCTGTTCGTGCCTCGTGTGCCGGTGCCTCGGCACCGGACAGCAGCTCTTCGATGTATTCGGTGAGCAGGTCCACGCTGGGCCGGTCGAAGGTGAGGGAGGCCGGCAGCGTGACCCGGAAGGCGGCCTCCAGCGAGCCGCGGATCTCGACCGCGTTGAGCGAGTCCATGCCGAGCGCGGCCAGTTCGGCGTCGGGTTCGAGGTCGTCGGCCGACTCGAAGCGCAGGACGTCCGCGAGCCGGGTGCGTACGATCGCGTTGATCCCGGCCGAGCGGGCGGCTCCGGAGGCGTCGGTCAGCGCGCCGGCGTCGGTCTGCGCCCCGTCTGAGGCAAGGGCCGGGACCAGCTCCGCGAAGAGCGCACTCGGTGCCCTGCGGGCCACGAAGCGGTGCCAGTCGCAGTGGCCCATGAGGACGTGGGCGCGTCCGGCGTCCAGCAGCTGAGGCAGCGCCGCGGTGGCCTCGTCCTCGTCCAGGAGTGTGATGCCCTGGCCCTCCCAGCTGCGGATCAGGGACGCACTGAGCTGCCGTCCGGGCTCTCGGGGCGCCCAGGGGCCCCAGTTGACGGCGGTGGCGGGCAGGCCCGCTCCGGCGCGCTGTGCCATCAGGTGGTCGAGGAAGGCGTTGCCCGCGCCGGCGCCGCTCTGGGTCGCCGCGCCGAGCAGGGTGCCTGCCGTGGAGCAGCCGAGGAAGAAGTCGAGCTCGGGCAGGTGGGCGGTCGCCTCGTGCAGCAGCCAGGCGCCGTAGACCTTCGTACGGAAGACGGCGTCCAGGCTCTCCCAGGTCTGCTCGGTGAGCGGTAGGTCCCGGGCGGTCTCCTGGGCGGCATGGATCACGCCGCCCACCGGGGGCGCGGTGTCGGCGAGTTGGGCCAGGACGCGGGTCACGTCCCGCTCGGAGCCGAGGTCGCAGGCGTGGACGGTCGCGGTGACGCCGTCACCGAGGGCGGGCGCCGGGCCGCCGGTGCGGCTCAGCAGGGCCAGGTGGCGGGCGCCCAGGGTGGCGAGGCGGCGTGCGAG
>RBWT01000202.1 GCA_004010275.1 Streptomyces huasconensis
CGAAGCCGCGCTCACCGCGGCGCGGAGGAGGCGACCGCCGCCGAGCGCGAGCGGGCCGCGGTCGCCGCCGCCGCGAGGCCCTCGCGCTCGCCTGCGGCGCAAGGACGCACCGGCGCGCTGCTCGCCGCCAAGGACCAGCTGGCGGGGCTCCTCGGACCGGCCGCCGAGCTGCTCACCGTCGCTCCCGGGTACGAGGTGCCGGTCGCCGCCGCGCTCGGTGCCGGGGCCGACGCGGTCGCGGTCAGCGGTCCGGGCGCGGCCGCCGAGGCCATCCGGCTGCTGCGCAAGCAGGACGCGGGGCGCGCGGCGCTGCTGCTCGGCGGCCGCCCCCCGAGGACGTACGGCCGGATCGTTCCGGCGGGCCGCCGTACGTGGCCGATCTCGTGCACGGGCCCGAGGAGTTGATGCCCGCCGTGCGACGGCTGCTGCGCGGGTTCGTCGCCGTCGGGACGCTGGAGGACGCCGAGGACTTCGTCTACGCCCACCCGGAGCTGACCGCCGTCACCGCGGAGGGCGATCTGCTCGGGGCGCACTTCGCGCAGGGCGGGTCCGCCGGGGCGCCGAGCCTGCTGGAGGTGCAGGCGTCCGTGGACGAGGCCGCGGCGGAACTCGCCGAACTCGCCGTGCAGGTGCGAGGAGTTGGCGGGCCGACAGGGCCGGGCCGAGGGGCGGCGCAAGGAATGTGCCGCCCTCGTCGAGGAGTTGGGGGAGCGGCGCAGGGCCGCCGACCGGGAGAAGTCCTCTGTCGCCCAGCAGTTGGGGCGGCTCGCCGGGCAGGCGCGGGGCGCGTCGGGCGAGGCCGAGCGGTCCGCCGCCGCGGCCGCCAGGCGCAGGAGGCGCTGGAGCGGGCGGTCGAGGAGGCCGAGGAGCTGGCGGAGCGGCTCGCGGTCGCCGAGGAGATGCCGGCGGAGGAGGAACCGGACACCTCCGTGCGCGACCGCCTCGCCGCGACGGGGCCAACGCCCGCCAGACCGAGATGGAGGCGCGGCTCCAGGCCCGTACGTACGAGGAGCGGGTGAAGGCCCTCGCGGGACGGGCCGACTCGCTCGACCGGGCGGCGCGCGCCGAACGCGAGCACGCGCGCGTGCCGCGCGGCGCAAGGCACGGCTGCGCCACGAGGCAGCCGTCGCCGGGGCCGTCGCCTCCGGTGGGCGGCAGCTGCTCGCCCACGTCGAGGTCTCCCTCGTACGCGCCGACGAGGAGCGCACCCTGGCCGAGCGCGCCAAGGAGGCGCGGGAGCGGGAGCTGGTGGCCCAGCGCGCCCGGGGGGCGCGAGCTGAAGGAAGAACTGGACAAGCTGCGGGATTCAGTCCACCGCGGCGAGGTACTGGGTGCCGAGAAGCGGCTGCGCATCGAGCAGCTGGAGGCCAAGGCACTGGAGGAACTCGGTGTGGAACCGGCGGGGCTCGTGGCCGAGTACGGCCCCGATCAGCCCGTGCCGCCCTCGCCCCCCGCCGACGGCGAGGAGCTGCCGCAGGACCCGGAGCATCCGCGCAACAAGCCGGTGCCGTTCGTCCGCGGGGAGCAGGAGAAGCGGCTCAAGTCAGCCGAACGGGCGTACCAGCAGCTCGGGAAAGTGAACCCGCTGGCCCTTGAGGAGTTCGCGGCGCTGGAGGAACGCCACAAGTTCCTCAGCGAGCAGCTCGAAGACCTGAAGAAGACCAGGGCCGACCTCCTCCAAGTGGTGAAGGAGGTCGACGAACGCGTCGAGCAGGTCTTCACCGAGGCCTACCGGGACACGGCCCGCGAGTTCGAGGGCGTCTTCTCGCGGCTGTTCCCCGGCGGCGAGGGGCGGCTCGTCCTGACCGACCCCGGCAACATGCTCGCCACGGGCGTGGACGTCGAGGCCCGGCCCCCCGGCAAGAAGGTCAAGCGGCTCTCGCTGCTCTCGGGCGGTGAGCGCTCGCTCACGGCCGTGGCGCTGCTCGTCTCGATCTTCAAGGCGCGGCCCAGCCCGTTCTACGTGATGGACGAGGTCGAGGCCGCCCTCGACGACACGAACCTCCAGCGGCTGATCCGGATCATGCAGGAGCTGCAGGAGGCCTCGCAGCTCATCGTGATCACGCACCAGAAGCGCACGATGGAGGTCGCCGACGCGCTGTACGGCGTGTCCATGCAGGGTGACGGCGTCTCGAAGGTGATCAGCCAGCGGCTGCGCTAGCCGATCGCGTCGGCTGCATGACTTCAAGACTTGAACATGAGCAGTCGCACAGTGCCTAAAAATTCACAGCTGAACAACTATTGACTTCGAAACTTGAAGGCATAGTCTCTGCAACGTTGCTTTTACCTTCAGGTGGTGGGCGGCACGAAGTTGTGCGCCACTTGAAGAACTCGCCCCCACCCCCGGCAGCGCAGCCGGTGGCCCGAGGAGTACACGTGACCAGCACATCGCAGGCGCCGCAGTCCGGAGCCAGAGAGGCCCATCCGGACCATCTCGGCCATGTCATCTTCATTACGGCGGCCGCCGCGATGGGTGGCTTCCTCTTCGGCTACGACAGTTCGGTGATCAACGGCGCCACCGTCGCCATCCAGCACCGCTTCGACGTCGACGCCGACACGCTCGGCTGGATCATCGCGACCGCGCTGCTCGGCTGCGCCGTCGGTGCCGCCGTCGCCGGACGCATCGCCGACCGCATCGGCCGCATCCGCTGCATGCAGATCGCCTCGGTGCTCTTCGCGGCCAGCGCCGTCGGTTCCGCCCTGCCCTTCGCGGCGTGGGACCTGACCATGTGGCGCCTGATCGGCGGCATCGGCATCGGCATGGCCTCGGTGATCGGCCCGGCGTACATCGCCGAGGTCGCGCCGCCCGCCTACCGAGGGCGCCTCGCCTCCTTCCAGCAGGCCGCCATCGTCATCGGCATCGCCGTCTCCCAGCTGGTCAACTGGGGCATCCTGAACATGGCCGACGGCGACCAGCGCGGCAAGCTGGCGGGCCTGGAGGCCTGGCAGTGGATGCTCGGCGTCATGGTCATCCCGGCCCTGCTCTACGGGCTGCTGTCCTTCATCATCCCGGAGTCGCCGCGCTTCCTCGTCTCGGCCGGCCGGCACGCCGAGGCCAAGAAGGTGCTCGGCGAGGTCGAGGGCCATGCCATCGACCTGGACGCGCGCGTCGCCGAGATCGAGCACGGTCTGCACAGGGAGCACAAGCCGTCCTTCAAGGACCTGCTCGGCAAGGTCGGCTTCCTGCCGATCGTCTGGATCGGCATCGGGCTCTCGGTCTTCCAGCAGCTCGTCGGCATCAACGTGATCTTCTACTACTCGAACCAGCTGTGGCAGTCGATCGGCAAGGACCCGTCCAGCTCCTTCCTGTACTCGTTCGAGACGTCGATCGTGAACATCGTCGGCACGGTCATCGCGATGATCTTCGTCGACCGCATCGGCCGCAAGCCGCTGGCGATCATCGGTTCGGCGGGCATGGCAGCCGCGCTCTTCACCATGGCCTGGGCGTTCTCGTACCGGACCGGCTCCGGTGACCACGTCTCGCTGCCCAACGCACAGGGCCTGACCGCGATCATCGCCGCCAACGTCTTCGTGCTCTTCTTCGCCCTGTCCTGGGGTGTGGTGGTCTGGGTGCTGCTCGGCGAGATCTTCCCGAACCGGCTGCGCGCCGCCGCGCTCGGTGTGGCCGCCTCCGCCCAGTGGCTCGCCAACTTCGCGATCACCAAGACCTTCCCGAGCATGTCCGAGTGGTCGCTGACCGGCTCGTACATCGTCTACGGCGCCTTCGCCGCACTCTCGATCCCCTTCGTCATGAAGTTCGTCAAGGAGACGAAGGGCAAGGCCCTGGAGGAGATGGGCTAAAACCCCGCTGCCCCCTCCTCTCCAGGAAGCTGCCCCCCTCAAGGACTCGTGCTCACTACCTGTCCTTGAGCCGGGGCAGTACGTTTTCGCAGAAGTGGTGCAGGCTGCGCCACCCCTCGTCGACGGGCATCCCGCCGACCAGCGGGTGCAGGATCAGGCTGCCGATGTCGCCCTTCGCGTACGTCACGCACTCCTCCGGCGTCAGGACGCGGTAGACGCCCTCCGCGCGCAGCTCCGCCACCGTGGTGGCCGCCGACTTCACCGCCGAGCGGACGGCCCCGTCCGCCTGCCAGGAGGCGTACGTACGGGCCTCGTGCAGGAAGTGCTCGCCGTGCTCGGCCCAGGTGCGGTCGGGGTCGTCGGCGCATGTGCAGCAGCGGGTCTCGGCGGCGGGCATCATCGTCCAGCCCTCGGTGCCGTGTGCCGCGAGCTGCTCGGTGTAGTACGCCGCCAGCTCGGGCAGGTGCGCGCTCGGGAAGAACGGCAGGCCGAACCGGGCCGCGCGCCGGGCCGCCGCCTTCGACGAGCCGCCGACCAGCAGCAGCGGATGTGGTCGGCTGAGCGGGCGCGGGGTGACGCGCACCGTGCGGCCGCGGAAGGTGAAGGGCTCGCCCGTCCACGCCTGGAGCAGCGTCTCCACCAGCTCGTCCTGGAGCTTGCCGCGCCGCGTGAAGTCGACGCCCGCCCGCTCGTACTCCTCGGGCCGGTAGCCGATCCCCGCCACGGTGACCAGCCGGCCGCCGCTGAGCAGGTCGAGTACGGCGATGTCCTCCGCCGCCCGCAGCGGATCGTGCAGCGGGCCGATGATCGCGGAGACCGTCACCGTGATCCGCCGCGTCGCGCCGAAGACCGCGCCGGCGAAGACGAAGGGGGACGGCAGCCAGTTGTTCGCGGCGCCGTGGTGCTCCTCGGTCTGCACGGTGGAGATGCCGCGGTCGTCCGCGTACGTGGCCATCTCCAGGGCGGCCCGGTAGCGCTCGCTCAGCGAGGCGGGCGTGGCCGCGGGATCGACGAGGTTGAACCGTACGACTGTGGTGGGCATGGGAACGTCCCCCTTCACCGAGCGTGGGCGGCGAAGGGGGACGTTAGTTGGCGCAACGTCAGATGGGTAGCCCGTGGCGGAAGTTGGCGGCTTCGCGGCCTCCGTGAGCCTCCGTGGGCGCTCGGTCAGGCGGAGACCAGTTCCGTCTCGCCCTGGCCGGCCGCGTCCTTCTCGACGAGCGGGGTCTTCGGCAGCACCGCGTACAGCACGGCGGCGACGAGGATCGTGGCCAGCCAGCCCAGGCCGTGGCGGCCGATCCAGGACGTGGCGAGCGGGCCGCTGAACCAGTCGACCTTGGTGAAGAGCAGGCCCACCAGCAGGGCGATGGCCCACGCCGTCATGGCCTGCCAGGCGAAACCGGCCTTGTACCAGTAGGCGCTGGTGCGCTTGGTGTCCATCAGGGCCTCGCCGTCGTACGTCTTGCGGCGCAGCATGTCGATGCCGAAGACGCCGATCCAGGCGGAGAAGGCGACCGCGAGCAGCGTCAGGAAGGAGATGAACGAGCCCATGAAGCTCGTCGCCACGTTCATCAGGATGTAGCCGAAGATCAGGCTGATGATGGCGTTCACGCTGACCGCCCACGCGCGCGGGACCTTGATGCCGAGCGTCATCGCGGTGAAGCCCGCGGAGTACATCGACATGGAGTTGATCAGCAGCATGCCGACCAGGGCCATGATCAGGTACGGCACGGCGATCCACGTCGGGAGCAGCGAGCCGAGGAAGGAGACCGGGTCCTGCGCGGTGGAGAGCTTCGGCGCGGAGACCGCCATGACGGCGCCCATCAGGACCATCGGGACGACGACGATGGCGGCGCCGCCGACCGCGTGGCCGACCAGCGGCTTGTTCGAGGCGTTCCGCGGGAGGTAGCGGGTGAAGTCCGGGCCGGTGGGCACCCAGCTGATGCCGCCGGCGGCGATGGTGCCGACGCCCGCGACCATCATCGCGGTGGAGCCCGCGGGCTGGTCGAAGACGGCGGACCAGTCGGCCTCGGCGATCAGGTAGATCAGCACCAGGACGCTGAAGGCGCCGAAGGCGTACGTCGACCAGGTGCTGCAGATGTGCAGGATCTTGCGGCCCAGGCCGCTGATCAGGAACGTACAGGCGACGAAGGCGACGAGCGTGACGACGGTCAGCCAGGTGCTCGACTTCACGCCGAAGCAGATGTCCAGGACCGTGATGATCGCGTAGGCGCCCGTGACGGCGTTGATCGTCTCCCAGCCCCAGCGGGCGACCCAGATCAGCGCGCCCGGGAAGAGGTTGCCGCGCTGGCCGAAGACCGCGCGCGAGAGCGTCATGCCCGGCGAACCGCCGCGCTTGCCGGAGATGGAGATCAGGCCGACCATGCCGTAGCTCAGCAGGGGGGAGACGAGGGCGACGACCAGGACCTGCCAGAAGTTCAGGCCGTTGGAGACGATCAGGCCCGCGCCCATGGTGAGCAGCAGGACGCTGATGTTGGCCGCCACCCACGTGGGGAACAGCTCACGGGTCCTGCCCGTGCGCTCGGCGTCCGGGACGGGCTCCAGGCCACGTGTTTCGAGGGCGCCTTCGGTTTCGGCGGTGGTGCTGCTCATGGGGGTGGGTCCGTGCCTCTCGCTCGGCTCGCAACGTCGCGATCCGTCGGTGGGGGTGATCGCGATGGACTCTACGCGCGTTGATGCGGGGACCTCCATCGTACTTTAATCCGAGTAGTGCCTTCTAGTGGCATATGTTCTTTGGAGGAAGACACAATCTGGGCCTCCGGAAGGGCCATGCCGGATACTGGGTGGGTTATGGAAATCGTCATCCTTGCTGTAGTCATCGCCGTGGTCGTGATCGGCGCGCTCGGCGGGCTCGTGATCGGCAGCCGCAAGAAGAAGCAGCTGCCCCCGCAGGCCCCGTCCAGTACGCCCACCATCACCGCCCCTCCCGCCGAACCGACGGTCGGCGAGGAGGCCGAGACGCCGCGCGACGAACCGCGCCGCACGATCGAGGAGGTGGACCTCCCGCTCGCCGAGCCCTCGGCGAGCGCCCCCGTGGTGGTCGAGGAACCGGCCGCCCCGGAGATCGAGACCCCCGAGCCCACCGCCGGCCGCCTCATCCGGCTGCGCGCCCGGCTCTCCCGCTCGCAGAACGCGCTCGGCAAGGGGCTGCTCACGCTGCTGTCCCGCGAGCACCTCGACGAGGACACCTGGGAGGAGATCGAGGACACGCTGCTCACCGCGGACGTCGGCGTCGCCCCCACCCAGGAGCTGGTCGAGCGGCTGCGTGAGCGCGTACGCGTGCTCGGCACCCGGACGCCGGACGAGCTGCGCACGCTGCTGCGCGAGGAGCTCATCGCGCTCCTCGGCACGGGCGCCGGCACGGACTTCGACCGCACCGTGAAGACCGAGTCGGGCCTGGAGACGCCGGGCATCGTGATGGTCGTCGGCGTCAACGGCACCGGCAAGACCACCACCACCGGCAAGCTCGCGCGCGTCCTCGTCGCCGACGGCCGCTCGGTCGTCCTCGGCGCCGCCGACACCTTCCGCGCGGCCGCCGCCGACCAGTTGCAGACCTGGGGCGAGCGCGTCGGCGCCCGTACGGTCCGCGGCCCCGAGGGCGGCGACCCCGCCTCGATCGCCTACGACGCCGTCAAGGAGGGCATCGCCGAGGGCGCGGACGTCGTGCTCATCGACACCGCGGGCCGCCTGCACACCAAGACCGGCCTGATGGACGAGCTGGGCAAGGTCAAGCGCGTCGTCGAGAAGCACGCCCCGCTCGACGAGGTGCTGCTCGTCCTGGACGCCACGACCGGGCAGAACGGCCTGGTGCAGGCCCGGGTCTTCGCCGAGGTCGTCGACATCACGGGCATCGTCCTCACCAAGCTCGACGGCACCGCCAAGGGCGGCATCGTCGTCGCCGTCCAGCGCGAACTGGGCGTGCCGGTCAAGCTCATCGGTCTCGGCGAGGGCGCGGACGACCTGGCGCCGTTCGAGCCGGAGGCGTTCGTGGACGCGCTGATCGGCGAGTAGGCCCGCCGGGAGTCAGGTGCGTCGGCTGTGGCCGGCCTGACGGATCTTTCTCCGCGGGTGCGTCGTGGCTGGTCGCGCCGTTCCCCGCGCCCCTTCGGGGCGAACATCAGGGCCTCCTCGTATGGCACAGGTGCGAGGGGGGCCTTTTGGTGTCTACGCCGGGGAGCGGTGTGCCACGTACGCCAAAGTTCCGAGCAGGAGCCGGGCCTGTGGTGGGTCCGTCGCCGAGTCGAAGGCGGGGGAGCGGAGCCAGCGCACCGGGCCGAGGCCGCCGCGGTCGGACGGGGGCGCCGTGATGTGGTCGCCCGGGCCGAGGCCGTGCAGGTCGAGGGCGGCGTCGTCCCAGCCCATGCGGTAGAGCAGCCGGGGGAGTTCGGCGGCGGCGCCCGGGGCGACGAAGAACTGCGCGCGGCCGTCGGGCGTGACCGCCGACCGGCCCCACGGGGAGGCCCATCCGCTCCAGCCGGACCAGGGCGCGCCGCCCCGCCGTCTCCGCCACCTCGATCACGTCGAAGGCGCGCCCCACCGGCAGCAGCACGGCCGCTCCGGGGAACTCGGCCCAGCGTCCGCCACTTCGTCGAGCCAGGCGCGGCCGGGCAGTCACGGGGGCGAAGCCCAGGGGGTGCGCGCCGGGGCCGGCAGTCGGCGACGCCGCACGAGCAGGTACCGTCCAGGGCGCGGGCGCCGGGCACCGCGTCCCAGCCCCACAGCCCGGTGTACTCCGCCACCGTCGTACAGTCCGACGGGCGGCCGCGCCGCCTTGCTGCGGCCCGGAGCTTGTCGGTCCCCCGGGTGCCGCCGATCGTGAAACCCATGCCCCCTCCAACGGGTCGAGCGTGCCGCGGTTACGTGAGGGAATCGGAACGTGACCCTCTGCTCTTGAGACGGCGCTTGGAGGTTCCAGGGGTGGTGCACCCGGCGACATGCGCCCCGGCGCACTCCTGTCCACCGCTTTCCGTCGTTCTGTCAAGTCAATCGCGTTGCGTGGAGCGGGAGTTCATTCGAAGGGGTGGCGAATGGTGGCGTTTCCGGGATCGGCCTCGCGGGAGCGGTGATCGTAGGATTACTTTGAGTACACGACCCCGGGATGTCGAGTTCCCGCGGTTATGCCGGAGGCAAGTCGGTTTCCTGTTCGATGGGTGACGTTCTCCGGACGGACAGCCGCGGCAGGCGGCATTCTGTTAGGGCTTGGCGTAGAGAGCGCACGGCGTGACGGCGCGCAGGTGTCTTGAAGGATGGGGGCGTTCCAGTGGGCGGCAGTGGCGGAAGCGGTGCGAACGCTGAGAAGCGCCCGAACGAGATGCTCACCTCCTGGTTCGTGCGCAGCGGCTGGTCCAAGGGCGAGCTGGCCCGCCAAGTCAACCGCAGGGCGCGCCAGTTGGGCGCCCACCACATCTCCACCGACACCTCCCGGGTGCGCCGCTGGCTGGACGGCGAGAACCCCCGCGAGCCGATCCCGCGCATCCTCTCCGAACTGTTCTCCGAGCGGTTCGGGTGCGTCGTCGCCGTCGAGGACCTCGGCCTGCGCGCTGCGCACCGCACCCCCGCCTCCTCCGGGGTCGACCTGCCCTGGACCGGACCGCAGACCGTCGCCCTCATCAGCGAGTTCTCGCGCAGCGACCTGATGCTCGCCCGCCGCGGCTTCCTCGGCACCTCCCTCGCGCTCTCCGCGGGCCCCGCCCTCATCGAGCCCATGCAGCGCTGGCTGGTGCCCTCGCCGGCCGCGCCCCGCGAGGAGCCGGACGCCGCCGCGCTGCGCCGCCCGGCGCGCCTGTCCAAGCCGGAGCTGGACCTCCTGGAGTCCACGACGGTGATGTTCCGCCAGTGGGACGCCCAGTGCGGGGGAGGGCTGCGGCGCAAGGCCGTCGTCGGCCAGCTCCACGAGGTGACGGACCTGCTCCAGGAGCCCCAGCCCGAAGCCACCGCCAAGCGCCTCTTCAAGGTCGCGGGCGAGCTGGCCGAACTGGCCGGCTGGATGAGCTATGACGTGGGTCTGCAGCCCACCGCCCAGAAGTACTTCGTCCTCGCGCTGCACGCCGCGAAGGAAGCGGGCGAGAAGCCCCTCGGGTCGTACATCCTCTCCAGCATGAGCCGCCAGATGATCCACCTGGGCCGGCCCGACGACGCGCTCGAACTGATCCACCTCGCGCAGTACGGCAGCCGGGACTGCGCCGGCCCCCGCACCCAGGCCATGCTGTATGCGATGGAGGCCCGCGCGTACGCCAGCATGGGCCAGCCCGGCAAGTGCAAGCGGGCCGTGCGGATGGCCGAGGACACCTTCGCCGACGCAGAGGAGTTCGACGAGCCGGAGCCGGACTGGATTCGCTTCTTCTCCGAGGCCGAGCTGAACGGTGAGAACGCCCACTCCTACCGCGACCTGGCCTACGTGGCCGGGCGCAGCCCCACCTACGCCTCGCTCGCCGAGCCCGTCATGGACCGCGCCGTGGAACTCTTCGAGGCCGACTCCGAGCACCAGCGTTCGTACGCCCTGAACCTCATCGGCAAGGCCACCGTCCACCTGCTGCAACGCGAGCCCGAGCAGAGCACGGTGCTGGCCGGGCAGGCCCTCGACATCGCCAAGAAGGTCCGCTCCGAGCGGGTCAACACGCGCCTGCGCAAGACCGTCGACACCGCCGTGCGGGACTTCGGGGACGTCGCCGAGGTCGTGGAACTCACCGAGCGGCTCGCCATCGAGATGCCGGAGACCGCGGAGGCGGTCTGAAGCCCGGCACGCCCGGCCCCGGCCGCGGCGGACCATCCGGACAGCCCGACTCGGCTCCCCCTACGCCAGTCAGCCGGATGGCCGCCGCGGCCGGTTCGTGCGCCGCGGGCAGGGTAGGAAAACGCACCCCCCGTGACCCGGCAGTTCATGGACGCGTAACACGCACGACCTCTTCGTCACCGCGGTGAAACACCGAGGGGCGCCCGTCGAAACCGCGCTGCGCCAATCTCGTGGCGCATAACCGGCCCACCGCCCCCGCCTCCCCAGGAGCACGGGCCCCCTCGGTACCGCACAGGCTTCGCCCGCACGGGCCGCATACGACGACGAGGAGACGCCGATGCCCCCAGGCATCACGATCGCCGCAGACGCCCCCGAGCTGTCTGCCGCCAACACCGGGTTCATGCTCATCTGTTCCGCCCTGGTGATGCTCATGACGCCGGGACTCGCCTTCTTCTACGGAGGCATGGTCCGCGTCAAGAGCACCCTGAACATGCTGATGATGAGCTTCATCAGCCTGGGGATCGTCACCATCCTCTGGGTGCTGTACGGCTTCTCCGTCGCGTTCGGCACCGACCACGGCAGCCTCTTCGGCTGGGAGGGCGACTACGTCGGACTCAGCGGCCTCGGCATCAACCAGCTCTGGGACGGCTACACCATCCCGGTCTACGTCTTCGCCGTCTTCCAGCTGATGTTCGCCGTCATCACACCCGCCCTGATCAGCGGCGCCCTCGCGGACCGCGTGAAGTTCACCGCCTGGGCGCTCTTCGTCGCCCTGTGGGCCACGGTCGTGTACTTCCCCGTCGCCCACTGGGTCTGGGGCACCGGAGGCTGGGCCTTCGAGCTGGGCGTCATCGACTTCGCGGGCGGCACGGCCGTCCACATCAACGCCGGTGCCGCGGCGCTCGGCGTCATCCTCGTCATCGGCAAGCGCGTCGGCTTCAAGAAGGACCCGATGCGGCCCCACTCGCTGCCGCTCGTGATGCTCGGCGCGGCCCTGCTGTGGTTCGGCTGGTTCGGCTTCAACGCCGGATCGTGGCTCGGCAACGACGACGGCGTCGGCGCGCTCATGTTCGTCAACACGCAGGTCGCCACCGCCGCGGCCATGCTCGCCTGGCTCATCTACGAGAAGATCCGCCACGGCGCCTTCACCACGCTGGGCGCGGCCTCCGGCGCCGTCGCGGGCCTCGTCGCCATCACCCCGGCCGGCGGCTCCTGCTCGCCGCTCGGCGCCATCGCCATCGGCGCGCTCGCGGGCCTGCTGTGCGCCATGGCCGTGGGCCTGAAGTTCCGGTTCGGCTTCGACGACTCCCTCGACGTGGTCGGCGTCCACCTGGTCGGCGGCATCGCGGGATCGGTCCTCGTCGGCTTCTTCGCCACCGGCGGTGGCCAGTCGAAGGCCCAGGGCCTCTTCTACGGCGGCGGCCTGGAGCAGCTGTGGAAGCAGCTCGCCGGTGTCGGGCGTCCTCGCGTACTCCCTGGTCGCCTCCGCGCTCCTCGCCCTGCTGATCGACAGGACGATCGGGATGCGGGTCGGCGAGGATGACGAGGTCGCCGGCATCGACCAGGTCGAACACGCTGAGACGGCTTACGACTTCAGCGGCGCGGGCGGCGGTACGGCGCGCGCACGGCGGCCGTGCCCGGCCCGGTCGTGACAGGCACTCAGGTACAGCGGAACAAGAAGGTGGACGCATGAAGCTCATCACCGCGGTCGTCAAGCCGCACCGGCTCGACGAGATCAAGGAGGCGCTCCAGGCCTTCGGTGTCCAGGGCCTGACGGTCACCGAGGCCAGCGGATACGGCCGCCAGCGCGGGCACACCGAGGTCTACCGGGGCGCCGAGTACACGGTGGACCTCGTGCCGAAGATCCGTATCGAGGTCCTCGTCGAGGACGACGACGCCGAGCAGGTCGTCGAGGTCGTGGTGAAGGCCGCCCGCACCGGCAAGATCGGCGACGGCAAGGTCTGGAGCGTTCCGGTCGACACGGCGGTGCGGGTGCGTACGGGGGAGCGCGGGCCCGACGCGTTGTGAGCAAGAGGTCGGCCGAGCGGGAGTAAACGGTACTGAACGGGAGCTGCTGGGTGGCGAGTGTGGACGTACGAACCGAAGCGGAAGCGGAAGACACCGGACCCAGCGGCTATGCGGCGGCCCGGCTGCGGCTCCTCCAGGAGGAGCCGCGGTCCGGGCCGCCGCGCCGTTCCGCGCTCTCCGGACTGACGGACGACTGGCTGGCCGGGCTCTTCCAGGCGGGCTCCGAGAAGATGCCGCGGGGCGTCGCGCTCGTCGCGGTGGGCGGATACGGCCGCGGCGAGCTGTCGCCGCGCAGCGACCTCGACCTGCTGCTGCTGCACGACGGGAGCGCGGACACCGCGGAGATCGCGGCCCTCGCCGACCGCCTCTGGTACCCGGTCTGGGACCTCGGGCTCGCCCTCGACCACTCCGTGCGGACGCCCGGCGAGGCCCGCAAGACCGCCGCGGACGACCTCAAGGCGCACCTCGGGCTGCTCGACGCGCGGCACGTCGCCGGGGACCTCGGGCTGACCGCGGGGCTGCGCACCACCGTCCTCGCCGACTGGCGGAACCAGGCCCCCAAGCGGCTGCCGGAGCTGCGCGAGCTGTGCGAGGAACGGGCGGTGCGGCACGGCGAGTTGGGACACCTCCTCGAACCCGACCTGAAGGAGGCCAGGGGCGGGCTGCGCGACGTCACGGCACTGCGGGCCGTCGCCGCGTCCTGGCTCGCGGACGCGCCGCGCGAGGGCCTCGCCGACGCCCGGCGGCGGCTGCTTCGACGACCGCGACGCGCTGCGCCTCACCACCGGGCGGGCCACCGACCGGCTCGCCCTCCAGGAACAGGACCAGGTCGCGGCCGCGCTCGGCCTGCTGGACGCGGACACGCTGCTCCGACAGGTGTACGAGGCGGCGCGCGTCGTCTCGTATGCCAGTGACGTCACCTGCGCGAGGTCGACGCGTCCTGCGGGCCGCTCCGTGCGGCCCCGGCTGCGGGCCATGCTCGGCGGGCGGGGGGCGGCGCCCGAGCGGACGCCGCTGGCGGAGGGCGTGGTGGAGCAGGACGGGGAGGTCGTGCTGTGCT
>RBWT01000203.1 GCA_004010275.1 Streptomyces huasconensis
CGGCGTGTGTTGGTCGTCTGCAGGCCGTGTCGTGGCTGGTCGCGCAGTTCCCCGCGCCCCTGACGGGGGCGCTTGGTTCCGCGGCTCTCCGCGCCCCTCACCCGCCGCCCCCCGTGATACAGCGATGCCCCCGGAGTGGGTCCGGGGGCATCGTCGCAGCGTGGCGTACTGCGTGGTCTGTCCGCGAATCGAGGTAGAGGGCTCGAATTGCCTCGCGGGAGGATTGATCAGCTCCCCGGCACGCTAGCCGGGGCAAGGGCTTCAGCCCTGGAGGGACGCGGCCTTCGAAGCAAGCGCCGACTTCTTGTTGGCGGCCTGGTTCTTGTGGATGACGCCCTTCGAGACAGCCTTGTCGAGCTGACGCGTGGCCTCACGCGTGAGCTCGGCGGCCTTCTGGGTGTCACCGGCGGCAACGGCCTCGCGGGCCTTGCGGATCGCGGTCTTCAGGGAAGACTTGACCGCCTTGTTGCGCTGACGCGCCTTCTCGTTGGTCTTGATCCGCTTGATCTGGGACTTGATGTTCGCCACGAAAGAGCCTTTTCAGGTTCAGGTACTGCAGAGGACCAACACACGCCGCCACCCCCAAGACGCCCTGTCAGGGGCGCGGGGAACTGCGCGACCAGCCACAACAAGACCCGCAGAGACCAACACACCCCACACCCCGACGGCGCCCTCTCAGGGACGCGGGGAACTGCGCAACCAGCCACACACGGGCCCGCAGCTACCAACCGCCCACCCAGCGGAGCTCAACGCCCCCCAGCCCGCGCCGCCCGCGCCGCCCGCGCAACAGCAACCACAGCCTTCTCCAACGCGTACTCCGGATCATCCCCCCCACCCTTGACCCCCGCATCGGCCGCCGCGACAGCCGTCAACGCCGCAGCCACACCATCCGGCGTCCACCCCCGCATCTGCTGCCGCACCCGGTCGATCTTCCAGGGCGGCATCCCCAGCTCACGTGCAAGATCGGCCGGCCGCCCACCCCGCGCGGAGGACAGCTTCCCGATCGCCCGGACGCCCTGCGCAAGCGCACTGGTGATCATGACGGGGGCGACACCGGTCGACAGAGACCACCGCAACGCTTCGAGCGCCTCGGCGGCCCGCCCCTCCACGGCCCGGTCGGCGACGGTGAAGCTGGAGGCCTCCGCCCGCCCCGTGTAATACCGCCCGACGACCGCCTCGTCGATCGTGCCCTCGACGTCCGCCACCAACTGGGACACCGCGGAGGCCAGCTCACGCAGATCACTGCCGATCGCGTCGACCAGGGCCTGACACGCCTCGGGCGTCGCCGAACGACCCAGCGCGCGGAACTCGCTCCGTACGAACGACAGCCGGTCGGCGGGCTTCGTCATCTTGGGGCAGGCGACCTCGCGCGCCCCCGCCTTGCGTGCCGCGTCCAGCAGCCCCTTGCCCTTGGCCCCGCCCGCGTGCAGCAGCACGAGGGTGATCTCCTCGGCGGGCGCCCCGAGATACGCCTTCACGTCCTTGATGGTGTCCGCCGGCAGATCCTGCGCGTTCCGCACGATCACGACCTTGCGCTCGGCGAAGAGCGAGGGACTGGTCAGCTCGGCGAGCGTGCCGGGCTGCAGCTGATCGGAGGTGAGGTCGCGTACGTCCGTGTCCGCGTCGGCGGCACGGGCGGCCGCTACCACCTGCTGTACGGCGCGGTCGAGGAGCAGATCCTCTTGCCCCACGGCGAGCGTGAGCGGCGCGAGCGGATCTGACGAATCGGCGGTATCTGTCTTCCTGGCCATCGCGGTCAAGCATCCCACGCGCCACTGACAGCCGGTGTCGGCCGCCATTCCCGGTATCGGACAATGGATCGGTGACCGACGTACGACATGTCCTGGTACTGCCCGACCGCGACGCCGCGGAGGAAGTCGCCGCAGAACTGCCCGACCGCTTCGGCGTCACCGAGGAGCCCCAGCTCGTCCGCGACGCGCTGGCCGGCGAGGACGACGCCGAGGACGCCCAGTGGCTGGTGGTGGTCGAGGACCCCGAGTCCCGGCTGGACCGCACCGCACTCGACGACCTGGCCGCCTCTTACGAGGGCTGGCTGGAGACTCCGTGACGGACGGCGCCCGCCGACGAACACCCTCCAGGCCCCGGCGTGGCGAATTCCGGCACGGCGAGCACCGGCACGGCGACTTCCGGCACGGCGACTTCCGGCACGGCGAGTTCGGGCACGGCGCGTCCCGGCACGGCGCGTTCGGGTCTCCCCGGCCAGCCGCGCGGCGGGCGACGGCGGTCAGGACTTCGGGACGACCTGAATGTCGAGGTCGATCGTGATGCTGTGCCCGACGGCCGCGATGCCCCGCGCCAACATCGTCTGCCAGGTGATCGTGAAGTCGTCGCGGTGCAGCTCGGTGGTGGCGCGGCAGGCCACGCGGGTCTCGCCCTCCAGCCCCTGACCGACCCCGAGATACTCGGTGTCCAACGTGACCGTGCGCGTCACACCATGCAGCGTCAGGCCACCCGAGACGGCCCAGCGGCTGCCGCCCTTGTGCACGAAACGGTCGCTGTAGAACTCCATCGTCGGGAAGCGCCCCACGTCGAGGAAGTCGCCGGACCGCAGATGGTCGTCCCGCATCTGGACCCCGGTGTCGATCGACGCGGCGTCGATGACGACGTGCATCGCGGACTCCTCCATGCGCTCGCCCATCCGGATGGCGCCCGCGAAGCTGTTGAACCGGCCGTGGATGCGGGCCAGCCCGATGTGCCGCGCGGTGAAGCCGATGGACGAGTGCAGGGGGTCGATCTCCCAGTCGCCGGCCTCCGGCAGGGCGGGCGGCTGGGCGACCTGGAGCGTGACATCGCCGAGCGAGGCGTGCGTGTCCTGGCCGACGGTGGCGCTCCCCCGGTACGGAGTGAACCCTTCCGCCGAGACCACGAGGCGGTAGTCCCCGGCCGGAACGGTCGTGACGAACGCCCCGTAGGGGTCCGTCCCGCCCCCGACCACCTTGCGCCCCATGGCATCGGTGACGGCGAACTCCGCGTTCCGCACCGGCTCGTTGACGGGGTCGAGCACCCGGCAGCTGAGCACTCCCGCGTCCGGCGGCACCCTGAGCGCCGACAAGGGCCCCGTCCGTCCCACCCGATTCGTACGGTTTCCCAGCCAACGGCCGAACACGCGCGACACACCCCCGCATTACTTGACAACACCTGCAAACTACAGCGAATGCGTATTCGACCACCGTTGCGGCATTCGATGCAACACGGCCATACATCGCGGGAATACCTCCTATGCGCGGGAAGTGTCGTGAGTCGCCCGAAATGACGTGCCAGCAGGCCCCGGGTCGGCGGGCCCCGGGCCGGCGGGTCCAGCGGGGACGGCAGGCCTAGGGAGGCCGGGTGACGGTGCCGAGACGTGGGGCCGCTTCCCGGCCCGCGCCCGACCGTGCGGCCGAGCCCACCACCGCGATCGAGCCGTCCACGTCCGTGCGCAGCACCTGCGCCCCTTCAGCCCGCAACGCGCGACCGTGACGGGTGCCGGGTGGCCGTACGAGTTCTCCGCGCCGCAGGAGATCAGCGCCAGCCTCGGCGCCGTCCTGCGCAGCAGCTCCGGATCTTGGTGGGCCGAGCCGTGATGGGCCACCTTGAGCACGTCCACGGAGGCGAGCGAGGCGGCGGCCGGGGTACGCAGCAGCGCGCGCTGGGCCGCGCGGCTCGAGGTCTCCGAGAAGCAGCAGGGTCAGCCCTGCCGCCCGCACGAGCAGCGTCACGCTCGCGTCGTTCGGCCCGTCGGGCGACGGCACCGGTCCGGCCGGGGGCCAGAGCACCTGCCAGTCCAGGCCCGCCGCACGCCGCCGCTCCCCCGCCACGGCCCGGGTCATTGGAACGCGCTCTGCCGCCGCCTGCTCCCGCACGAACTCCGCCTGCTCCGGAGGTTCCTGGAACCCCGTCGTCTGAATGCCGCCCACCTGCCTCCCCCGCAGCACCCCCGGCAGCCCCGCGACGTGGTCGGCGTGGAAGTGGGTCAGCAGCACCAGCGGCACACGCGTGACCCCGAGCGAACGCAGGCAACGGTCGACCGCCACCGGGTCCGGCCCCGCGTCGACGACCACGCCGGCGCCGTCGCCCGCCGCCAGCACCGTGGCGTCGCCCTGCCCCACGTCGCACATGACCATGCGCCACCCCGGCGGCGGCCAGCCCGCGATCACCCGGACGAGGGGCGGCGGCTGGACGATCGTCAGGAGGAGCAGCAAGGCACAGGCCGTGGAGAGCCATGGACGCCGCGCGAGCCTGCCGCCCGCCAGGATGAGCACCACCGTGACGAGCGCGAGCAGCAGCCCGCCACGCCATCCGCCCGGCCAGTCGACCCCGCTGCCGGGCAGTGCCGCCCCCGTGCGGGCAATCTCCGCGATCCACTCGGCGGGCCAACTCGCGGCCCACGCCAACGCCTTGGCCACCGGCATCGGCACCGGCGCCTCCGCCAGCGCCGCGAAACCGAGCACGGTGGCGGGTGCCACGGCGAACTCCACGAGAAGGTTGCACGGCACCGCGACCAGGCTCACCCGGGCGGCCAGGACGGCGACGACGGGCGCGCACACCGCCTGCGCTGCGGCCGCGGCGGCCAACGCGTCGGCGAGCCGCGGCACCATCCCCCGCCCCCGCAACGCCGCACTCCAGCGCGGCGCGAGAGTGAGCAGGGCTCCGGTGGCGAGGACGGAGAGCAGAAAGCCATAACTACGGGCCAGCCATGGGTCGTACAGGACGAGCAGCAGCACGGCCGCGGCGAGCATCGGGATCAGCGACCTGCGCCGCCCGGTGGCGATGGCGAGGAGTGCGATCAGCCCGCACGCCGCGGCCCGCAGCACACTCGGGTCCGGTCGGCAGACGATGACGAAACCGAGGGTGAGCAACCCGCCCAGCAACGCGGTAGCACGCAAAGGGATGCCCAACCTGGGTGCCACACCACGCCGTTCGACCCGGTGGGCGATGCCCGGTGGCCCAATGAGCAGGATGAGCAAAATGGAGAGATTTGTTCCGCTTACGGCGAGCAAATGCGTCAGGTCAGTCGCCCGGAACGCCTGCTCCAGCTCGACCGGCACCCGTGACGTGTCGCCCACCACCAGCCCCGGCAGCAGAGCGCGGGCGTCGGCCGGCAGCCCGTCGGTGGCCTCCCGCAGCCCGCCCCTCAACTGCCCGGCGAGCCGTTGCGCCCCGGACGGTGCGCCGACTACATGCGGTGCCCGCTCCCCCGAGATCCGGAGCACCGCCACGACCTTGCCGCCCTCCGGCAGTGGCGGCGCCAACCGGGCGTCCACCCGCAGCCGGGTGGAGGGCAGCAGCGCGAGCCAGAAGGCTCTTCGGGGCGGGGCCGGGCGGTACCGGCCGATCGGGCTCGTGGCCCCGGCGGTGTCGTCCCCCGCACGATGACCAGGACCGGGGCCCGCGTCTCGATCGCCGTGCCGTCCGCCTTCGTGACGCGGACGACGTCGGCGTTCAGGAGGACGCCGGGCGGCATCGCGTGCGCGCTCGCGACCCGGGGCCGAGTGCGCCGGGGGTCCGCGGTGACCACCAACTCCGCCTCCACCTCTGCGTACGCCCGCGCCAGGCCAGGAACCGGCCCTCGGTGCAGATCCGCCCCATGCAGCGCCGCTGAGCCCCCGGAGGCGGCGGCACAGAGCAACGCGGCGGCCACCGACAGCCGCCCCCACGGGCGCCCCGACCCCGAAGCCGGACCTGGAAGCGGCCGCACGAGCGGGCCTGGAAGCGGAGCCACAGGCGCCCCCGGAAGCGGCCTCCGCGAACGTCGCGTCCCCAGGGGCCCGGCCCACCGCCCCTGAGCCGTCCACATCACCAGCAGAGCACCGGCCGACGCCACGCAGATCACCACCGTGGCGACCGCCCACCGGGGCGGGGCGTCCAGCAGCAGCGCGGCCGCCGCCCAGGCCGCCAGCGCGGGCGGCACCAGCCGGAGGTCGATTGGCCCCTCCTGCCGTGGGTGCGAGGCGCCGAGGCGGTGACCCGACGAGGCATGCACCTCCGCACGCGCCGTCGCCCCGGCTCGGGACCCGGACCCCGGCGTCATGGCCGTACGAGATCCTGGAGATCGGCGTAACGCCGGTCCCCGATGCCGTTGACCTCGCGCAGCTCTTCGACGGAGCGGAAGCCGCCGTGCTCGGTGCGGTAGTCGATGATGTGCTGTGCCAACACGGGACCGACCCCCGGCAGTTGGTCGAGCTGCTCGGCGGTCGCCGTGTTGAGTCCGATCGGGCCTGCGGCTCCCGCCCCCGCGGCCCCCGCCGAACCGGTGCCCGAGGCGGCACCGACTCCCCCGACTCCGCTAAGTCCGCCAGGTCCGGGCGGCGGCGCCGGCTCGCCGACCACCACCTGCTCACCGTCCACCAAGAACCGCGCACGATTGAGACCGCCCATGTCGGTGCCGGGACGGGCCCCTCCCGCCGCCCGCAGCGCGTCGGCCACCCGAGATCCCGCGGGCAGCCTGTGGACGCCAGGGCGGCGACCTTCCCGCTGATGTCCACGACGATTCCTGCCGCCCGGACCGCCGCCGCACCCGGGCCGGCCGCCGCGCCCACCTCGCCCCGCCCGGCCACCGAGGCACCGCCCGCCTCCGCCGGAGGCCCGCCGATGGAGCCGGTTCCACACCCCGCTCCGCGGCGCGCCCGCGCCTCGCGCACGATCTCCGGGGCCTGCACCGGCCTCGCCCGCCCCGCCCAGAAGTGCTGGGCCGCGAAGACGGCGGCCACGGCGAGGACCACGACAAGCGCGACCACGCCACGCCGCTCGAGCCCGCACCGCGACTGGAACCACACGGGTAACCGCTCCCGCACCGCGAGCCCCATCCGCTCCCGCCGCGAAAGCCCGGCCTGCGCCTCCCCGTCCACGACAGGCCGTCCGACGGGTTCCACCTCGGCCGCCGACGCGGCCAAGGACCGCACCCCGCCACCAGCCGCCTCCACCACCGGCCCGCCCTCGTCCTCGCCGCCCGGCAGCAGCGCCGCATCGGGCCCCGCCACGTCAGCCGCACCGGTGGAGACGAACGCGGAGGCACGGCCTCGAAAGGCGCCGACGACGGAGCCGGCGAGGCCGAACACGAGGACGAGGACGACGGCGAGGGCAACGGCTGGGAATCGGCGAAGAGTCTCCCCGCACGCAGCCGAACCGCCTCCGCCTCCGCCTGTGCCCGCGCCCGCACCTCCGCCGAGCCACGGCCGTGCCGGACCCGCGCACGGCTGTGACGGTGCCGCACACGGCTGTCCGAAGCCGGGCCGCGGCCAGGGCCGCTCGTCGGGGAAACTGTCCGAGATGTCCGAGAGGGTGAACGCAGTGAAGTCATGCCGACGACGGTAGGCACCACCGCGGCACAATGTTGATCTTGGTCAATTCCCGTGGATTACCCGGCAGTTGTGGATAACTCCGTCACCCGCACGTGGGAATTCCCGCAGCGATCCTCACCGCGGCGAGACCACGACCCCCAGCAACCCGGGCCCCGTATGCGCCCCGATCACCGCGCCCACCTCGCTCACATGCAGTTCCGCGAGACCGGGCAGCCGATCCCGGAGCCGGTCCGCGAGGGCCGCCGCCCGTTCCGGCGCCGCGAGGTGGTGCACCGCGATGTCCACCCGGCCCGCCCCGGCCCGCTCGGCGGCGATCTCCTCCAGGCGGGCGATGGCCTTCGACGCCGTCCGCACCTTCTCCAGCATGTCGATGCGGCCGCCGTCCAGCTTCAGGAGAGGTTTCACGGCGAGCGCGGAGCCCAACAGCGCCTGCGCGGCGCCGATCCGGCCGCCCCTGCGCAGATAGTCGAGGGTGTCGACGTAGAAGTACGCGGACGTGCCCGCGGCACGCTTCTCGGCGGCCGCCACCACCTCCTCCGCCGCTTCGCCCGACTCGGCGGCCTCCGCCGCCGCGAGGGCGCAGAAGCCGAGGGCCATCGCGACCATGCCGGTGTCCACCACCCGCACCGGCACCGGCGCGTCCTTCGCCGCCAGGACGGCGGCGTCGTACGTGCCGGAGAACTCGGCGGACAGGTGCAGCGAGACGATGACCGTGGCGCCCGCCTCCGCTGCCTTCCGGTACGTCTCCGCGAAGACCTCGGGGCTGGGCCGGGACGTGGTCACCGACTTCCGCTTCTGCAGCGCAAGAGCGAGGGAGCGCGCCGAGATCTCGGTGCCTTCCGCCAGCGCCTGGTCCCCCAGGACCACGGTCAGGGGCACCGCGGTGATGCCGTGCCGCTCCATCGTCCGCTGCGGCAGATAGGCCGTTGAATCCGTGACGATCGCGACATGGCGGACATGGGCTGGAGATTACCTGTCTGGGCCGCGGGACGGCAGCCCGGCCCCTGCCCACCCTGCCCGCTCCGCCCGCCCCGCGCCTGCGGCGTTCCCCGCGTCACGGGCGGCTCAGGTCGTGCTCTCGGGCTTGGCCTTCTTCTCCCACGGATACGTGGGGGCCGGTGTCGGCGGCGTGATCGCGGGCCTCGCGGGCTCCCGCGCGGGCTGCGCGGCGGACGAGGGCTCCGACGGTCTGCTCGCCGCCCGTGGTGGGCTCCGCGGCGGGCTCGGGCCAGGCGGCGGGTGTCTGCGCGGGCGGCGGTTCCGTCGCCCAGTGGCGCAGGGCTCCCGCCTCCATGTCGATCTGTGTGCGGAGCGATTGCAAGTCGTCGTCCGCGAACCGGCTGGCGCGGTCGCGCGCCACCCAGCGCAGGGAGTCCGCCGCCTGGGTGATGTGCTCCGTGCGCTCCTTCAGCTCGGGGAGGCGCTCGGCCACGGTCGCCTTGTCCGGGTCCCGCTCCAGACGCCGCAGCTCCTCGTCCAGCTCGTGCCCATGGGCGCTGAGCCGGCCGAAGAGGCCGAGGCTCTCCTTCAGGGAGGCGTCCTCGACGGCGCCGGCCTGCAGGACGTCCTGCGTGCTCCGCATCGAGGTGCGCAACTTCAGCCGCAGCTGGGCCAGTTCACCCGCGGTGCCGACCTGGGCGAAGCTCTTCGCGCGCAGAGTGGTGTCCTCCACCGTGCGGCGGGCCTCCGAGATGGTGCGGTCCACGCCGCGCTTGGCCGCCCGGACGACCTTCACCGTGGCGTACACCCCCACCACCAGGAACAACACGACGAGCAGCGCCACGATCGCGCCCAAAGCTCCCATGACGCTCCTCTCCGCGTTCTCTACGTTTCTCCGCGCTCAACCAGATCCAGGTTTGCCCGGACCCAGCGTCCAGCTGCTTCCTCCACCGTAAACGGAGGAGGCAGGCCGGAGGTTCCAGCAGAACCCCCAACCTGCCCGTAGGGGAAGACCCCTATGCCGCCTCACCCACCGGCGCGCGTTACGCCGGAACGATGTTCACCAGCTTCGGCGCCCGCACGATCACCTTGCGGATGCCCGCGCCGTCCAGCGCGGCCACGACCTTCTCGTCGGCCAGGGCGACCTTCTCCAGCTCCTCGTCGGAGATGGACGGCGAGACCTCCAGGCGCGCCTTGACCTTGCCCTTGATCTGCACGACGCAGGTCACGGACTCGTCCACGACGAACGCCGGGTCGGCGACCGGGAAGTCCTGGTGGACGACCGAGTCCGTGTGCCCCAGCTTGCGCCACAGCTCCTCGGCGACGTGCGGCGCCAGCGGCGCGATCAGCAGCACCAGGCGCTCGGCGACCGAGCGCGGCACCGGCCCGGCGGCCTTGGTCAGGTGGTTGTTCAGCTCGGTGATCTTTGCGATGGCGGTGTTGAACCGCAGCCCGTCCAGGTCCTGGCGGACGCCGTCGATCGCCTTGTGCAGGGCCCGCAGGGTGGCCTCGTCGATGTCGGCCTCGGCGACGTCCACGACGGTGACCTCACCGGTCGACTCGTCGACGATCAGACGCCACAGGCGCTGCAGCAGGCGGTACTGGCCGACGACCGCGCGGGTGTCCCAGGGGCGGGACACGTCCAGGGGCCCCATCGCCATCTCGTACAGGCGCAGGGTGTCGGCGCCGTACTCGTCGCAGATCTCGTCCGGCGTGACGGCGTTCTTCAGGGACTTGCCCATCTTGCCCAGCTCGCGCTTGACCGGCTCGCCCTCGAAGAAGAACTTCCCGTCGCGCTCCTCGACCTCGGCCGCCGGTACCGGGAAGCCGCGGCTGTCCCGGTAGACGTAGGCCTGGATCATGCCCTGGTTGTACAGCTTGTGGAACGGCTCGGCGGACGAGATGTGCCCCAGGTCGAACAGGATCTTCGACCAGAAGCGCGCGTACAGCAGGTGCAGCACCGCGTGCTCGGCGCCGCCCACGTACAGGTCGACGCCGCCGGTCGGCTGCCCCTCGCGCGGGCCCATCCAGTACTGCTCGACGGCGGGGTCGACCAGCCGCTGGTCGTTGCCCGGGTCCAGGTAGCGCAGCTCGTACCAGCAGGAACCGGCCCAGTTGGGCATCGTGTTGGTCTCGCGGCGGTACTTCTTCGGGCCGTCGCCCAGGTCCAGGGTGACGTTGACCCAGTCCTCGTTGCGCGACAGCGGCGTCTCCGGAGAGGTGTTCGCGTCGTCCGGGTCGAAGGTGCGCGGGGAGTAGTCGTCGACCTCCGGCAGCTCCAGGGGCAGCATCGATTCGGGCAGCGCGTGGGCGATGCCGTCCTCGTCGTACACGATCGGGAAGGGCTCGCCCCAGTAGCGCTGGCGGCTGAACAGCCAGTCGCGCAGGCGGAAGTTGACGGTTCCCTCGCCGATGCCGCGGGTGGCCAGCCAGCCGGTGATGCGGGCCTTGGCGCCGGCGACGTCCAGGCCGTCCAGGGAGACCTCCTCGTTCGAGGAGTTGATCAGCTTCGCCTCGTACGAGGAGAAGGCGTCGTCCCAGGTGGTGGTGTCGGTGCCGCGGTCGTCCGAGGGCTCGACGACGCAGCGCATCGGCAGGTGGAAGGCGCGGGCGAAGGCGAAGTCGCGGCTGTCGTGCGCCGGGACGGCCATGATCGCGCCGGTGCCGTAGCCCATCAGGACGTAGTCGGCGATGAAGACGGGGACCTGCTCGCCGCTGACCGGGTTGGTGGCGTAGACGCCGGTGAAGACGCCGGTCTTCTCCTTGGCGTCGGCCTGCCGCTCGACGTCGGACTTCGACGCGGCGAAGGCGCGGTACTTGGCGACGGCCTCGGCGGGCGTGGCGTGGCCGCCGGTCCACACCTCGTGGGTGCCCTCGGGCCAGGCCGCGGGGACGACCTTGTCGACCAGCTCGTGCTCGGGCGCCAGGACCATGTAGGTCGCGCCGAACAGCGTGTCCTGACGGGTGGTGAAGACGGTGATCGCGTCGCCCTCGGTGCCCACGGGGAAGTTCACGCGGGCGCCTTCGGAGCGGCCGATCCAGTTGCGCTGCTGCAGCTTGATGGCCTCGGGCCAGTCCAGCGCGTCCAGGTCGTCCAGCAGGCGGTCGGCGTAGGCGGTGATGCGCATGTTCCACTGGCGCAGCTTGGCCTTGAAGACGGGGAAGTTGCCGCGCTCGGATCGGCCGTCGGCGGTGACCTCCTCGTTGGCCAGGACGTGCCCAGGCCGGGGCACCAGTTGACCGGCGCGTCGGAGGCGTAGGCCAGGCGGTACTGGCTCAGCACGTCCGCGCGCTCGGCGGCGTTCAGCTCGCTCCACGCGCGCGTGGAGCCCGGCACCGCGCGGTCACCGCTGTCGAACTGCGCGACCAGGTCGGCGATCGGGCGGGCCTTCTTGGCGTCGGCGTCGTACCAGGAGTTGAAGATCTGTACGAAGATCCACTGGGTCCACTTGTAGTAGTCCGGGTCGATCGTGGCGAACGAACGCCGCTTGTCGTGGCCCAGACCCAGGGCGCGCAGCTGGGCCTTCATGTTCTCGATGTTGGCCTCGGTGGAGACCCGCGGGTGCGTGCCCGTCTGCACGGCGTACTGCTCGGCGGGCAGGCCGAAGGCGTCGAAGCCCAGGGTGTGCAGGACGTTGTGGCCGGTCATGCGCTGGAAGCGCGCGAAGACGTCCGTGGCGATGTACCCCAGGGGGTGGCCGACGTGCAGGCCCGCTCCGGAGGGGTACGGGAACATGTCCATGATGAACTTCTTGGGCTTGGCGGCCAGCGCCGCCTCGGCCTCGTTCCGCGCGGCCATGTCACCGCTCGGGTTCGGCGCCTCGTAGGTGCCCTCGGCGTCCCAGAAGTCCTGCCAGCGTGCCTCGATCTCAGCGGCCAGAGCGGCCGTGTAGCGGTGCGGCGCGGCCACCTCGGAGGCGGCAGCAGAATTCGTCTCGCTCATGATCCTCAAAGCTCCATCGATCGTCTCTGCCTGCGGAATTGACCGTTCTGGTCAAAGCTGGTCAAACAAAAATGCCCCTCGCACAGGAGGGGACGCCGCGCCGATTCCGACCGCGATTCACCGGCGGTCGGGACTGATCAGCGCGGCCCGCTAAGCAGAAGGCGTACGGCACGCATGGCGTCAGGGTACCGCAGCGCCCGCACGGCCCGCGACGAGCCGGTACGCGGAGCCCCGCAAGGCCCCCGGTCCGCGCCCCTTGGCCAAGGGTTACTCCGCGTACCGACCACTATCGGGGCAACACCAAGAGCGCATCGCGCTTTGATAACAACGCAATAACTCAAACCCCGTACCCATCGGTATGGAGCGACTTAGCATGCGGCGGGACCGAACCATTTCGGAGCCGCCCCATGAACCCTCTGCACCCTCCGCACGCTCTGCATTCGCTGCACCGTCTGCACCGTCTGCACCCACAGCGCCGAAGCCGGTTGCTCGGTGCCGGAGCCCTGCTCCTGATACCCCTGCTCGTCGTCGTGGGCAGCGACGGCTTCCGGGCCGCCCTGGACTTCACCACCGGCGTCCTGTCCCTGGTGTCCCTCACCGCCGCCGTCCTCTGGGGCCTGGTCGCCACCGACCGCCTCTTCCTGCGTTCGCGCCAGCGGCTGCTCGCCCAGGCCGTGCACCGCGCCACGGCGGTCGCCTCCGTCGGCTTCCTGCTGCTGCACGGCAGCGTCAAGATCGCCCTCGACCATGTCTCGCTCCTGGGTGCCCTCGTGCCCTTCGGGCTCGGCGTGAGCGGCAGCGCGGGGCTCATCGGCCTCGGCTCGCTCGCGGGCCTTCTCATGGTCGCCACGAGCGTCACCGGTGCCCTGCGGAGCGCCTTCGCCTCCCCCGCCCGGATCGCCTCCCGCTGGCGCGCGCTGCACATGCTGGCCTACCCCGCCTGGTGCGCGGCGCTGATCCACGGCCTGTACGCGGGTCGGCCGCCGAAGCCGTGGGTGATCGCCATGTACTGCCTGTGCCTGCTCGCGGTCGCCGGTGCCGTCGCCCTGCGCGCGGGCGCCGCCCCCGGTCAAGCGGAAGGTCGCCGCCCGCGTCCTGGCCCTGCTCGAACCGGAACCCAAGGGCTCACGCCGCGCCCGCCCACCCGCGCGGGACACCGCTTCCGCCCCGCTCCCCAACGCATCGGCCGACCGCCGCCCCCGCCCCCGACCCGGCCGCCGGCATCCCGCCGCCCCCGCCCCCGACCCGGCCGCCGGCATC
>RBWT01000204.1 GCA_004010275.1 Streptomyces huasconensis
GACATCCGGCGCGGAGCGGCGGGCGACCGGGGGTCAAGCCGGCAGCGTTGCCTTCAGTGCCGCCAGGAAGCGGTCCGACGTCGCGCGGTCCCTGACCGCCAGGCGGAGCCAGTCAGGCCCCAGGCCAGGAAACGTGTCGCCCCGCCGCACCGCGAACCCCCGCTCGCGCAGCCGGCCCCGTACCCCCGCCGCGCCGGGCACACAGAGCAGGACGAAGGGGCCCTCCGCCGGCCCCACCACACGTACCCCGAAGGACGCCAACCCCGCCAGCCCCGCGAGGAGATACGCCCGGTCCGCCGCCCCCCGATGCGCCGCATGCCCCGCCTCCGCCAGCGCCCGCGGCCCCACGCAGGCCCGCGCCGCCACCAGCGCCGGCGTGGACACCGGCCACAGCGGCTGCGCCCCCGCCAGCGCGGAGATCACGTCCGGCGCGGCCAACACGTAGCCGATGCGGAGCCCCGCGAGGCCCCACGTCTTCGTGAGGCTGCGCAGCACCACCAGGCCGGGCACGTCCGTCCGGCCCGCCAGCGCCTCCCGCTCACCCGGCACCGCGTCCATGAACGCCTCGTCGACGACCAGCGTCCGCCCCGGCCGGGCGAGCGCCGCGACCGTCGCGGCCGGGTGGAGGACGGACGTCGGGTTCGTCGGGTTGCCGATGACCACGAGGTCGGCCTCCTCCGGCACCGCCGCCGGGTCGAGACGGAACCCGTCCTCCTCCCGCAGCAGCACCCGCCGCACCACATGCCCGGCGTCCCGCAACGCCGCCTCCGGCTCCGTGAACTGCGGGTGGACGACGACGGGATGACGTACCTTCAGGGCGCGCGCCAGGAGGACGAACGCCTCCGCCGCCCCCGACGTGAGCAGCACACGGTCCGAGGGAAGACCGTGCCGCGCCGCCACCGCCTCCCGCGCCCCGCGCCCGTCCGGATACGCCGCCAGACCGTCCAGCGACTCGGCGATGACGTGCTTCAGCCAGGCCGGGGGAGTGTCGGCCCGTACGTTCACCGCCAGGTCGGTCAGTTCGGCGCCGTCGTCCCGTACCTCCGCGTCCCCGTGGTGACGCAGGTCGTGTTCGGCGGCACGGCGTACGACCGCGCACGTCACCATCGGCGGACGGCCCTCGGGAGCCGACTTCCGCTTGGGCACGAGGAGTTCGCCGCCGCCCCGCAGCGCCGCCGCCTCCGCGACCGAGGGCGTGCCGACCGCCGTACCGGCCCACGCGGACGGGTTCGGCACCGTCACCTCCGCCAGCTCGGCCGCCGGGTACGTCACGAGCGGCACCCCGACCGCACCGCCGCCTCGACGATCCCCGGCTCCTCGCCCTTGACGTCGACCGTCGCCAGCTCGGCCACCGCGGTCTCGGGGAGACCGGCCTCGCGGACCGCGTCCCGGACGAGCCCGAGCACTTCCTCCGGGGGCGCGCCCTCGCAGGCGCCGACGCCCACGACGAGCACCTGGACGTCAGCCATGGAATGGTCCTTTCATACGAGGAGGGGGGACACGGGGTGCGGGACGCGCGGGAGCGGGGGACGATCCGCTAGCAAGGGGCCATGGCGGTGTTCGTGGCGCTCGGCGCCTTTCTCATGACCCTGGTGGGCGGGTGGACGGCCCAGCGGGTCACCGACCGGCGCCACCTCGTCCTCGGCCTCGCCGGCGGCCTGATGCTCGGCGTCGTCGGCCTCGACCTGCTGCCGGAGGCCCTGGAAGCCGCGGGGCGGCCCGTCTTCGGCGTACCGGAGGCGCTGCTCCTGTTCGTCGGCGGCTTCCTCGTCGCCCACCTCGTGGAGCGCCTCCTCGCGGGACGGCAGGCCGCTCACGGCGCCGACGAGCACAACCATGGGCGAGTGCCCCAGGTGGGGCTCACGGCCGCCGCCGCGATGGTCGGGCACAGCGTCATGGACGGCGTCGCCATCGGCGCCGCCTTCCAGGTGGGCGGCGGCATGGGCGCGGCCGTGGCGCTCGCCGTCGTCGCCCATGACTTCGCGGACGGCTTCAACACGTACACGATCACCAGCCTGTACGGGAACGCCCGCCGCAAGGCCCTCGCGATGCTCTTCGCGGACGCGGCGGCCCCGGTGGTCGGCGCCGCCTCCACCCTGCTCCTCACCATCCCGGAACAGCTGCTCGGCGCCTATCTCGGGTTCTTCGGCGGGGCGCTGCTGTACCTCGCGGCGGCCGAGATCCTGCCCGAGGCGCACCACGACCACCCCGCCCGCTCGACGCTGCTGTGCACGGTGGCGGGCGTGGGGTTCATCTGGCTGGTGGTGGGCGTCGCCGAGTGAGCGGCGCCGCGCGGTGTTCACGCCGTGCATCGGTCGACGAAGCGGCGCGCCACGTCCGGGCGCGCGGCCCAGTGGGTGTGCAGGTAACTGGCGTGCACGTTCCCCTGTACGAAGCCCTCGACGCGGCGCTCCGGCGCGTGCAGGCCCCAGGCGGGGGCCGGGCCCGCCCCGGGCTCGACGACCGTGCGGTGGAACTCGTGGCCCCGCGTGCGCGTCCCCGCCGCCGCGAGCACGCTGTCCGACACGGCGACCGCCTCGCGGTAGCCGAGCGTCAGCCGCTCCGACATCCGCGCCTCGGCATCCAGGACCCCGCACATCGGCTTGCCGTCCAGCTCACGGGCGAGATACAGCAGCCCCGCGCACTCCGCGGCCACGGGCGCCCCCCGAGCGCGCCAGCTCCGCCACGGCCGCGCGCAGCGGTTGGTTGGCGGACAGCTCGGGCGCGTACACCTCGGGGAAGCCGCCGCCGATGACGAGACCGGCCGTACCGTCCGGCAGCCGCTCGTCGTGCAGCGGGTCGAACGGCACGACCTCGGCCCCGGCCGCCGTGAGCAGCTCCGTGTGCTCGGCGTAGGAGAAGGTGAACGCCGACCACGGCGACGGCGACGCGGGGCGCGCGTCCGCCGGCCGAAGCCGGTGCCGGTACCGCGCCGGGGTCCCACGCCCCGCCCGGCAGCGACGGCGCGCTGCGGGCCAGCGCGAGCAGCGCCTCCAAGTCGCACCCCTCCCGCACCTGCGCGGCCAGCGCGGCGACGGACTCCACCGCCTCCGCCTGCCGCTCCGCGACCGGCACCAGACCCAAGTGGCGTGAGGGCGCCCGCACTTGGCGCACCCGGCGCAGCGCGCCCAGGACCGGTACGCCGGACTCCTCCAGCGCCTCCCGGAGCAGCGTCTCGTGCCGGTCCGAGCCGACCTTGTTGAGGATCACGCCCGCGACCCGCACCTCGGGGTCCCACGAGGCGAAGCCGTGCACCAGCGCCGCCACCGAACGGGACTGCGACGACGCGTCGACGACCAGGACGACCGGCGCCCGCAGGAGTTTCGCCACGTGCGCGGTGGAGGCCAGTTCGCCTTGCCCGGCGGCCCCGTCGTACATCCCCATCACGCCCTCGACCACGGCGAGATCGCACCCGGCCGACCCGTGCGCGAACAGTGGCGCGATCAGGTCCGGGCCGCACAAGTACGCGTCGAGGTTGCGGCCGGGGCGGCCGGTCGCCAGCGCGTGGTAGCCGGGGTCGATGTAGTCGGGCCCGACCTTGTGCGGGGACACGGCGAGCCCGGCCGCCGTGAAGGCGGCCATCAGGCCCGTCGCGACGGTCGTCTTTCGCTGCCGACGACGGCGCCGCGATGACGAGACGAGCTACCACTCGATGCCCCTCTGGCCCTTCTGGCCGGCGTCCATCGGGTGCTTGACCTTGGACATGTCGGTCACCAGGTCGGCGAAGTCGATCAGCTTCTGCGGCGCGTTGCGGCCGGTGATGACCACGTGCTGCGTGCCGGGGCGGTCACGCAGGACCTCCACGACCTCGTCGGTGTCGATCCAGCCCCAGTGCATCGGGTACGCGAACTCGTCCAGGACATACAGCTTGTACGTCTCCGCCGCGAGGTCCCGCTTGACCTGCTCCCAGCCCTCGCGCGCCTTGTCCTCGTTGGTCAACTCGCCCTCGGCGGGCGCCCGCTGAATCCACGACCAGCCCTCGCCCATCTTGTGCCAGGCGACCGTGCCGCCCTCACCGGAGGCGCCGAGCACCTTCAGCGCGTTCTCCTCGCCGACCTTCCACTTCGCCGACTTCACGAACTGGAACACCCCGACCGGCCACCCCTGGTTCCAGGCCCGCAGCGCGAGCCCGAAGGCGGCCGTCGACTTGCCCTTGCCGATGCCCGTGTGCACGAAGACGAGCGGACGGTTGCGGCGCTGACGTGTCGTGAGTCCGTCGTCCGGTACGACACTCGGCTGTCCCTGCGGCATTAAGCGGCCCTCCTGGAAGGCGAGTTCATTCCCTGTACGTTCTTGACGAGCCCGGCGATCGAGTCCGCCCGCAGCTCGTCGAGCGTGACGGCGGCGCACGCCCAGCTCGCCCGCCAACTGGGCGGCGAGACCGAGGCGCACATAACCCGACTCGCAGTCCACGACCACGGAGGCCACCCCCTCGGCGGCGAACAGCCGCGCCGCGCGCCCCGCCCGCGCCACCGGCTCCACGCCGCCCGTGGCCCGGCCGTCCGTCACCACGACGACCAGCGGCCGCCGCGCGGCATCGCGCAACCTGCTCCGGCGCGCAGCACGTCGTGCGCCTTCAGCAGGCCCGCGGCCAGGGGGGTGCGGCCGCCCGTCGGCAGCGTTTCGAGGCGGGCAGCGGCCGCGTCCACCGACGACGTCGGCGGCAGCGCCACCTCGGCGTCCTTGCCCCGGAACGTCACCAGGCCCACCTTGTCGCGCCGCTGATAGGCGTCCAGGAGGAGCGAGAGCACGGCGCCCTTGACGGCGCTCATCCGCTGCCGCGCCGCCATCGACCCGGAGGCGTCCACGACGAACAGCACGAGGTTGCCCTCGCGGCCCTCCCGGGTCGCCTGCCGCAGGTCGACACGGCGTACGACGAGCCCGGCGCCGGAACGCCCACGAGCCTTCTGGTGCGGGGCGGCGGCCTGCACGGTCGCCGCCAAGTGCAGCTTGGTCAGGGCCCCTTGCGGGCGCCGCGAACCCGTCGTACGGCCATGCTCGGTACGGGCACGCGAGCGCCGCCCGGCCGCGCCCTCGCCGATGCCGGGCACGCTCAGCATCTTCGTGCGGAAGGGCTCGGCGCACGTACCGCTGCTGCTCGCCGGCTCCGGGGCCCGCGGTCGGGGCCGGTTCCTGAGGGGCCGCCGGTGCGTCGTCCGCGCCGGGGCCCTGCTGCTGGGAGGGGAGATCGGGGGTGTCGGGGCCGCCGCCCTGCGGGGGCTGCCCGCCGCCACCGCCGTCGCCGGGGCCGCCGCCATCGGGGTCGTCCTCAGGAGGCTCGGGCGCCTCGGAAGCCTCGTCGTCGGCGTGCTCCAGCGTCTCGTCGAGCTTGTCCTCGTCCAGCCCCGGCGCGTCGAAGGGGTTGCGGCGCCTGCGGTGCGGCAGCGCGAGCAGCGCGGCCTGCCGCACGTCCTCGCTCTCCACCTCCGTACGGCCCGCCCAGGCGGCCAGCGCGGTCGCCGTGCGCGCCATGACGATGTCGGCCCGCATCCCGTCGACCTCGAACGCCGCGCACGTCGCCGCGATCTGCCGCAACGCGCCGTCGCCCAGGTTCACCTGGGGCAGCAGCGCCCGCGCCGCGACCACCCGCTCCCGGAGCGCCGCCTCGTCCTCGGCGAAGCGGGCCGCGAAGGCCTCGGGGTCGTCGTCGTACGCCAGCCGCCGCCGCACGACCTCCACGCGCTGGTCGGTCTCGCGGGAGGCGGCCACCTCGACCGTGAGCCCGAACCGGTCGAGCAGCTGCGGCCGCAGCTCGCCCTCCTCGGGGTTCATGGTGCCGACCAGCAGAAAACGGGCGGCGTGCCGCACGGACACGCCTTCGCGCTCGACGTACGAGGCGCCCATCGCGGCGGCGTCCAGGAGGAGGTCGACCAGGTGGTCGTGGAGGAGGTTGACCTCGTCGACGTAGAGGATGCCCCGGTGCGCGTCCGCCAGCAGGCCCGGCTCGAAGGCCTTCACGCCCTCCGCGAGCGCCCGCTCGATGTCGAGGAGCGCCGACGAGCCGGTCCTCGGAGGCGCCGACGGGCAGTTCGACCATGCGTGCGGGGCGCGCGGTGGCGCCGCCCGCGTCATGGGGGCCGTCGGGGCAGTTCGCGTCGGGCGCCGCCGGGTCGCACGAGAAGCGGCACCCCGCGACGACCGGCACCTTTGGCAGGAGCGCCGACAGGGCACGCACGGCGGTGGACTTGGCGGTGCCCTTCTCCCCTCGTACGAGCACGCCGCCGACGGCGGGCGATACGGCGTTGAGCAGCAGCGCGAGCCGCAGGTCGTCCTGGCCGACAAGGGCGGTGAACGGGTACGGGGTACTCACAGGGCCTCCTTGGCACGTTCCGGTGACGCCGACGGCGCGCCGGGAGCGATGAAGGGCAGCCCGGCCGGCGCCCCCTTCTCGATCAGGCGCAGCAGCCCGTCCGTGTCCGCGTGTTCTTCGATCAGGTCGCCCAGCAGGTCGAGCTGCGCCTCGCGCAGGGCGGCGAAGCCGGTGTCGGGCGCGGGCACGAAGCGGCGGCCGGCCGCGCGCGCCACCTCGGTGAGGAACCGGCGCCGGAACGCGTCGCTCTCCAGCGACCCGTGCCAGTGCGTGCCCCACACCTCGCCGACCCGGCAGCCGTCCAGGAACAGCTCCCCGCCCAGGACCTCGGCGACCCCGTGGTGGATCTCGTACCCCTCGACCGGCTCGCCCAGAGCCTCGCCCACCGGCCGTGCCAGGGTCTTCTCGCGGGCGAACCGCACCCGCACCGGCAGCAGCCCGAGCCCGTCCACGGAACCCGCGGCGCGACTCGACCTCGACCTCGATGTGCTCGCCGAGGGCCTGGAAACCGCCGCAGATCCCGAGCACCGGCCGCCCCTCGGCCGCGCGGCGCACGAGGGCGTCGGCGAGCCCACGCTCCCGCAGCCACTGGAGCGCCCGTACGGTCCCACGGGTTCCCGGTACGACCACGAGGTCCGCGTCGACGAGTTCCTCGGCCCGGTCCACGAACCGCACCACGACACCTGGCTCGGCGGCCAGCGCGTCCACGTCCGTGAAGTTGGACATCAGTGGCACCGCGCACACGGCGACCCGCAGCACGTCCTCGCCGACCGGCGGCGCCACCACGGACTCGCGCACGGCACCGCGCAGCGAGACCCGCAGGCCGTCCTCCTCGTCGATGCCGAGCCCGTGCCGGAAGGGCAGCACACCGAACGTGCGGCGCCCGGTCAGCTCGTACAGCATGTCGAGGCCCGGTTCGAGGAGCGAGACGTCGCCCCGGAACTTGTTGACCAGGTAGCCCGCGACCAGCTCCTGGTCGGCCGCGCTCAGCAGCGCCGTCGTCCCGAAGAAGGAGGCGAACACCCCGCCCCGGTCGATGTCCCCGACCACCAGGACGGGGAAGCGGGCGGCTCGCGCGATGCCCATGTTCACGATGTCGGTGCGCCGCAGATTGATCTCGGCGGGGCTGCCCGCGCCCTCACAGATCACGGCGTCGTACGTGCTCCGGAGTTCTTCCAGGCACCCCACGACGGTCTCCAGCAGCGCCGCCTGCCGTCCCCCGTGGTAGCCGCGCGCGCTCATCTCGCCCACCGGCTTGCCCATCAGCACGACCTGGCTGGAGCGGTCGCTGCCCGGCTTGAGGAGTACGGGGTTCATCAGGGCGCTCGGCTCCACACGGGCGGCCTGCGCCTGCATGGCCTGCGCCCGGCCGATCTCGGCGCCCTCGCGGGTGACGAAGGAGTTCAAGGACATGTTCTGTGCCTTGAACGGCGCGACGGACACCCCCTTGCGCACCAGCCACCGGCAGATCCCGGCGGTCACGACGCTCTTCCCGGCGTCCGAGGTGGTTCCGGCGACCAGCAGTCCGCCACTCATACGTCTCTCCCTGACTTCGCCGTCCGTCGCAGCACCCGGCGGGCCGTCACCGCGACGCCCAGCGCCAGCCAGCTCACCCGCCGCGAGAGCCGCTCGGCCCGCTCGATGTCCGCCACGCGCACGTCCCGCCCGGCCGCGTTCAGCACGGGCCGGTGCTCGACCCGCCCGCCGTACGAGAGGGTCCCGCCGAGCCGTACGCCGAGTGCTCCCGCGAAGGAGGCCTCGACCGGCCCGGCGTTGGGACTCGGATGCCGGGCGGCGTCCGCGCGCCAGGCCCGCACCGCCCCCGAAGGCGAGCCCCCGGCCAGTGCCGCGAGCCCCGCGGTGAGCCGCGCCCCCGGCCAGCCGAGGACGTCGTCGAGCCGGGCGGAGGCCCAGCCGTACCGCAGGTACCTGGGCGACTTGTGCCCGACCATGGCGTCGAGGGTGTTCACGGCGCGGAAGGCGACGAGCCCCGGCACCCCGCCGACGGCCCCCCACACCAGCGCCCCGACCACCGCGTCGGAGGTGTTCTCGGCGACGGACTCGACGACGGCGCGCGCGATGCCGTCGGAGTCCAGCGCCTGCGGATCACGCCCGCACAGATGAGGCAGCCGCTCCCGGGCCACGTCCACGTCCCCGACGGCCAGCGTGCCGCCGATGGCCCGCGCCTCCCGCCCGAGCGAGTCCCGCCGACCACGGCCCACGCGCGGCGGCGGTCAGCGCGATGACCGGCGGCGGGGGAGCGGCGTACGAGAGAAGCGGCGAGGGCGGCGGCACCCGCCGCGCCCCCCGGCGCACACCACGGCGTGCAGCGCGCCCCACCCGCGGTGGTCGCGCCACAAGCAGACGCTCGACGGCGCCCGCCGCACGCCCGAACCCGGCGACCGGATGGCCCCGGCGCGGATCGCCGAGCACCAGGTCACCGAGGAGGCCGGCGGCGGCGCCGTACGCGAAGTCGCGATCGGCACTCACGGGGTCAGCCCGTCGCCGTGCCGGGCAGGGAGCTGACGCTCGGGAACAGGTCCGGCAACGGGCGGCCGCGCATGGCGATATGTCCTCACTCAGGGTGTCCGCGCCCTGGTTCGACGTGTCGGCGGCGAGAGTTCCTGGCTTCCGGGAGCGTCGGGGACGGCTGCCCGGTGACAGTGGCGGGACCGCGCCGGATTCGCACCGGCTTCCTCTTCTGCCGCCGTAGTTGGCCCCGGCAGTCCACCACGCCCCGCGAACGCCCGTCAACTCGCCGTTGACCTGCGGCGGGAGAGTGTGCCGAGCCCCACAGCCGGGGCCCACAGCCGGGCTCCGCATACGGCGGTGGGGTGCGGGACGTGTGATCACGTCCCGCACCCCACCGAAAGGTTCCTGCCGTCAGGCGACGATCAGATAGATGCCGTACGCCACGGCCGCCGCGCACAGCGCGAAGCAGGCGTACGCGCCGGTGCGCGCCAGCGCCACGGAGCCGCCGGAGCCGCTGCCGGACGCGGCCGCCGTCTCCTGCTTGGAGAGGCCGATGATGCCGAGGGTGAACAGGCCCACGAGAGCCACCGTCACGGCGAGGCTGACTCCGAAGACGGAGCCGAGTGCTGCCCAGTCGATGTTCATGCTGATGTGTCCTTACACCGTCGCGGGCCGGGCGGGGTCCGCCATGGCGCCGGTCGTGGTCGTGGTCGTGGTCGGGGCCGAGATGGTGACCTTGACCGGGTCGTCGGAGGAGGCGCCGACGGTGGCCAGCGGGCCCGCCGGGGGCGGCTGGACGGCGGCGATCGCGGTGGTGACCACGCCCGCGGGCTCGGCGCCCGCGGTCATGTCGTCGCGATCTCGTCGTCGGTGACGTTGGTGTGGGTGACGGCGTTGCGCCGCGAGAGCACCCAGATGACGGCCGAGCCGGCGATCAGCAGCGCGGCGGTGACCGCGACGCCCCAGGGGCCCTGCTTGGTGAGGAACTCGGCGCCCGCGCCGACCAGGCCGGCGGCCGGCAGGGTCAGACCCCAGGCGACGAACATCCGGGTCGCGGTCGACCAGCGGACGACGCCGCCCTTGCGGCCGAGGCCCGCGCCCATGACGGCACCGGAGCAGGACTGGGTGGTGGAGAGCGAGAAGCCCAGGTGCGAGGAGGCCAGGATGACCGTCGCGGCGCTGGTCTGGGCGGCGAAGCCCTGCTGCGGCTGGAGGTCGGTGAGGCCCCTGCCCATCGTGCGGATGATGCGCCAGCCGCCGAGGTAGGTGCCGAGCGCGATGGCGACACCGGCCGAGACGATGACCCACATCGGGGGGTTCGCGCCGGGGTTGAGGACACCGCCGGTGACCAGGGCGAGCGTGATGATGCCCATGGTCTTCTGCGCGTCGTTCGTGCCGTGCGCCAGGGAGACGAGGCCCGCGGAGGCGATCTGGCCCGCGCGGTAGCCCTTGGCGGTGGCCTTGGTGTCGGTGTTGCGGCCGATGCGGTACGTCAGGCGCGTCGCCAGCGTCGCGGCGAGACCCGCCACGAGCGGGGCGGCGAGGGCCGGGATCAGCACCTTGGTGACGACGGTGCCGCCGTTGATCGACGACCAGCCCATCGACATGACCGCGGCGCCGATGAGGCCGCCGAAGAGGGCGTGGGAGGAGCTGGAGGGCAGGCCCACCAGCCAGGTCAGCAGGTTCCAGAGGATCGCGCCGACGAGCGCGGCGAAGATGACCTCTGTCTTGAGGCCGTCCTCGTTGACGATCCCGCCTGAGATCGTCTTGGCGACTTCGACGGAAAGGAAGGCTCCGACGAGGTTCAGCACGGCGGACATGGCCACCGCCGTCTTGGGCTTGAGAGCGCCGGTCGAGATGGTCGTCGCCATCGCGTTGGCAGTGTCGTGGAAACCGTTCGTGAAATCGAACACGAGAGCGGTGACGATCACGATCCCGAGGAGAAGCGTGATGTGTTCCATTTACCCAGGCTTCTGTTGGACGTCAGTGGCATGTGGAACGTAGGCAACCTGGGTGAACGGAAAGTGAACTGGGCCGGGCGGCGCGGTGACTCGAAACGGAGCGCCACCTCTCCTTATCAACCAGGTGTCTGTCGGCGATCGTACGGAGTGGGGGCGCGAGCCCCCTAATCCAGCCGGAGTGTCGCCTTCCACCACCCTTCCGCGCCCCCTCGCGCGCCCCCCTTCCCGCACCCCAAGCGGAATGGCGTCCGAACCCTCCGAGAGACGCATGTCACCCCGGCCGGCCGCGCCGGGGGCCTACGACGCCGCGTCCCCGGCTGGCAGGATCTGTCCATGACTGAGCAGCGGCAGGGCGCGGAACGGGACGCCGTCGGGCGGGCGTGGGGCGAACTGGTCGAGACGGCCCGCAGGACGGTGACGGACGGCCTGGTCGTCGGCACCTCGGGCAACGTCTCCGTGCGGGTCGGCGACACCGTCCTGGTCACCCCGAGCGGAGTCCCCTACGACCGGCTGCGGCCCGAGGACGCGCTCGGCGTCGACCTCGAAGGGCGGCGCGTCCTCGGCCGCCTCGCGCCGACCAGCGAGCTGCCGATGCACCTCGCCGTCTACCGCACCACCGGCGCGACGGCCGTCGTCCACACCCACGCGGTCCACGCCACGGCCGTCTCCATGCTCGTCCCCGAGCTGCCCGCGGTCCACTACATGACGGGCGTCCTCGGCGGCCCCGTCCGCGTCGCCCCCTACGCGCTCTACGGCACCGAGGAACTGGCCGACCACATGCTCCGCGCCCTCAGCGACCGCACGGGCTGCCTCCTCCAGAACCACGGGACGGTCACCTACGGGGACTCCCTGACCCAGGCGTACGACCGCACGGCGCAACTGGAGTGGATGTGCCGCCTGTGGCTGACGGCCACCTCGGTCCCGGGCCACACCCCGACCCTCCTGACCGCCGCCCGCCTCCGCGAGGCCCAGGAGAAGCTGCGGGGGTACGGGCAGCAGACGCCCTGACGGGGACGCCCGCCCCCACCGCCGGGTCACTCCACGCGCGCCGCCCACTGGCCGCCGGGCCCCCGGACGCGGACACTGGGACGGTGCGCCCAGCCAAAGCGACGGCAGCGGCCGTCACCGCAGTCACTGTAGCCCTGGGGACCGCCGCGGCCGCGATCGCGGCGGGACGGTTCGCCAGCGACGCCGCCCTCCGGGCCCCGGCGGGCCGCCCCCTGCCGTCGGAGCCCCGCGCTCACCGTGCACGCCACGGGCGACGGGCGGATCTCCCTGACCCGCGCCCTCGCCAGCCTGCGCCCCGGCACGTACGGCCTCAGCGGCAACGGCACCCACGCGGTCGTCGGCCCCCTCCTGGAGTCCGCGCCGCACGAGGCCGACACGGTCGTACGCCGCCTCGAAGCCGTCACCCGCGGCACCCTGGAGCCCGGCGCGAAGGTCTGGCTCACCCCGCAGGTCCACATCGGCGACCCCTCCACCGCACTCGGCATCGACCACATCGACGTCTCCATCCCCGGCGAACTCGGCCCCCTGCCCGCCTGGTTCGTGCCCGACATGCGCGACACCTGGGTCATCACCGTGCACGGCCTGGGCGCCACCCGCGAGCACCCGATGGTCGTCATGGACTTCCTGCGCCGCCTGCGGCTGCCCGTGCTCGACCTCGCCTACCGCGGCGACCCCGGCGCGCCCCGCTCCGCCGACGGCCTCGGCCACCTCGGCGAGACCGAGTGGCGCGACCTGGACGCCGCCATCCGCCACGCAGTGCGCCACGGCGCCCGGAACGTCATCCTCCACGGCTGGTCCACCGGCGCCACCATGTGCCTGCACGCCGCCGCCCACTCGGCGCTGCGCGACCACGTACGCGGCCTCGTCCTCGACTCCCCGGTGCTGAACTGGGAGACCACCCTCCGGGCCCTCGCCGTGGCCCGCCGCACCCCCGGACCGCTCCTTCCGCTTGCGGTCCGCGCGGCCCAGGGACGCACCGTCTGCGCGGCGAGCCGCACCCGCGCGGCCGCCGACCCCGCGCTGCTGCGGGTGCCCACCCTCGTCCTGCACGGCCCCGACGACGCCGTCGCCCCCTGGGCCCTCTCCCGGCGACTGGCCGAACAGCGCCCCGAACTGGTCACGTTGCGCGCCGTCCCCGGCGCCCCCCACGCCGCCATGTGGAACGCCGACCCGGCCGGTTACGAAGAGGCGCTGCGCCGCTTCCTGACCCCCCTGATGTGACCGCACGCGCCCCCTGACGCACGGCCCCGCGCGCCTCCTCGCGCCGCCCCGAAAGGCCGCCGCCGTCATTCCGTTTGGGTTTTCGGACCGTCAACAGGAAGACTGCTCCCGTGACGTCCCGTACCCCGCGCGACTCCAGGCTCCGACTTGTCCGCGCGCCCTACCCGAGGGCCGAGAAGCGAGGAGAGCCCCACCGCGACCCAGCGCGACCCCTCTCCGCCACCCCCGGCGCGATGGGCAACCGCCGCGCGCGCGTCCCGCGCCCCGTCCCCCCGAGGGCACGCCCGCGCGCTCGGAGCTGGCCCGGGCGGCGCGCGCCGGTCTCGCTCGACGGCGCGCGGGTCGCCCGCTGGGCCGACGCCGCCCTGCGGCCCGGACCCGGCAGCACCGGAGGGAG
>RBWT01000205.1 GCA_004010275.1 Streptomyces huasconensis
CTTGGAAAGCGTGTTGGGGGCAACCCCTCACGAGTTCGAATCTCGTATCCTCCGCACTCGCCCGCAAGGGCAACCGAAGGCCCCGACCGCATTGCGGCCCGGGCCTTCGTCGTTCCGTGGCCGCAGTCCTGGTCGCGGCGCCGTCGGCTGACTCCTGGCCGAGACGGTCAACGGCCTCGGCCGACGCACCGCCCAGTCCGTGCCGACAGCCGGCTCACCGCCCAGACGGGCAACATCCGCTTCGAGCACGACGGGGCCGGCCACGTCACCCTCCGACCAAAGAACCGTCCGTCACGCAGCCCCGGCACCTGGCACCACATCTGGGACCTCGACTCCCGGTCTTCAGCGATCGTCACCAACTCCGGCGGAACCCCCACGGCACTCACCGACGAGTACGGTGACGGCGCCTGGCACTCGCGCTCGACGCACTGGGGCAACACCTCTGGGAAGCGGAAACCCGGACAGGAAATCGCCGCCAAGGCCTCCTGGAACCCCGGCCAGCACGGCACGCAGCAGGACACGGGGAGCGTCAGCAATACAGGGCGTACAAGGCGCAGCACCTGCGGGCATCGGCCGCGTCATCGCTGACTCCTGGCCTTACGAAAACTCAGGGCCTCCCGGCCTCCCCTGCGTGCGCAGCGGTTACACCATCTGGCGGGAGGAATGCCCTCGCGTTGCGACCAATTGGCGCAATGAGCCTTTCCGAAGGAGTGGCTCGGGCGTCTTCGGCTCCGCACAGGCGTGGAGCAAGGGAAAGAATCGTCACAAATGCTTCCCCAAACGGGGCGGCACGGACATTCGACCCGAAGGCAGAAATGATCAAGAAGGTTATTACCTGCGCGGCCATCGTTGCCGCCGCCATGGCAGTCGGTACGAGCTCGGCCGCTGCCTACGACCGCGACGGTGACGACCGTAAGCACCGCTTCAGTGCCGAATGGGGCGGCGGGAACTTCGACATCCTCAAGTCCTCGTCCGGCACCGGCATCTTCAGCGGCTCGGGCCACCACGGCGAAGTTCACGGCCACCGCTGAGTAGTCGCCGTACCGCTCAGCTCTCCGCGGGACGTTCTCATCGACCGTGAAGAGTCGACGGCACAAAAGAATTAGCGCAGAAACAAACGCCGGGGCCGCTGTTGAAAAACAGCGGCCCCGGTGTCCGTAGTAGGGCCTCGCCTACCGCCGGACTGCGTCGGCGTCAGTCGATGACGGCGCCAAGGATGGGCAGCGCGGGAGCGGACGAGTCGTCGTAGACCTTCGACTTCTGGCGGATCTCGTTGCACTGGAAGGCACGGGCCTCGTCCAGCACCTCGATGGTCAGGACGTCGATGTCCTGGACCGTCGGGCAGATGTCGCGGATGATTTCGATGTTCTGCGAGTAGTGCCCGTGAACCTCCTCGTCGGCCATGGCCGGGGTGACGGCCATGCCGGTGGCAGTCAGCGTCAGCATCGAGCCGGCGAGAATCTTCTTGGCGTTCATTGTTATGTGCCTTCCTTGCGTCCGGGTAGCTGTGGCGCTTTCAGTGGGCGCCGACAGATTCACTAACTGTGCTGCGGCGGCCGGGGTTGCGACCCGCTAAACTCATTCACTCTTTTGCAGCAACGGGTTTCCGCAGGTGATTGGTCCGCGGCCCGATTGACCGGCCGGCCATATGCAAAGGGCCCCGGGCTCGCGGTCGTACCGCGTGTCCGGGGCCCATTTCCCTCTATAAAGGGTAATGACAAGAGCGCCGCAAGGGCGCCCAAGCTGTTTAGTTGATGACCTGGCCGAGCAGCGGCAGCGCCGGGGCGGACGAGCTGTCGTGGACCTTCGACTTCTGGCGGATCTCGTTGCACTGGAAGGCACGGGCCTCGTCCAGCACCTCGATGGTCAGGACGTCGATGTCCTGGATCGTCGGGCAGACGTCGCGGATTACCTCGATGCTCTGCGAGTAGTGACCGTGCACTTCCTCGTCGGCCATGGCCGGGGTGACGGCCATACCGGTGGCGGTCAGGGTCAGCATGGAACCGGCGACAATCTTCTTCACACTCATGGTGTGTACCTTCCTAGCATTAGTGGGCGTCTCCCAGTGAGTGCGCCAGCACCACCCATAACTGGGGTCACCGCCATCACGTTGCTGCGGGAAGGCCACAATCACCCGGTTACCGCATCCATACGTCTTATCAAACATAGCGTCATCACACTTTTGGACAGTCTGAGCGTGCAATTGGGTGAAAGGTGTTCCGAGCACGCAACCTCCGGCACCGCTCAGCGGTTGGGTCCCGCGTCGGCACCCGGACCGGGTGCTATTTCATCCGGGAAGGAGCGCTCAGAAAATGAACTCGAAGAACAAGAAGGTGCTGGCGGGGACGATGCTGACCCTGGCGGCCACGGGCATGGCGGTCACGCCGGCCTCGGCCGACGAGGAGGTCCACGGTCACTACTCGCAGAACATCGAAATCATCCGCGACATCTGCCCGACGATCCAGGACATCGACGTCCTGACCATCGAGGTGCTGGACCAGGCCCGCGCCTTCCAGTGCAACGAGGTCCGCCAGAAGTCGCAGGTCCACGACGACTCGGCCGCTCCCGCGCTGCCGCTCCTCGGCGCGGTCCACAACTGAGACCCTTTTCCGCGTCTCGGCTTCGTACCGCCGCGTGACGCACCGGAATTCGTCAGGTGACACATGAATGTCAGCGGCACTGTGAGGGTGACCACTGCCTGGTGAAATCCGGTACGGGACTCTGTGCGGCGGGACAGCGATTGCCCCGGGTGGTGACGGTAACCGTCACACCCGGGGCAAAGCCATGCGTACGTATAAAGAGCGTACGTATAAAGAGCGAGACAAGCGGAACGCCCTCGGAGACAGCGGAACGTCTCCGAGGGCGGCGCGCTTCTGTGCATGGTCCGAATGGACGCGCGGTTTGTGTCAGGTGCGGACCCTGCGCACCGGGACGAGGCAGCGGGCGCTGGTCGGCACCATCTGCTCGTCGGAGACGAACGCGCGCAGCTGCTCCGCGCCGACCGGCTTTCCCTGCACGGCCTCGGGCCACGGGCGCAGCGCGCACATCAGGTAGGCCGAGCCGGTTTCGTAGGCCGCCTTCTGCCACTGCGGGGAGACCGGGCACTGGACGTGCAGGAAGGGCAGGGTGAGTACCGCCTGCTCGGCCTCCACCAGCAGGGAGACGGAGCTTCGGGTCTCGCGCGTCAGGTCCGTCACGTTCGCGCCGACCGGGAGGCCCGCCTTCTCCAGCTCCGCCCGCAGCGCCTTCGTGCCCGCCTCGCGACCCTCGCGGCCGTCCCCGCGCGAGCACACCAGCAGGAACGGCGTCACGGGTCCGTCGGAGTCGGGCGCGGGTTCGTTGGCCCACGGGATGATGATCAGGGTGCCCAGGAGGGAGCCCTGCTGCTCTGGCGTCACGGCGGTGGAAGAGGTCATGCCCGCGGATGCTAGTGGCGCCTTCCTGGTCCTTCGGGTGCGTTTACACCCGTTCGGCCCATGCCCGGAGGGCTGATTCCCCCGGCCGGGTAACCGGCGCGGCGATCCGGGCCGCGGCCGCACGCGTGCTCCTCGGGGACGAGGGGTACTCAGCCACGGCCCTTTCGTACAGATGAGCGCCGGTGGGCGCGGGAGCTGAACCGCTATGACACATGGATGCACGGTGGTGGATCTGGTGCTGCACGCCACCAGGGAAGCGCCCGAGGAGCTGCCCCGGCGGCTGTGCCGGGCGCTATGTCAGGGGCTGCCCGCCGACGGTGCCAGCCTCGTCTTCCTGACCGAGACCCCTTACCGGCAGCTGCTGCACGCCACGGACCCGGTGACGCTCCGCCTGGAGGAACTCCAGTTCGTGGCGGACGAGGGGCCCTGTGTGAGCGCCGCGGTCAGCGGGAAGCCGCTCCTGGTCGACGACTTCAGGCGCCCGCTGACGCGCTGGCCGTTGTTCGAAGCCGCCATGGGGGACGAGCTGGGGGAGATCGGGGCCGTACACGTCCTCCCCCTGACCTTCGACGACAAGGTGTTCGGGACGGTGGAACTCATGCGCCAGGAGCCGGTCTCTCTGGAGGACGACGCGACCGACAGGGAAATGGTCCGGCAGGCGGAGGCGGCAGCGCGCGTCATCTCGCGCGTCATGCTGCCCTCCTTCTGGCGGCTGCTCGCCCACGGAGAACTGCCGCTGTGGAAGCCGTCCGACCAGATCGACACCCACTGGGGCACCACCCATCAGGCCAGCGACAAGCTCGCCGCCCACCTGGACATCTCCCCCGAGGAGGCTCTCGCGCGCCTGCGGGCCTCCGCCTTCGTCACCGGACGGCCCCTTCCGGAGATCGCCCGCGAGATCAACGACATGCCCTACGGCGGCCCCTCCTGGCCCTCGCGGTGAGCAGCCGTTCGCTGATCGGCCCGAGCCGTACAACCCTCATGCCCGACCGAGGGTCTCCTGTGCGCCGACGCGTCATCTCCACAGCGCCATCTCCACAGCTCCATCCGGTGGCAGTACGGGGGGAATGACGCTCGGCAGCCCTTTCGACATGGGATGCCCGAGTAGCGGGCGTTCCGCGTGCTGCCGCAGGAGAACCGCATGCCCCAGAAGTTCCGTATGGCCCTGGCCTGTGCCGCCACGGCCGCTCTGACCGGATCGCTGCTCGCCGCCGGGTCGGCTCCGGCCGGGGCGGCGCCCGGGGCGGACCGGATACGCGCCGACTTCAACGGCGACGGCTACGGCGACCTCGCGATCTCCGCTCCCCTGGCCAAGGTCTCGGGCAAGTCGGGTGCCGGCCAGGTCGCCGTCGTCTACGGCACCGCCGCCGGTCTCGACACCACCAAACGGACGCTGATCGACCAGGCCGCCGCCGGCATCCCCGGCACCCCGGAGAGCGGTGACCACTTCGGCGACCGCGTCACCACCGGCGATCTCGACGCCGACGGCTACACCGACCTGATCGTCGGCGTGCACGGTGAGCGCATCGGGAGCACCGACGACTTCGGCGCGCTCACCGTGGTCTGGGGCGGCGCGAGCGGGCTCGGCACCGGGACCGACATCTCCTCGCCCCTGCCGGAGCACCGCAACGAGCTGGGCTGGTCCGTGGCCGCCGGTGACTTCGACGGCGACGGCACGACCGACCTGGCGGCCGCCAACAACGCCTCGCCCGGGCTCAACATCTTCAAGGGCCCCATCTCGCGGACCGGCAAGGCCGCAGCGCTCACCGGCGTCGACACCCAGGACGCGACCGGCATCAACACCGACAAGATCGTCGCCGGGGACGTCGACGGCGATGCGGCCACGGACCTGCTGGTCATGGGCCAGGAGGAGACGAGCGGCGGCGGATACCGCACGCGCAGCGTCCTCTACCGGGGCGGTACGACGCCCAAGCCGGCCGGCAAGGTGGCGGGCGGTTACGCCGCGACGATCGCCGACGTCGACAAGGACGGCTTCGGCGACATCGTCACCGGCAACTTCATGGAGAAGTCGGCGGACGAGCCGAACGGCGGCCCCGGCGGCGCGCTCACCGTCACCTACGGCAGCGCGACCGGCCTGAGCACCCGCACGCCGGTGCGGATCACGCAGGACACGGCGGGCGTGCCGGGGGCCGCGGAGAAGGTTGACGCCTTCGGCTGGAGCCTGGCCGCGGGCGACACGCAACGGCGACGGCTACGCCGACATCGCGGTCGGCGCGGCCTCCGAGTCGCTGGGCTCCGCGCAGAAGGCCGGTTCGGTCGTCGTCCTGCGCGGCGCGGCGGGCGGTCTCACCGGCACGGGTGCGAAGGCGTTCTCGCAGGACACCTCGGGCGTGCCCGGCACCGCGGAGACGACGGACTTCTTCGGCGGCTCGGTGGCGTTCACGGACGCCGACGGCAACGGCCGGGCCGAGCTGGCGGCGGGCGCGTACGCGGAGAACGACGGGGCCGGTGCCGTCTGGCTGTTCAAGAGCGCCTCTTCCGGCGTGACCGCGACCGGTTCGAAGTCGGTCAGCGGACCGGGGCTCGGCGGGCCGGCGGGCACGTCGTACTTCGGCGACGTGCTGCGGGGCTGACGCCTGCTGTCGGGGGCCGGGCCGTTGTCAGTGGTCGCTGCCAGACTCGTGGCAGTCGATGAGGAGGCCCGGCATGGCAGTTCTCGATGCGGACGATCCGCGGGCCGTAGCGGTGACGGCGGCGATCCGCTCCGGTGACGTTCCCGCGCTGCGCAAGCTCCTCGCAGCGCATCCGGGCCTCGCCGCCTCGTGGATCAGGCGGGAGGGCAAGGCCGCGGGGACGCGCTCCCTGCTGCACATCGCCACGGACTGGCCGGGGCATCTGCCCGCCGGGCCCGAGGTCATCGGCGTCCTCGTCGCGGCCGGTGCCGACCCCGGTGCCCGGTTCGTCGGCACCCACCGCGAGACGCCTCTGCACTGGGCGGCCTCCAACGACGACGTCGCGGCGATCGACGCCCTCCTCGCGGCCGGTGCGGACATCGAGGCGGTCGGCGCCGTCGTAGGGGGGCGGCACCCCGCTGGCCGACGCGCGCGGGTTCGGCCAGTGGCGGGCGGCCCGGCGGCTGCTGGAGCACGGGGCGCGGACGACCCTGCGGGACGAGGCGGCGCTGGGGCTGCTCGACCGCGTCCGGGCCCGCGTGACGGCGCAGCCGCCGCCAGCCGCCGACGACCTCGACGCGCCTTCTGGGACGCCTGCCACGGCGGGCAGCGGGCCACGGCCCGGCTGCTCCTGGAGCGGGGCGCGTCGCTCGACCGCGTGGGGTACGACGGGATGACGCCACTGGACATCGCGGTCGCGGTGGCCGCCGATGACGTCGTGGCGTGGCTGCGGGGGCAGGGCGCGAGGACGGGAGCGGGGGCGGAGCCGTGAGGTCACCGGGGGCGGGGTCAGGGCTCCGGGATCGGCTGGTCGCGCTTCGCCGGTGGTGTCGTGCCCGCTCTCTCGCCCTGGCCCGGCAGTTCGCGTCGTGTGCGTACCGGAGAGAGGAACACCGGCAGGAACGCCACCGCCATGATCACGCCGCCCGTCCACAGCGCACCCCGCACCGACGCGACCTCGCCGATCAGCCCGGAGACCGCGGCGCCGATCGCGAGGGCACCGCTGAGCAGGAAGCGGAACGTAGCGTTCATGCGGCCGAGGAGGGCGTCGGACGTCATCCGTTGCCGCAGGCTCACCCCGAGGACGTTGTCCATGCCCGTCTTGAAGAGGGCCAGCAGCCACCCGGCGCCGGCCACGTACAGCCAGGGCCCGCGGTCGACCAGCGGGACGAGCAGTCCGGCGGGGGCCAGGCACAGTCCCGCGAGGCCGAGCGTGCGGCCGTAGCCGACGCGTGCCGCCACGGCCCGGGCGCACCGCGCGCCGAGCAGCAGCCCGACGCCTCCCACCGCCCAGAAGAGGCCCAACGCCGCGGGGGTCAGACCGAGTTCGCCGACGAAGAGCACCGGCAGCATGGTGTTCACGATCTGCGAGCCGAGGTTGCCGAGAGAGGCGGTGAGGGCCAGGGCCCGCAGCTCCTTGTTGCCGAGGACGTGCCGCAGCCCCTCGGCGATCTGCGCACCGAGACGCGGCCGCGCACCGCGCGGGGCGGGCTTCGGCGGGGCATCGCCGCCCCGTACGGCGGTGAGCCGCGCCGCCGAGGCCAGGTAGCTGACGGCGGTGCACACCAGGCGACCCGCGCGGTCAGCAGCGCCAGGAGCCCGCCGCCCGCGCCCCGGCCCGCCACATTGCCCGCGGCCATCAGGGTCACCATGGCCGCGTTGGCCCGCACCAGGCCGTCGCGGCCCACCAGTTGGGGCAGCACGCTCTGGGAGCCGACATCGAAGAAGACGGTGGCGCAGCCGTTCAGGAGCACCACCGCGTAGAGCTGGCCGAGCGTGAGGCACTCCAGCCACCAGGCCAGCGGCACGGTGGCGTACAGCGACCCGCGTACGAGATCGGCCGCGATCAGCACGCGGCGGTGGCGCATCCGGTCGACCCAGGCGCCCGCGGGCAGGCCGATGAGCAGGAAGGCGGCCATGCTCAGGGTCGCCAGGGCGCCGACCTGGCCGGGGCGCGCGTCCAGAGCCGTGACCGCGACGATCGGGATGGCCACGTACCCGATGTTGGTGCCGAGCTGGCTGAGCGCGGTGGCGCTGAACAGGACGCGGAAGTCGCCTATTCGCCAAGGGGATGCGGGCCGGTTCTGCACACCTGGTTCCATTCGTCCTTCTCGTCTCGTCTCTCGTCTCGTCTCTCGCGCTGCTGGTCGCCCCGCTGCTTGCCTCCCTGCTCGTCCAGGGGCTCGCCCTGCCGCTCTCCTTTGTGCCGGGTCAGCCCTACCCCCGCGAGCACCACGGCCATGCCCGCGAGGACCCGCGGCCCGACCTCCTCGCCGAGGACGAGGGCCCCGAGGGCCACCGAGACGACCGGCAGCAGATAGCCGACGGTGGCGGCCGCGGTGGGCCCCTCGTCCGCGATGAGACGGGAGTTGAGGTGGAAGGTGATGCCCGTGCCGAGCGTGCCGAGGACGACGACCGCGACGATCGCGGTGAGCGTGGGGGAACTCGAACCGGCCGGTGCGGTGGGCAGCGCGAGCGTGGTCAGCCCGGTCGCGGTGAGCAACTGCGCGGCGGACAGGGCGAGCGGGGACCCCGCGGTGTCCGCACGGCCGATGAGGTGCCGTGCCATGTAGGCGAAGGCGACCGCGTAACTGACCGCCGCGGCGAGCAGCGCGAGCGCGCCCCAACTGGCGAGCCCGGTCCGCTGCCAGGGCGCGAAGATCAGCAGGGTTCCCGCGAAGCCGAGCAACAGACCGGTGAGGCGGAGCGGCCCGAGGCGGCGTTCCGTGCGCAGCATCAGGCCGATGGCGAAGGACCACAGGGGTGTGGTGGCGTTCAGGACGCCCGCGACGCCCGAGTCGACGGTCTGCTCGCCGAGGCTGAAGAGGAAGAACGGCAGGGCGTTGCAGAAGAAGGCGGCCACGACGAGATGGCCCCAGACGCCGCGCCCGCGCGGCATCCGCTGCCCGGCCGCGCGGGCAAGCGCGAGCAGGACGGCAGCGCCGAGCGCGCACCGGATGACCGTCAGGTGGAGCGGCGCGAGGCCGCCGCTGAGCGCGACCTTGATCCAGAGGAAGCCGGAGCCCCAGAGGAGGGCGAGCACGGCCATGCGGACGAGGGTGGCGCGGGTTCCGGTGCGCATGGCTGCTCCTCCTGCGTTCTTCGGGGACCGGGGCCCGGCTCCTGATCAGTACGTTCTCGCCGTCACACCCGTAAGACAAGCGAAAAGATCTGGAGCCAGAATTAAGCTGGGCTGCACACTGGCGCCCACGCCGTGCTGCGCACCGGCCCCCACCCCGTGCTGCACACTGAGGGGCATGCTCGATATGCGGCGGATGCAGATCCTGCGGGCCGTGGTCACCAGCGGCTCGGTCACCGCGGCCGCCCGGAACCTCGGCTACACCCCCTCGGCCATCAGCCAGCAGATGGCCGCCCTGGAGAAGGAGGCGGGCATCACGCTCCTCGACCGGACCGGCCGCGGGGTGCGCCCCACGGACGCGGGCCGCCTGCTCACGGAGTACGCGACGGTCATCGGGCGCCACGCCGCCGAGGCGGAGACCGCGCTCGCCGAGCTGCGGGCCGGGCGGACGGGACGCGTCTCCATGCGGTACTTCACCACGGCCGGGGCGCCCCTCGTGGTCCCGGCGATCGCCGCGCTGCGCCGCGAACAGCCCGGCGTACAGGTGGAGTTGCGGCTCTTCGAGCAGGACGATCCGGTACTGGAAGTGAAGGCCCGACGGGCCGACCTGGCGCTGGTGGTCAGGGAGCCGGACGGGGCGGCGGTGGACGGCATCCGGTTCGTGCACCTTCTGGCGGACCGCTACCGCGCGGTGCTCCCGCCGGGCCACCGGCTCGCCGCGCGGCCGGTCCTCGAACTGAGCGACCTAGCCGAGGAGCCCTGGATCGCGGGCGAGACACCGGGCCCCTGCCTGGACCCGGTGCTCGACGCCTGCGCGGCGGCCGGTTTCACCCCGGACTTCGTGGTGGAGAGCGGGGACTACGCCACGGCCCAGGGCTTCGTCGCCGCAGGTCTCGGCATCAGCCTGGTGCCCGAGCTGGGCCTGGCCGCGGGGCACCGCCCCGACGTGGTCGTACGCGAGGTCAGGAACCCCGAGCCGGTGCGGGTGATCCAGGCTGCGGTACGGGCCGGGGCGGCGCCGGCTCAGCCGGCGCTGCGAGGGCTCGTGGAGGCGCTGCGGGCGGCGGCGGCAGGGGCGGGGACGGCCGCGGACGCCTCTCCGTCCCCGGAGGGTCCCGCGTAGCAGCGCAAGGTCACCAGCTGCCCCGGACCCCACTCCCGCTCGACGACGGCCAGCAGCTCCCAGCCCAGGCGTTCGTAGACCCCGGCGGCGGCGTCACGGGAGACGACGTCCAGGACGGGATGCAGGCCCCGCGCCCGCGCCTCCCGCGCCGCCCGCCGCATCAGCAGCGCGCCGATGCCGTGGCCGCGCGCGTCGGGCGCCACGTACAGACGGCTGACCACGGCCGTCGCCTCGACGCCCACGCCCGCCCGCTCGCTCCACAGCCCGGGCGCGGCGTCGTCCGCCGTACTCCGGGCCAGCTGTACGCGACCGACGGACGCGCCCGTCGAGTTCGGCCACCCAGGCACCGAGCGCGGCGGCCCCGGACAGCCACTCGCCGGGCTCCGCGGGCCAGTTGACGGGGTAGCCGTCGGCCTTGTGGACCCGGGCGAGCACGCCGACGCACGCCTCCAGGTCCCGCTCGCCGGCACGCTCCCGTACGCGGAGGACAGGGTGGCCGTCGGATGCCTCGGCGACACGGTCTGGTCTCATCGGAGCATCGAAGCACAGCCGGGCGCGCCAGCGGGCGGGGACGGCGGAAGCCCACGGGACGGCGGTTCCTCAGGCCAGGCCGACCAGCTCCCGGTAGTCGGGGCTCCACAGGTCCTCCGACCCGTCGGGGAGCAACAGCACGCGGTCCGGGCGCAGCGCGTCGATGGCGCCCTCGTCGTGCGTGACCATCACGATCGCCCCGGGGTACGTGCCGACGGCGGCGAGGACCTCGTCCCGGGACGGCCGGGTCGAGGTTGTTGGTGGGCTCGTCCAGGAGCAGGACGTTCGCGCCGGAGTGGACGAGCCCGGCCAGCGCGAGGCGCGTCTTCTCGCCGCCGGACAGGACGGCGGCCGGCTTGTCGGCGTCGTCACCGCCGAACAGGAACGACCCCAGGACCCGCCGCACCTCACCATCGGTCAGCTGCGGTGCCGCGCCCGCCAGGTTCTCCCGTACGGTCTTCGCGCCCTCCAGGGTGTCGTGCTCCTGCGCGAAGTAGCCGAGCCGCAGCCCGGGCCCCGCCACGACGCGCCCCTCGTCCGGGAGTTCCCGCCCGGCGAGGAGCCGCAGCAGCGTGGTCTTGCCGGCGCCGTTGAGGCCGAGGACGACCAGGCGGCTGCCCCGGTCGACGGCGAGGTCGACGCCGCGTGAGGACGCGCTGGGAGCCGTACGACTTGGTGAGGCTGATGGCGCCGAGCGGCATCCGGCCGCACGGCGCGGGCTCGGGGAGCCGGATGCGCGCGACCTTCTCGGCGCGCCGCACCGGCTCCGTGCCGGCGAGCATGCGTTCGGCGCGCCGGTCCATGTTCTTCGCGGCGGTGGCGGTGGCGACGTGGGAGCGCATCTTGTCGGCCTGGGCGCGCAGCGAGGCGGCCTTCCGCTCGGCGTTGGCGCGCTCACGGGTGCGCCGCCGCTCGTCCGCCGCCCGCTGGCCGAGGTAGGTGTGCCATCCGGTGTTGTGCACGTCGACGGCGGCGCGCCGCGGGTCGAGGTGGAAGACGCGGTTCACGGTGTCGGCGAGGAGCCCGGTGTCGTGGCTGATGAGCACGAGACCGCCGGGATACGAGGAGAGGTAGCCGCGCAGCCAGACCACCGAGTCGGCGTCGAGATGGTTGGTCGGCTCGTCCAGGAGCAGGGTGTCGTGGCGCGAGAAGAGAATCCTGGACAGCTCCACGCGACGCCGCTGCCCGCCCGACAGTTCGCCGACGGGCCGGTGCAGGGCCCGCTCGGGCAGCCCGAGTCCGGCGGCGACCCGGGCGGCCTCCGCCTCGGCGGCGTAACCGCCGTGCGCCTGGAAACGGTCGTCGGCGCGGGCGTAGGCGGCCATGGCCCGCTCCTGCGCGGCCGGGGTGGCGGCGTCCGCCATGGCGGCCTCGGCGGTACGCAGGGCCGCGACCGCCTCGTCGAGGCCGCGGGCGGACAGGACGCGGTCGACGACGGTGACGGCGGGGTCGGCGGCGCGGGGGTCCTGGGCGAGGTGGCCGACGGAACCGGTACGGGTGACGGTGCCGGCGGCGGGGGCTTCCTGCCCCGCGAGGATCTTCATGAGGGTGGTCTTGCCGGCGCCGTTGCGGCCGACCAGGCCGATGCGGTCGCCGGGGGCGATGTGGAAGGAGGCGCCGGACAGCAGGGTCCGGGCGCCGACGCGTACGTCGATGCCTCGTACGGTGATCATGGGGTAACGCTCCGCAATAGCGAATGGACACACGGGTGGCGTGAGAGCGGGTGTCCTGGCTAGGAGATGCGGGGCGTAGACATGCCGTCGAGGCTAACGGCGGCGGGGAGGCCGCCGCACGGCATTTTTCGCGCCGCTCCCCGGGGACCTCCGGGGAGGCGGCGCGGGCGCCGAGGAGAGACCATCGACCCATGGACGTCACCCTGCACATCGCCCAGCAGCCGGAGGCCGACGAACTCCTCGGCCGCAGTCCGCTGGCCGCGCTGGTCGGGATGCTGCTGGACCAGCAGGTGCCGATGGAGTGGGCGTTCGCGGGCCCCTACACCATCGCCACGCGCATGAACGCGGACGACCTCGACGCCCACGAGATCGCCGACTACGACCCCGACGACTTCGCCGCGCTGCTCTCCGCCAAGCCGGCGGTCCACCGCTACCCCGGCTCCATGGCCAAGCGCATCCAGCAGCTGTGCCGGTACCTCGTGGATCATTACGAGGGTGACGCCGCCGCCCTGTGGCAGGACGCCGCCACGGGGGAGGAACTCCTCGAACGCCTCAACGACCTGCCCGGCTTCGGCCGGCAGAAGGCGCAGATCTTCCTGGCACTGCTGGGCAAGCAGCTGGGCGTACGGCCCAAGGGGTGGCGGGAGGCGGCGGGCGACTACGGCCCGGCCAAGGCGTACCGCTCGGTCGCGGACATCACGGACCCGGAGTCCTTGCGGAAGGTCCGCGCGCACAAACAGCAACTCAAGGCAGCGGCGAGGTCGGAACCCTGAGGGTGCCTCGGCGACGGCCGGGAACGGGTACCCGGCGGTAGTCCTCAGGCCGCGGGGCTCGGCGCGGGGGCCGGGGGTTCGGGGGCACCCGGCGGTATCCCCTACCCCGCCGCTCCGCGCCGGAGGTC
>RBWT01000206.1 GCA_004010275.1 Streptomyces huasconensis
GGGGGGCACGCCGTTCCCCGCGCCCCCTCCCGGGGGCAGCCCTCGTAAGTCGGGTGCGGGAGGATCGTGGTTGCTCGCGCCGTTCCCCGCGCCCCTTACCCGGGGGGCCCGCCCCTCGGTAAGTCGGGTGCGGGTGGGGGTGTGGTTGCTCGCGCAGTTCCCCGCGCCCCTTCGGGGCGCCCCAGGGGAGGGCCGCAGACGATGGGCGCGGCCGGTAGCAGTAGGTCCAAGTCCCCCTATAGACCGCCTTGTCCACCATGGCGTATGGCGGAATTGCGTCACGTCCTGATCACGGCTCGGACAACTCTCCCCAAAGACCTGTCACTTACGTAAGGCTGAGCGGTCATCCGGCCCCGGATTCCGGACCTTCGCGGACACCGGGCCGGATGGCCGTATGGACCCTCCTCCCGACTTACGTACAGGGATGCCGATGCCCAGATCCAGTTCCAGCGCGAGACCCCCGGTCTCGGGACGCGCCCCCCGCCTCGCGATAGCCATCGGCCTCACGGCCGCGCTCTGCGCGACCGGGGCCGCTCCCCTGGCCTTCGCGGCGGACGACACGCCCGTGCCCGAGCCCAAGTCGGCCGCGGGCAAGCTCGGCCCGGCCGACGCCGGCCTGCTCGCCGAGGCCAAGGCGGACGGCGAGAAGACCGTCACGATGATGGTCGCCACCGCGCCCGGCGCCACCGAGCAGGTCGCCGACCAGCTCGACGCCGTCAAGGGCGGCTCGGTCGGCCGCACCTACGACAAGCTCGGCTACGTCCGCGCGACCGTGCCGACCGGCAGGGCCGACGCCGCGATCAAGTCCGCCGCGAAGCTGTCCTCCGTGCACGCCATCGACCTGCGCCACGAGATCGAGCTGGACGACCCGACGCCCGCCGCCGACCGCGCCAAGGGCGCGCAGACCGCCGCGCGGGGCACGTATCCGGGCCCGGGCAAGAACACCCCGGCGAAGAACCCGTACAACCCGGCCGCCGAGACCGGCGCCGTCGACTTCGTGCAGAAACACCCGAAGGCGGACGGCCGCGGCGTCACCATCGGCATCCTGGACTCAGGCGTCGACCTCGGCCACCCGGCGCTGAAGAAGACCACCACCGGCGAGCGCAAGATCACCGACTGGGTGACGGCGACCGACCCGATCGTGGACGCCGACAACACCTGGCGCCGCATGACCGACGCGGTCAGCGGGCCCACCTTCACCTGGGACGGCAAGACCTGGAAGGCCCCCGCGGGCTCCTTCCAGGTCAACCGCTTCCGCGAGTCGGCCACCACCGGCGGCGACGCCAAGGGCGACATCAACCGCGACGGCGACACCACCGACAGCTGGGGCCTCCTGTACGACGCGGCGGCCGGCACCGTGCGCGTCGACCTGAACGACAACAACGACTTCACCGACGACGAGACGATGAAGCCGTACAAGGACGGCCACCAGGTCGCCTACTTCGGCAAGGACAACCCGGACACCGACGTCGTCGAGCGCGTGCCGTTCGTCGTCGAGATCCGCAAGGACGTCCCCACCGACCCGTACGGCGGCGACTGGGTCGGCAAGAAGGCCGACTTCGTCAACATCGGCGTCATCGAGTCCGAGCACGGCACGCACGTCGCGGGCATCACCGCGGCCAACGGCCTGTTCGGCGGCAAGATGAACGGCGCCGCCCCCGGCGCCAAGCTGGTCTCCTCGCGCGCCTGCACCTGGACCGGCGGCTGCACCAACGTCGCGCTCACCGAGGGCATGATCGACCTCGTCACCAAGCGCGGCGTCGACATCGTCAACATGTCGATCGGCGGCCTGCCCGCCCTCAACGACGGCAACAACGCGCGCGCCGAGCTGTACACGCGCCTCATCGACACCTACGGCGTGCAGCTGGTGATCTCCGCCGGCAACTCCGGCCCCGGCGCGAACACCATCGGCGACCCCAGCCTCGCCGACAAGGTCATCTCCGTCGGCGCCTCGATCTCCAAGGAGACCTGGGCCGCCAACTACGGCTCCGCCGTGGAGAAGAAGTACGCGATGATGAACTTCTCCTCGCGCGGTCCGCGCGAGGACGGCGGCTTCACGCCGGTCATCTCGGCGCCGGGCTCGTCCATCAACACCACGCAGACCTGGCTGCCGGGCTCCCCGGTCGCCGAGGCCGGCTACCAGCTCCCCGCCGGCTACTCGATGCTCCAGGGCACCTCGATGGCCTCCCCGCAGGCCGCGGGCGCCTCGGCGCTGCTGCTCTCCGCCGCCAAGCGCGCGAAGGTCGACCTGACCCCGGCGACGCTGCGCACCGCGCTCACCTCGACCGCGGACCGCATCCGCGGCGAGCAGGCGTACGCCCAGGGCACCGGTCTGATCAACGTGCCCGACGCCTGGAAGTCCATCGAGGACGGCGCGAAGGCCCACACGTACACCGTGAAGGCCCCGGTCGACACCGCCCTGGAGCAGGAGCTGAAGAAGCCCGGCACCGGCATCTACGACCGTGAGGGCGGCCTGAAGACCGGCCAGAAGCGGACGTACGACGTGACGATCACCCGCACCTCGGGCCCGGACCGCGGCGTCCGCCACGAGCTGGACCTCGTCAACAACCACGACAAGACCTTCCGCCTGCTCGGCGACGGCAGCGACGGCGAAGTCATGCTGCCGCTGAACAAGCCGGTCACCGTCAAGGTCCAGGCGAAGGCCGCCTCCGCCGGTCTGCACAGCGCGATCCTCACCGTCGACGACGAGCGCACCGAGGGCATCGACCGGCAGATCATGTCGACCGTCGTCGTCGCGGCGCCGCTCGCCAAGCCGTCGTTCACGTTCGAGGCGGACGGCTCGGTGCAGCGCAACAGCACCACGTCGTACTTCGTCACCGTGCCGAAGGGCGCCAAGTCCCTGGAGGTCGCCCTCGGCGGCCTGAAGGGCAAGAGCCAGACGCGCTTCATCGCCGTGCACCCCTACGGCGTCCCGGTCGACTCCACGTCGTCGATCGTCTGCTACCCGAACTACGAGAACCCGGCCAACACCTGCCGCCCGGACCGGCGCGCGTACGCGGAGCCGCAGCCCGGCGTCTGGGAGATCGAGGTCGAGTCGCGCCGCACGTCGCCGCTGCTCGACAACCCGTACGAGCTGAAGATCTCGGCGCTCGGCGTCGACTTCGACCCGGCCGTGCAGACGGTCCCCGAGGCGAAGGTCGGTACCCCGGCGCCCGTCGCCTGGAAGGCCACGAACAACTTCGCCGCGGTCGAGGGCAAGCTGAAGGGCGGCTCGCTCGGCTCCGCCAAGTCGGCGCGGCCCAGCATCGGCCAGGGCGCCACGCAGACCACCACGGTGGAGGTGCCCGCGGGCGCGGAGCGGCTCGACGTCGTCATCGGCTCGCCGGCCGATGTCGCCGCCGACCTGGACCTGGCCGTCAAGAAGGACGGCAAGGTCGTCGGTTCGTCGGCGGAGGGCGACTCGGAGGAGTCCGTGAGCCTGACGAAGCCGGCCGCCGGTACGTACACGATCGAGGTCGTGGGCTACTCGGTGCCGACCGGCTCGACCGCCTACGACTACCGGGACGTGTTCTTCTCGGACGCGCTCGGCAAGGTCACGGTCGACGACTCCAAGACGGTGAAGCTCGGCAACGGCGCCTCGGCGCAGGTCGAGGCCTCGGTCGAGGCGAAGGCCCCGGCCGCCGAGGGCCGTGAGCTGTTCGGCGAGGTGTCGCTGGTGAACGCGGGTGGCACGGTCGCCGGCAACGGCAGCGTGAAGATCGAGAAGGTCACGCCGTAACGGTGATCGACTGATCCGGAACACCGGGAACGCCGGGTGGGCTCGTGTGAGCCCGCCCGGCGTCTCTCATTCCCGGCACCGGATGCCCGCCGAGCCCGGCAGGGCCTTGAGGATCATGCGGCGCAGCTCGTCGCCCTCCTTGCCCGTGGCCCAGTTGTCCGGTTCCGCCGCGCCCTTGGGGACGGTGATCAGGGCGCGGTCGCCCTTCTCCAGGCGCGGGTCCACGTCATGGCTCATCGGGAACGTGACCGTCCGGTCACCGGACGCGGGCTTGATGTGCCGCGTCACCTTGAGCGTGATCCGGTCCCGCGCGGCGCCCGGCACCGCGTCGACCGCCGTGACCGTGCCCTCCACGATGAGCCGCGAGCACGCGACGAAGCCCTCGGCGGTGCGGGCGGCCTCGGCGTGCCCGGAGCCGTCGGCCCGCTCGTCGGGCGCCGCCGCCTTCGCGTCGCCCGAGTCCGCGTCACGCCGGCCCCCCTGCCCGCATCCACCGCCAGCCAGCCCATCCCGCCGATCACGTGACGGCGGCGCCGCCCGCGGCGACCGCGCCGAGGCGATGGTGAACCGCCGGCGGGCCGTGCGCGGGGCCCTCAGCGGGACGACCCGTTCCGGCGGTGCCTCGGGGGCGGCCGCCAGCGCCGCGCCGATCACCCCGAGCCGCTCCCGCAGGAGTGCGACGTCCGCCACGGCCGCCGCGTGCTCGGCGGCGAAGGCGGGGTCGCTCAGCGCCTCCTCGGGCACGGGGTCATCCGTGATCGCCGTCATCAGCGCGTCGACGTCGTCCTTGTCGGGCACCGTCACACCACCTCCCCCTCGTGCAGCCGCGCCCGCAGCAGCCGTACCGCCGTGTGCAGCCTGCTCTTGACCGTGCCCTCCGGGATGCCCAGCTCCGCCGCGATCGCCCGGACCGGCAGATCGGCGTAGAAGCGCAGCACGACGACCTGCCGCTGGGCGTCCGGCAGCTCCCCGAGGCCCTGCGCGACGGCCATCGACAGGGCCCGCGACTCCGCGCCGTCCTCGTCCGTGGTCTCCCGCCACAGCTCGGCGAGCCGCTCCCCCAGCCGCTCCTGCCTGCGCCGGGCCCGGTGCCAGTCCATGGCGAGGTTGGAGGCGACGACGGCCGCCCACGCGGAGACGTCACGCGGTGCCTCGCGCCCGTCCGCGGCGCGCTCCAGGAGCTTCAGCCTGACCTGCTGCACCCCGTCCGGCAGATCGGCGTGCGGCACCCCGCCGAGCGCGAGCACGACGCCCGTACCCGGTCCTCCTGGGCCGGATCGAGCGGATCGAGCGGATCGAGCGGGTCAGGCGGATCGGGCGGATGCGGCCGGTCCGTCTCCTGCCGCCGTGCCGCCCGGCGCGTCCCGATGCCCAGCAATGTGCCTCCCCCAAGCCGGCCTTTCCCCTACGACGCCCGGGCGGCCCGAAACGTTCACGGCGAGTGTGGCGTCCCGCACCTCGGACAATGGATTGGACAACCCGGGCCTGGAGAGACGCATGATGGAGCCACCCCCCACAGACCGGCCGAGGTCACGAGGCCGCACGCACATACGGAGGAAGTCCCTGTGAAGGTCGGAATCGTCGGAGCCACCGGTCAGGTCGGCAAGGTCATGCGCAAGATCCTGGTCGAGCGGGAGTTCCCGGTCGACGAGCTGCGCCTGTTCGCCTCGGCCCGCAGCGCCGGCACGGTCGTGGACGGCGTGACCGTCGAGGACGCCTCCACCGCCGACTTCAGCGGCCTGGACATCGTGCTGTTCTCCGCCGGGGGCGCCACCTCCAAGGCCCTCGCCGAGAAGGTCGCCGCGCAGGGTGCCGTCGTGATCGACAACTCCTCGGCCTGGCGCATGGACCCCGAGGTCCCCCTCGTCGTCTCCGAGGTGAACCCGCACGCGGTCGCCGACCGCCCCAAGGGCATCATCGCCAACCCGAACTGCACGACGATGGCCGCGATGCCCGTCCTCAAGCCGCTGCACCTGGAGGCCGGTCTCGAAGCGCTGGTCGTCGCCACCTACCAGGCGGTGTCCGGTTCCGGCCTCGCCGGGGTGGACGAGCTGTTCGAGCAGGTCAAGAAGGTCGGCGAGGACGCCCCGAAGCTCACCCACGACGGCTCGGCGGTCGACTTCCCCGAGCCGGACAAGTACGTGGCCCCGATCGCGTACAACGTCCTGCCGATGGCGGGCTCCATCGTCGACGACGGTCTGAACGAGACCGACGAGGAGCAGAAGCTGCGCAACGAATCGCGCAAGATCCTGGAGATCCCCGGGCTGAAGGTCTCCGGCACCTGCGTGCGCGTGCCCGTCTTCACCGGCCACTCCCTTCAGGTCAACGCCCGCTTCGCGCGTCCGCTGAGCCCCGAGCGCGCCACCGAGCTGCTCTCGAAGGCCGAGGGCGTCGTCGTCACGGACGTGCCCACGCCGCTGGTCGCCGCGGGCAAGGACGACTCGTTCGTGGGCCGCATCCGCAAGGACGAGACGGTCGACAACGGCCTGGCGTTCTTCATCTCCGACGACAACCTCCGCAAGGGCGCGGCGCTCAACGCCGTGCAGATCGCGGAGCTGGTGGCGGCCGAGCTGAAGGGCTGACCCCGGCCACGCCCGGAAAGGGGGCGGTCACCCTTCGCGGGTGGCCGCCCCTTTCGCGCACGCCACGGCCACCAGCGCGAGCCCCGCGAGCACGCCGCCCAGCCACAGCGCGTCACCGGCCCCGCGGCTGTCCGCGACCCGGCCGCGCGAAGGCGCCGAGCGCGATCGCCACGTTGAAGACCGCGGCGAAGAGCGCCGAGGCGGCCTCGCGCGGCGTGCGGCGGCGGCGGCCATCACCCAGTTCTGGGCGGAGACCGAGACCCCGCCGTACGCCAGGCCCCACGCCACCAGCAGCGCCTCCGACGCGACGAGCGAGCCGCCCGCGGGCACCAGCAGGAGCACCACCGTGCCGAGCCCCGCGCAGAGGGGCGAGCAGGGCCCGGCGCGGGTCGCGGGCGGCGACGGCGCCGCCCGCGAAGTTGCCGACGATGCCGGCCGTTCCGTAGGCGAGCAGCAGCCCGCTGATCAGCCCCGCGCCGATACCGGGAGCCCGCTCCAGGACGGGCCGTACGTAGGTGTACGCGGCGAAGTGGCCGGTGACGAGGAGCGTCACGGCGAGCAGCCCGGCCCGCAGCGGTCCGATGCGCAGCAGCCGCGCGAAGGCGCCGATCCGCACGGCCTCACCGGCGGGCAGCGCGGGCAGGACCGTGGCGAGCAGCCCCGCGACCGCCAGGGAGAGCGCGGCGAGGGCCGCGAAGCCCCAGCGCCAGCCCGCCACTTCGCCGAGGAACGTGCCCGCGGGGACGCCGAGGACGGACGCCACGGCGATCCCGCTGAAGATGACGGCGGTGGCGCGCCCCGCGGCCGCCTCCTCGCGGACCAGCCGCACCCCGAGTCCGGCGGCGATGGCCCATACGCCGCCGATGCAGACGCCGACCAGGACGCGCGCGACGAGCAGGACGCCGAAGGCGGGGGCGAGCGCGGAGGCGAGGTTGGCGGCGGCGAGCAGCGCCATCAGCGCGCACAGCACCGTACGGCGGTCCGCGCGGCGCACCGCGACGGGCAGCAGCAGGGCGGCGAGCGCCGCGACGAGGCCCGGCAGGGTGACGGCGAGGCCCGCGGTGCCGTCCGTCACGCGCAGGCCCGAGCCGATGGAGGTGAGGAGGCCGACGGGGAGCATCTCCGTGGTGACGACGGAGAAGGTGGCGGTGGCGACGGCGAAGACGGCGGGACCGAGGGGAGCGCGGCCCAAAGGGGCCGGGGGTGTGGGGGTTTGTGTGCTCTGCGACATGACATCCACCCTGGGCCGGGGCGGGGCGGGGAACAACGCGGAAGATCTCATCCTTGTATGAGCCGGGCTCATTGATGAAGCGGTGGGAGTGGCGTGGGCGGTGGCGTGCGAGTGACCGGGCTGGACATCCGTGAGCTGGAGTGTTTCCTCGTGCTCGCCGAGGAGCTGCACTTCGGGCGGACCGGCGAACGGCTGTACGTCTCGCAGAGCCGCGTCAGCCAGCTGATCGCCGCCCTGGAGCGCGGGATCGGCGCCCGGCTCGTCGAGCGCACGAGCCGGCGGGTGCGGCTGACCCCGCTCGGCGAGCGCTTCCTCGCCGAACTGCGTCCCGCGTACGAGGAGCTGACGTCGACGGTGGAGCGGGCGCGGGCGGCTGCGCGGGGCGTCGAGGGCACGCTGCGGATCGGCTTCCAGGGGACGGCGGACGCCCGTCTGATGCGGGCCATCGCGGAGTTCCAGGAGCGGCACCCGGCGTGCGTGACGGAGATCGTGGAGATCCCCTTCGCGGACCCGTTCGGGGCGGTGCGCCAGGGTGACGTGGACGCGGCGATCGTGCTGCTGCCGGTGGCCGAGCCGGAGCTGGTCCTCGGGCCCGTCTTCTCCAGGGAGCGGCAGACCGTCGCCGTGTCGGTGCGGCACGCGTTCGCGGGGCGGGAGTCGGTGACCGCGGCGGAGCTGAAGGAGACCCCGCTGATCGCGGCGACGGCGCCCGCGCCCGCGTACTGGCGCGCCGCGCACGCCCCTTCGGACGTCCCGGCGCCCGCGGTCCGCACGCTCCAGGAGGGGCTGACGCTGGTGGCGGCGGGCCGGGGCGCGATGCTGCTGTGCCGGCCGACGGCGGACTACCACGGCCGCAAGGACGTCACGTTCGTGCCGGTCGACGGGGTGCCGGAGTCGGTGCTGGGCATGGTGTGGCACCGGGACGGCCGGACGGCGCGGGTGCGGGAGTTCGCGCGGGTGCTGGCCGGGGCGGGCCGGGGGTGAGCGGGCGTCAGGCGGGCCTGCGCACCTCGAAGTGGAAGCAGCCGTACTCCACGGCGCGCACGTGCACGAGGGCGACCTCCGGGTCGGCGAAGGCCTCGTCGAACGCGGTGTCGAAGCCCTGCGTCTCGTCGTCGGGGATCTCCAGGAGCCGCCCGCCGACGATCCGCCCGCGCGCGTTGTAGCGGCGGAGCGTCCGCAGCGCCCCGGCCCTGGCGAAGGGGTACCCGACGCGCTCCCCCGCCGGTCCCGGGCACGGGTCGGCGTGGATGAAGACGGGGCCCTGCTCGTCGTAGGCCCCGGGCGTGGCACCGGTCTCGGCGGCCCAGCGGCGCAGGGGCGCGTACGAGACGAGGGCGACGCGCTCCCCGGGGGCGACGGGCCGCAGGCAGCAGCGCAGCGGGGAGCCGCCCTCGTGGTCGACGTACGGGACGCAGGGCCGCCCGGCGTCGTCGATGTCGCGGAGCCGGGTGAGGGCGTCGGGGGTGATAGGGAGGGGGGTGTAGGCGGTGGCGGGGCGCGTGACGGTGTTCATGGGTCGAGCCCACGCGCGCGAGGGGAGGGCGCGGCTGGCGGCTTTCGGACGTGGCGCTGGACGACCGCGTCCCTACCCGACGCCCCACGACCCCCGGCTGTTCAGCTCGGCCGCGTCCACGCCGGTGGTCCTGCGGTACGCCGCGCTCAGGTCGGCCAGTTCGCTCGGCGTCAGGACGTCCTCCACGCGCGCGAAGCCGTCCGGGGCCCGCTCCGCGACCGTCTGGAGGACACGCTCGGCCGGCATGTCGCGGTGGGCCGTGACGAGGGCGTTGGCCGCTTCCCTGCGCACCTCCTCGTAGGCCCGCAGCCCCGCCTCGCGGTCGGGCGAGGTGTACGCGAGGCAGCGGGCGAGGACGCGGGCGTCCAGGACGGCCTGCGAGCCGCCGTTGGACCCCACCGGGTACATGGGGTGCGCGGCGTCACCGAGCAGGGTGACGGGGCCCCGGCCCCAGTGGGGCAGCGGGTCCCGGTCGACCATGGGGTACTCCAGGATGTGCCGGGTCGAGGCGAGGAGCGCGGGGACGTCGAGGTCGCCGACGCGCCACCCCGCGTAGTACGGCAGGACGTCCGAGAGCCGCCCTGAGCGGTTCCAGTCGGCGGGACCGGCCATGGCGTGCCGGCGCGTGCGCGGGAACCGCACCTCCGCCACCCAGTTGAGCAGGGCCCTGCCCCGCTCCTCGGCCGCCCGCGAGATCGGGTAGACGACGAGCTTGGCGGCGGCGTTGCTGCCCGCCACGGCGACCACGCGCCCGCCGAGCACCGGATGCCACTCGGTGACGCCGCGCCACATGCGGATGCCGTTCCACAGGGGCGGCCCCTCGCCGGGGTGCAGCATGGCCCGTACCGCCGAGTGCAGGCCGTCCGCGCCGACAGGGCGCGCGGCCCGCACCGCCTGCTCCCGGCCGCGCGGCACGTCCCGCAGGATCACCCGCAGGCCGGCCCCCTCGCGCTCGGCCAGGCGGACGAAGGCGGTGCCGGTGTGCACCACGTGGTCGCCGAGCCAGCTCGCGCACCGCGGCGAGCAGCAGGAGGTGGAGGGCGCCGCGGTGCAGGGAGTACTGCGGCCAGTGGTAGCCGGCCGCGAGGCCGCGGGGCTCGCCCCAGACGCGGTTGCCGTGCCGGTCGAAGTGGACCATGGCGTCCGGCGCCACCGCGGTCGCGGCCAGCTCACCGCCGAGCCCCAGCTCGGTCAACTCCCGTACCGCGTGCGGCAGGAGGTTGATCCCCACGCCGATCGCGCAGCTCGTCGTTGGCCTCCACCACGCGTACGTCGATGCCCGCGGCGTGCAGGCTGAGCGCGGCGGTGAGCCCGCCGATGCCCGCGCCCGCCACGAGTACGTCGATCATGACTGCCGCGCGGCCGGGCCGGCGCCGCCCGGCCCCTCGGTCCCCAGCATCTCCCGCATCCCCCTGTGGTCCCCGTGGTGCCCGTGGCCCCCGGCGGGTGGTCGTCGGGCCGTGGTCTGCGGCCTGCCCGGGCCGGGGCGGTCGCGCGGAGCGTAGCGGCACGGCAAGGGGAGAACAATGGCCCGGGCGGACACGTGAACCCGCATGGAAGGATGGCCGGAAACACCACAAGTCGCACCCCCCGAATGACAGAACCATCCGTCTGACAGACCACTCGTCGTACCCGAGGAGATGACCGCGTGCCCGGCACCAATCTGACCCGCGAAGAGGCGCAGCAGCGGGCGAAGCTGCTGACCGTTGACTCGTACGAGATCGACCTCGATCTCTCCGGAGCACAGGAGGGAGGCACCTTCCGGTCCGTGACCACGGTGCGCTTCGACTCCGCCGAGGCGGACGCGGAGACCTTCATCGACCTGGTGGCCCCCGCGGTCCACGAGGTCGTCCTGAACGGTCACTCGCTGGACGTGGCCGCGGTGTTCCGCGACTCGCGCATCAGGCTGCGGCACCTGGCGGCCGGTCCCAACGTGCTGAAGGTCGTCGCCGACTGCGACTACACCAACACCGGTGAGGGCCTGCACCGCTTCGTCGACCCGGTCGACCAGCAGGCGTACCTGTACACGCAGTTCGAGGTGCCGGACGCGCGCCGGGTCTTCGCCAGCTTCGAGCAGCCGGACCTGAAGGCGACGTTCCAGTTCACCGTGAAGGCGCCGAGCGGCTGGACGGTGATCTCCAACTCGCCGACGCCCGAGCCCAAGGGCCCCGACGGCGACACCTGGGTCTTCGAGCCGACGCCGCGCATCTCGACGTACATCACGGCCCTGATCGCCGGCCCGTACCACGCGGTGCACTCCTCGTACGAGGGTCCGGAAGGGCAGTCGGTGCCGCTCGGCATCTACTGCCGGCCCTCGCTCGCCGAGTACCTCGACGCGGACGCGATCTTCGAGGTGACGCGGCAGGGCTTCGACTGGTTCCAGGAGAAGTTCGACTACGCCTACCCGTTCGCCAAGTACGACCAGCTCTTCGTGCCGGAGTTCAACGCGGGCGCGATGGAGAACGCGGGCGCGGTGACCATCCGCGACCAGTACGTGTTCCGTTCGAAGGTGACGGACGCGGCGTACGAGACGCGCGCGGAGACCATCCTCCACGAGCTGGCCCACATGTGGTTCGGCGACCTGGTGACCATGGAGTGGTGGAACGACCTCTGGCTGAACGAGTCGTTCGCGACGTACACCTCCATCGCCTGCCAGGCGTACGCGGAGGGCTCGCGCTGGCCGCACTCCTGGACGACATTCGCCAACTCCATGAAGACGTGGGCGTACCGCCAGGACCAGCTGCCGTCCACGCACCCGATCATGGCGGACATCCGTGACCTGGACGACGTCCTGGTCAACTTCGACGGCATCACGTACGCCAAGGGCGCGTCCGTCCTCAAGCAGCTCGTCGCCTACGTCGGCATGGACGAGTTCTTCCGGGGCGTGCAGGCGTACTTCAAGGCGCACGCGTTCGGCAACACGCGCCTGTCCGACCTGCTCGGCGCGCTGGAGGAGACCAGCGGGCGCGACCTGAAGACGTGGTCCGCCAAGTGGCTGGAGACGGCGGGCATCAACGTCCTGCGTCCGGTCGTGGACGTCGACACGCGCGGCGTCATCACGTCCTTCGCGGTCAAGCAGGAGGCCCCGGCGCTGCCGGCCGGCGCCAAGGGCGAGCCGACGCTCCGCCCCCACCGCATCGCCATCGGCCTCTACGACCTGGACGAGGCGTCCGGCAAGCTGGTGCGCACCGACCGCGTGGAGCTGGACGTCGACGGTGAACTGACGGCGGTGGACGCGCTGGTGGGCAAGGCCCGCCCGGCGGTGATCCTGCTCAACGACGACGACCTCTCGTACGCGAAGGTCCGCCTGGACGCCGAGTCCCTGGCGTTCGTCACGGACCACATCGGCGACTTCGAGGCATCGCTGCCGCGGGCGCTGTGCTGGGCCTCGGCGTGGGACATGACGCGCGACGCGGAACTGCCGACGCGGGATTACCTCTCCCTGGTCCTCTCCGGCATCGGCAAGGAGTCCGACATCGGCGTCGTGCAGTCGCTGCACCGCCAGGTGAAGCTGGCCCTCGACCTGTACGCGGCGCCCGCCCGCCGCGAGGAGGCGCTGACGCGTTGGACGGAGGCGACGCTGACCCACCTGCGGGCGGCGGAGCCGGGCAGCGACCACCAGCTGGCGTGGGCCCGCGCGTTCGCCGCGACGGCCCGCACGGACGCGGACCTGTCCCTCCTGGAGCGGCTGCTCGACGGCTCGGAGACGATCGAGGGTCTGGCCGTCGACACGGAGCTGCGCTGGGCGTTCGTGGGCCGGCTCGCGGCGACGGGCCGCCTCGACGAGGCGGGGATCGCGGCGGAGCTGGAGCGCGACAAGACGGCGGCGGGCGAACGCCACGCGGCGTCCGCGCGGGCGGCGCGGCCCACCGCGGAGGCGAAGGCGGCGGCCTGGGCCTCGGTCGTCGAGTCGGACACGCTGCCCAACGCCGTGCAGGAAGCGGTGATCGGCGGCTTCGTCCAGACCGACCAGCGGGAGCTGCTCGCGCCCTACACGGAGAAGTTCTTCGCGGCCGTCAAGGACGCGTGGGACTCCCGGTCCCACGAGATGGCCCAGCAGATCGCCATCGGCCTCTACCCGTCGCTCCAGATCTCCCGGACCACGCTGGACGCCACGGACGCGTGGCTCGCCTCGGCGAACCCGTCCGCGGCCCTGCGGCGCCTGATCTCGGCGACGCGGTCGGGGGGTGGAGCGGGCGCTGCGGGCGCGGGCGGCGGACGTGTAGGGCCCCGGGGGCGGCCGCGCTCGTTGTCTCTGCGCCG
>RBWT01000207.1 GCA_004010275.1 Streptomyces huasconensis
CCGGAAACGCCCCCACCCGGTCCGCCCGCTCCGGCCACGTGACGCCGGAGACCAGTGCGCGGAACGCCGCGCGGTAGGTGGTGGGGCTCGTGCCGGTGGAGCGTTGGAAGTGGTGGCGCAGGTTGGCCGGGGTGCCGAGGCCGGTGCGGGTCGCGATGCGTTCCACCGGGGCGTCGGTGCGTTCGAGGAGCCGCTGGGCGCGCTGGACGCGGAGGCGCAGCAGGTACTGGAGCGGGGTGAGCCCCGTGTCGGCGCGGAAGCGCCGGGTGAGGGCGCGGACCCCGAGGCCCGCGTGGGCGGCGATCTCGGTGAGGGTCAGCGGGCGGTGGAGGTGGGCCTCCATCCACGCGGTGACCGGCCCCAGGCTGCTGCCGGGCGGAGTGATCGCGTTGTACGCGGCCTCCGGGCCGTCCCCCTGTGGCTCGGTGCCGTCACCGTGTTCCTCGGGGCGGCCGTGCAGCTGCAGGAACAGCTGCCGCTCGGTCTCGATGGCCACGGCCTCCCCGTGGTCCAGGGTGATCAGGTGGAGGCAGAGGTCGATGCCGCCGAGGACCCCGGCGGCGCTGTGGAAGGGACCGTCCGCGACGACCCTGCCCTCGGGGTCGACGTCGACCCGCGGGCGCAGCGCCGCCAGTTCACGCGTGTGCCGGCGGCTGGTCGCCGCGCGGCGGCCGTCCAGGACGCCGGTGGCCGCGAGCGTGAACGTGCCGGTGCCCACGGCGCCGACCCGGGCACCGCGCGCGACGGCGGCGCGCAGGGCGGCCACGGCCTCGGGCGGCGGCGCGTCACGGAAGCCCGTGTGCCCCGGCAGCAGCACGGTGTCGGCGTCGTCGAGCCCCTCCGGACCCCAGGTCAGGTCGACGCCGAAGGGTGCGGGCCCGCCCGTGCCACGAAACCCCGGAGCCGCGCAGATCCGCACCTCGTACGCCACCGGGTGGTGGTGCCGCGCGGCGGTGCCGAAGACCAGGCCGGGGGTGGTGAGGTGATGCGCCGGGGTCCCGTCGAGGGCGAGGACGGCGATCACTGACATGTCCAGAATCTACCTGTGTGCGGGCCGCGCGCAGCGTCCGGATTTTTGTCGCGGGTGACATCGCAGCCGCTGTTCCCGGCCCCCGGGCCCGACGGATGATCGCGGTGCGGTGGCGGCGGACGGAACGCGAGAAGCGCCCGGCCGGCCACCGCGCCTCCCCGTCAGCGTCTGCGAAAGGGCCCGCTGCTCATGCGCGTCACGACCACCCGCCCCACCCCGCCCGCCTCCGGCACCCGCGCCTCGACCGCGCCGCGCCACCTGCTCACCCGGGGGGGCCGCGGTGCTCGGCACGGCCGCGCTCCTCGGCGTCACGGCGATGACCGGCAGTGCCGGCGCCATCGTCAACGGCGACGACTCCACGCAGCGCTACCCGTTCATGGCGACGGTGCCCGTCAAGGAGTACGGCGCCCAGTGCGGCGCCACGCTCGTCGACGCGCGGTGGGTGCTCACGGCCGCGCACTGCGTGAACCCGGAACTGGCCACGTTGACCGGCAAGATCCGCGTCGGCAGCGACCACCGCACGACCGGGGGCACCGTACGGAACATCGACAAGATCGTCACCGCGCCCGGCTACGCGCAGGACATGACGGGCACCAAGCCCAACGTGAACGACCTCGCGCTCATCCGCCTGGACCGCCCGGTCCCCCAGCGGCCCGTCCGCATCGCGAAGAAGGCGGGGCCCGTCGGCACGCCCACCCGCGTCCTCGGCTTCGGCACCGTCGTGGAGGCGCCGACGCTGGAGGACGCGAAGTTCCCCGACCGGCTCCAGCAGCTGGACACCCGCAGGGGCGCGGTGACCGAGTGCGCCCCCGGCTGGGCCGGCCCCACCCGGCTGTGCACGGTCAGCACGAAGCCGAAGGCCATGGCGTGCAACGGAGACTCCGGCGGCCCGCAGCTCCAGCGCGCCGGGAACGGCCGCTGGGAACTGATCGGGGCCACCTCGGGCCCGGGCTCCGCGCGGCAGGGGTGCGCGACCGGGCCGGGGCTCTACACCAACGTCCCGGTCTACAAGGACTGGATCAGCAAGACGATCCGCCACCACGGCTGACCTCCGCCGAGAACCCATGGTTGGCCCCGCCGAGAAACCACGGCTGACATCCGCCGAGAACCCACGGCCGCCGAGCAACTGACCCCCGCCGAAAACCGGGGCCCGGCCGAGAACCAGGCCCCACCCCGCCCGCCTGCTTGGATGACCGACATGTCAGTCATCGCCGTCCTCGCCCTCGACGGGACCCCGGCGCATCACCTCACCACCCCCGGCCTGGTCTTCGGCACCGCCTCCCGGCACCGAGGCGTGGCGTACGAGGTCAGGCTCTGCGCGGCCCCCGGCTTCCGGGCGACGGGCGGTCCGGGCCCGGCGCTCGCCGTCCGCCCGCCGCACGGCCTCGAAGGCCTCGCGGACGCGGACACCGCTCCTGGTTCCCGGGTACGCCGGCCACCGCGCCGGGCCGCCCGAGGCCGTCGTCACCGCGCTGCGCGCCGCGGCGGAACGGGGCGGCCGCCTCGCCGCCGTCGGCACCGGCACGTTCGTACTGGCGGCGGCCGGCCTGCTCGACGGGCGGCGCGCGACGACCAGTTGGCGGCACGTCGAGGAGCTGGCCGAGCTGCATCCCCGTATCGATGTGGACGCCACCGGCACCGTGGTCGAGGACGGGCCGTTCCGCACGGCGGCGGGCGTCTTCGGCGGCATGGACGTCTGCCTGAGCCTGCTGGCCGGCGACCACGGCCGCCAGGTGGCCGGGGAGACGTCACGGGAACTGATCATGCCCCTGCACGCCGACGCGGACAGCGTCCAGGAGGCCATCGACCGGGAGGTCACGGAGAGCGCGGGTCTCGAACCCACCCTGCGGTGGCTCCAGACGCGCCTCCACCTCCCGCTCACGCTCCCCGAGATCGCCGCCCACGCCCGCACCAGCGTCAGCAGCCTCACGCGCCGCTTCCGCGCCCACACGGGGCTCAGCCCGCTCCAGTACCTGCTCCGCGCGCGCCTGTACGAGGCGATGCGGCTGCTGCGCGAGACGGACACGCCCGTCGAACAGGTCGCGGCGGCGACGGGGTTCACCTCACCCGCGGCCCTGCGCCGCCACTTCCGCGCGCTCACCGGCACCACGCCCCGCGACTACCGCCGCACGCACCGCCCGCCGCGCCCGTCGGCATGACCCTCGCCCCGCCGCCGGCTCCTCCACCACATGGCCACTTTTTTGTGGGTACTTGGCGTGCGCCGCGTCTCGGGCCAACCTGGTGTCACGCCGCGAAACACGGAGAGGAGGCGCGGTGACACAACATCAGGAAGCCTCTTGCAAACCGGAGTTGACACTCGACTCCGGCTGGAACGCCGGCCGTGACGCGGCCAGCCGGTCCAGGCGGCGGTGCCCCCAGTCCGACAGGGGGGCCAGCGCCTCACAGAGGTCACGGCCGAACTCCGTGAGGGAGTAGACGGTCTTCAGCGGCCGTACGTCGTGCACCTCCCGGTGCACGATGCCGTCCGCCTCCATCTCGCGCAGCGCCTGGGTCAGCACCTTCTCGGTGAGCCCCGGCAGCAGGCGCAGCATCTCACCGGGCCGGTGCGGCCGCTTTCGAGCGGCCAGAGCAGCGCCGTCTTCCACTTGCCGTCGATCACGGCGATCGCGGCGGTCACACCGCACACATTCGGGTCCTGGGCACGGCTGCGCGTCATCGCGGGTCCCCCTCGGTCCTTTTCGTACTCTTCGTACCTTTTGCATGTCACATTGGAGCTGACTCATGTCGTCGTACGCCGAACAGTCTGCCGCCACCGGCACCCCCGCCGTCACCCTCATCGGCCTGGGCCCGATGGGCCGGGCCCTGGCCGCCGCCTTCCTGGCTGCCGGAGTGCGGACCACCGTGTGGAACCGCACGCCGGGGCGGGACACCGAGCTGGTCGAGCGGGGTGCGATCAGCGCCCGTACGGCCGAGGAAGCCGTGGCGGCGAGCCCGTTGACCGTCGTCTGCGTCGTCAATTACGACGCGTCGGACGCCGTGCTGCGCCGCGACGCCGTCACCGCCGCGCTCAAGGGGCGCACCCTCGTGAACCTCAGCGCCGACACCCCCGAGCGCGCGCGGGACACGGGACGGTGGGCCGCCGAGCACGGCATCGCGTACCTGGACGGGGCGATCATGACGCCGGTCCTCAGCATCGGCACACCGGAGGCGGTGTTCCTCCTCAGCGGCCCGGCGGATCTCCACGAGCGGCACCGCCCCGTCCTCGACGCGCTGGGCGGCACCCGGACCCACCTCGGCGAGGACATCGGCCGCGCGGCCGCGTACGACATCGCGCTGCTCGACATCTTCTGGACCGCGGCGACGGGCTACATGCACGCCCTGGCGCTGGCGAAGGCCGAGGGCATCACCGCGCGGGAACTCGCCCCGTTCGCCCAGGGCATCGGCGCGATCCTGCCGCCGCTCTTCGAAGAGACCGCGGCGGAAGTCGACGACGGCACGTTCTCGGGCGCGGACAACCCGATCACCTCGGCGGCCTCGACGATGGTCCACGTCATCCACGCCTCCGAGGCCCATGGCATCGAGGCGGGCGTGATGCGCGCCGCCGAGGGGCTGGCGCGCCGCGTCATCGGCGAGGGCCACGGCGCCGACGGCATGACCCGGATGGTGGAGCTGCTGGGCCGCCGCTGAGCCGGGGTCGCGGGGTCAAGGGGTCGCGCGCCGGGGGGGGCGACAGGGCAGCCGCAGGGTCAGCGCCCGCCCTGGTCGTCACTCGTCCGGGTGGAGAAATCGGCCGGTCGGCGTGGCGTGTCGACGTCCGGGAATTTCCGGTTCACGGAGCGGTGAATCCGCCGTTCCGGAAGAGCGGACCCACCGGAAAGGAATCTCCCATGGAGTGCAACGACCTTTACGAGCCGCCCCAGTTGGTGGAGGTCGGCGAATTCACCGAGGAGACCAAGGGCTTTCCGCAGGGCAGCTGGCCGGACAACGACACCGTGTGGCCCTGGTACGGCGCGGGCGCCGCGCAGGGCTGACGAGCCGTGAACGGCGACGTGTGGTTCGCGGTCCTGCCGGACGGTGCGGCCGGCATCGCCGGGGCACGGCTGCTGCGCGCTTCGGCGACGGCGGCCGTCGAGCACGGTTCCGGCCGGCCATGGCTGCTCGGCACCTGGCCGGACGGGCACATGACGGTCGCCGCCGTCGGAGCGGCACGGCTGGCGGTGATCGGGCGGTGCCAGGTCACCGCCGACGGCCTCGCGGCCCGGCTGGCCCGGGTCGCGGACATCACGGACGTGGAGCAGGCCGTGCGCGGCCTGGCCGGCAGCCATCACGTGGTGGCGTCGGTCGGCGGGCGCGTCTGGGTGCGCGGCAGCGCCTCCGGCACGCGGCTGGTCTTCCGCACCCGGGTGGGCGGCGCCGAAGTGGCCGCCGACCGTTCCGACGTCCTGGCGCGGCTGACCGGAGCGGGCCTCGACGAGGAGGCCCTGGCGCTCCACCTGCTGTCCTCGCCCCCGCCGTACCCGCTGGACACCCGGTGCGTGTGGCGCGGTGTCGAGGGCGTACGCCCGGAGCACGGCCTGCTCCTCGAACCGGACGGCCGGGCCCGTACCCGCCCGTGGTGGAGCCCTCCGGAACCGGTGCGGCCCCGGGCCCGGGGAGCGCCCGACATCCGTCAGCGCGCTGACCGCGGCCGTCGGGTCCTGTACGGCCGGGGGCGGGACGGTCAGCGCGGATCTCTCCGGTGGCCTGGACTCCACCAGCCTGTGCTTCCTCGCGGCCCGCGGGCCCGGCCGCCTGGTCACCCTGCACTGGACGGGCCGCGATCCGGCGAACGACGACACCTCCTGGGCCACGCGGGCGGCCGCCGAACTCCCGGGCGCGGAATGCGTGCTGCCGCCGCACTCTCCGCAGCACCTCCCGTACGGCATGTTCGACGCGGGCGGTCTTGTCCCCGATGAGCCGGGCACCTGGGTGCGCGACGCCGGGAAGCGGGCCGCGGGCGCCGCGCTGATGGCCGCGGAAGGCTCACGGCTGCACCTCACCGGGGGCGGCGGGGACGAACTCTTCGTGGCCCCCACCGCACACATGTATGACTACGTGCGCAGCCACCCGCTCGCGGCGCTCGCCCGGCTCCGCAGAATCCGGGCCGTCCGGCGCATCCCCGCGCGGCCGCTGCTGCGCCGGCTCGCCTGCCGCGACTCCTTCGCCCAGTGGCTGGCCCGCTGGGCGGACGACCTCACCCGGCCGGACACGGCCCCTGCCCCGCATTCCGCGGGCGACTTCAGCGTGGCCTGGGGGAGACGCGGCGCGCATGCCGCCCTGGGCGACACCCGACGCGGTGCACACGGTGGCGGAGCTGCTGCGGGCCGCCGCGGCCGACGGTCCCCCGCCCCTGGCCCGCGAGCGAGGCCAGCACGCGGCGCTCACCTTCGTCCGGACGGGAGGGCGGCGCCTGCGCGTGGTGAACCAGACCGGCCTCCGCCCGGAACTCGCCGCCCCGTACCTCGACGACGCCGTCCTCGACACGGCACTGGCCGTCCGCGTCGCCGAGCGCAACGCCCCGGACCGCTACAAACCGGTCCTCGCCGACGCCCTGCGCGGCATCGTGCCCGCGCCCCTCCTCCGGCGCACCACCAAAGGCGAGTTCTCCATGGAGCTGTACGAGGGCGTGGGCCGCGGCAAGGCGGCCCTCCTCGACGTCTTCGCGGACTCCGCCCTCGTCCGTGCCGGGCTCGTCGACGCCCGGGCCCTGCGCACGCAGCTGCTCGGCCCCCGGCCCCGGCCGGACATGCTGCGCCACCTCGACCCCACCCTCGGCTGCGAACTCTGGCTCCGCGCCGCCCGGCACAGCCCCACCGTCACCGGAGGACCCACGTGACCATCGCCCTGCGTCCCGATGTCTGCGCCACCGACACCCACGACGGCATGGTGCTGCTCGACGAGGCCACCGGCCGCTACTGGCAGCTCAACAGCACCGGCGCCCTCGTCCTGCGCGCCCTCCTCGACGGCGCCACCCCGCAGGAGGCGGCGTACCGCCTCGCCGAGCGCCATCCGCACCTGGCCGCCGAACAGGCCGGCCAGGACGTCCGGGCCCTGCTCGCCGCGCTGTCCGGGCGCCGGCTCGTGGTGCCCGCATGAGCCACCCCATGATCTACGGAAGCGGGCGGGCGGCGGTCCCCTGGCACCGCCGTCCCCCCGTCCTCCTGGCCGTCGCCGCCACCCGGCTGCTCATCCTGCTCCCGCCCCGCCGCCTGCGCGGCGTCCTCACCGCCGTACGCCGCGGCGCCGCACCCGCCACCGCCGGCCAGGCACTCACCGCCCGGCGGCACGTCACGGCGGTGAGCCTGCGCTGCGCGGGAGAGGGATGCCTCCAGCGTTCCGTCGCCACCGCGTTGCTGTGCCGGATGCGGGGCGTGTGGCCCGACTGGTGCACCGGAGTACGGACGAGCCCGTTCCGCGCCCACGCCTGGGTCGAGGTGGACGGCCGCCCGGTCGGTGAGGGACAGCAGCCACCGGGCTACTACCACCGCCTCATGACCGTCCCCGCCGTACGGCGTCCCCCACGGCCATGACCGCCCCACCCTCTCGACGGATCATCCGGCCGGGCGGCGGCTGAAGAAGGACCGCCGGTAGTCGCCCGGCGACACCCCCACCTGCTTGAGGAAGTGGTGCCGGAGGTTGTTCGCCGTGCCGAGGCCGCTCAGCTCGCCGATCCGCTCCACCGGCAGGTCCGTCGACTCCAGGAGGCTCTGGGCCCGCGCGAGGCGCTGGTTGAGGAGCCACTGGAGCGGCGTCGTGCCGGTCGCCGCCCGAAGACGGCGGTAGAAGGTGCGCGGGCTCATCGCGGCCCGGCGCGCCAGGTCGTCGACGGTCAGCGGGCGGTCCAGGCGGGCACGGGCCCAGTCCAGTACGGGGCCGAGTCCCGCGTCGTCCGTCTCCGGCACGGACAGGTCGATGAACTGGGCCTGGCCGCCCGGGCGGTGGGCGGGCACCACCATGCGCCGGGCCAGCTGGTTGGCGACGTGTGCGCCGAGGTCGCGGCGCACCAGATGCAGGCAGAGGTCGACGCCCGCGGTCAGACCGGCGCTGGTCAGGACGTCGCCGTCGTCCACGTAGAGAACGGAGTCGTCGACCGTCACCTCCGGATAGCGGGCGGCGAGCTGGGCCGTGTGCATCCAGTGCGCGGTGGCCCTGCGGCCGTCCAGGAGGCCCGCCTCGGCCAGCGCGAAGGCGCCGGTGCACAGGGAGACCATGCGGGCGCCGGCCGCGTGGGCGGCACGCAGCGCGTCGGTGAGGCCCGGCGTCAGCGGCCTGCCCTCCTCGACGCAGGCGTCCGGCACGGAGGTCACGATGACGGTGTCCGCCCCGGCGAGCGCTTCGAGCCGTAGGGGGTGCGCAGCGCGAGCCCGAACTCGCCCCCGCTGCCGTCCCGTTCCCCCGTGGCGCACAGCCGCAGGTCGTACCAGTGGTCGGACAGGTCGGGCTGCGGCTTGCCGAACACCGTGAGGGGGATGCTCAGTTCGTACAGATCCCAGGACGGGAACCCGATCTCCTCGGCCACGACCACCGCGACGGAACCAGCGCCAGAGCTCATGCGGTGAGCGTACGAGGGCGGGGGCGCCCCACGGCATGTGGTGCCCGGCAGGAATTTGGTGATCGCCGTCACCACTGTCACTGTCGGGCGCCGCCGCGCCCTGCGAGCGTGATCCCCATGAACGCGCAGAACACGAACGCACAGCACACCAGCCCGAATCCCGACATGAACCGCCGCCCCGCTCCCGTCACCGTCCTCGGCCTCGGCCTCATGGGCTCCGCCCTCGCCGGCGCCCTCCTCGACCGCGGCCACCCCACCACCGTCTGGAACCGCACCCCGCGGAAGGCGAAGCCCCTGGCCGACCGGGGCGTGCACGTGGCGGCGACACCGCGGGACGCCGTCGCGGCGAGCGGCCTCGTCCTGGCCTGCGTACTCGACTACGACGCCCTGCGCACCGTCCTCGACCCGGTCGCCGAAGCGGGCGGACTCGCCGGGAAGTCGCTGGTCAACCTCACCTCGGGGGCTCCGGAGCAGGCCGACGAGATGGCGGCGTGGGCCGCTTCGCACGGCGCCGACTACCTCGACGGCGGCATCATGACGACCCCGCCGGGCGTCGGCAACCCCCGGATGATGTTCCTATACAGCGGCTCGGAGGCCGTCTTCGAGACGCACCGCCCCGCCCTCGCCGCGCTCGGCGACCCGCTCTTCCTCGGAGCCGAACCGGGCCTCGCCTCGCTGTACGACTCGGCGCTGCTCGGCCTGATGTGGGCGACGTTCACCGGCTGGCTGCACGGCACCGCCCTGGTGACCTCCGACGGGACCACGGCCACCGACTTCACCCGGGTCGCGCTGCGCTGGCTGAACGGTGCCGTCTCCGGTTTCCTCACGACGTACGCGCCCCAGGTGGACGCCGGGCACCACCCCGGGAACGACGCCACGATCGACGTACAGATCGCCGCCATCGACCACCTCATCCACGCCGCGCACGCACGCGGCATCGACAACTCCCTGCCACAGCTGCTGAAGTCGACGATGGAGCGGGCCGCCGCCACGGGCCACGGCTCCGACAGCTACGCGAGCGTGATCGAGGTGCTGCGCGACGGCACGACCCGCCGGTAGAAGCCCCGGGCCGCGCCCCGCCCGAACATGCCGGATTCCGGTACGCTCCGAGCGGGGAAACGGACAAGATGGACCAGAAGCGTTCATCCGTCGGCCCGGGGGGAGCCACCACCCATGAACCGTCCGCTGCGGCACATCGCCGTCTTCTGCGGCATCCTCACGTTCGCGCTGCTGCTGCGGGCGACCTGGGTGCAGTTCGCGCAGAACGACAACCTGGCGAACCACGAGAAGAACCGCCGCGTGCAGATCGAGGCGTTCTCCCACCCCCGCGGCGACATCATCGTCGGCGGCAAGTCGATCACCGGCTCGAAGAAGACGTCGGGCACCGACTTCGCGTACAAGCGGACCTTCAAGGAAGGCCCCATGTACGCGCCGGTGACCGGCTACTTCTCGCAGGCCCAGGGCGGCACCTTCCTGGAGGGCGTCCACAACGGCATCCTCAGCGGCAACGACGACCGGCTCTTCATCAAGCGCACCCTGGACATGCTGACCGGCAAGAAGCAGCAGGGCGGCGACGTCGTCACCACCATCGACCCGAAGGCGCAGAAGGCGGCCTACCGGGGCCTGGTGGAGCTGAACGCCAAGGGCGCCGTCGTCGCGCTCGACCCGCGCACCGGCAAGGTGCTCGCCCTGGCCAGCACCCCTTCGTACGACCCCTCGGTCTTCGCGGGCATCTCGCGGGAGGAGGGGCGGGCCTTCGAGCGGCTGCGCAAGCGCGAGGACAAGCCGCTGAGCAACCGCGCGCTGCGCGAGATCTACCCGCCGGGCTCCACCTTCAAGATCCTCACGGCCGCCGCCGCCCTGGAGCACGGCGTCGTGACGGACATCGACAAGCCGACCGGCGCCAGGACCCCGTACAAACTGCCCCTCAGCTCCACCCGCATCGGCAACGACGTGCCGGACTCCAACTGCGACAAGGTGTCGGTGAAGACCGGCATGCAGTGGTCCTGCAACAACGTCTTCCTCGACATCGCGCTCAAGGTCGGCAAGGACAAGATGCGCGAGACGGCGGAGAAGTTCGGGTTCAACGAGGAGCAGTTCATCCCGGTGCGGGCCGCCGCCAGCAGCTATCCGGAGCGGCTCGACAAGCCGCAGACCGCGCTGACCGGCATGGGCCAGGGCAGCCTGACCAGCACCCCGCTCCAGATGGCGATGGTCACCGCGGGCCTCGCCAATGACGGCAAGGTCATGAAGCCGTACCTGGTCGAGGAGTTGCGCGGCCCCGACCTGACGACGATCGAGAAGGCCGAGCCCCACCAGCTGAACCAGGCCGTCTCCGAGGACACCGCGCAGAAGGTCCAGGAGATGATGGAGAACACCGTCGAGAACGGCACGGCCAACAAGGCGAGGATCTCCGGCGTCACGGTCGGCGGCAAGACCGGCACGGCCCAGCACGGCGCGGACGTCACCGACGAACGCCCGTACGCCTGGTTCGTCTCCTACGCCAAGACCCCCGGAGACGATGCCGGCGAGTCCCCGGTCGCGGTGGCGGTCTTCGTCGACCCGTCGAACATGGACATCCCGCGCTCGGAGATCGCGGGCGGCAAGCTGGGCGCGCCGATCGCGAAGGCCGTCATGGAGGCGGTCCTGGAACGCTGACCGGCGCCCGTTGCCCCCTCCGGTCACGCCTCCCACGGCAGCGGCCGGCCGTGCACCACGTCGAGCCGGGACACCGCCCGGGTCAGCACCACGTACAGCCGGTGCGGGCCGCGCCGCTCGGCCTCCGCGATCTCGGCGGGTTCGACGGCGACGACATGGTCGTACTCCAGGCCCTTGGCGAGCGAGGCGGGCAGCACGGTCACGCGGGCGCCCAGCTCGTCGGGGTCCGCGGCCTCGATCCCGGCCGCCGCCAAGGCCTTACGCAGCCGCCCGGTCCGCGCGTCGGCGGCGATGACACCGACCGACCCCTCCCACGCGAGCGCGCCCCGCACGGCCTCGACGGCCGCGGCGTCCACATCCCGCGCCTCATGGACCCGCAGCTCCCCGTCGGCCGCGTCGACCGCGCGGGCGGCCACGTCCACGTCGAAGGCGGCGAGGAGCCGGTTGGCGAGCCCCACGATGGCCCGCGGCACCCGGAAGCCGGTGGTCAGCGGGGTCACCGTGGCGTCCGGCTTGCCGAGGTGGCCGAGCAGCTCCGCCCAACTGCGCGCCGCCCACGGGGTGGTGGCCTGCGCGAGGTCGCCGAGGACGGTCAGCGAACCGAAGTCCGAGCGGCGCGCGATCGCCCGGCACTCCATCGGCGAGAGGTCCTGCGCCTCGTCGACGACGATGTGCCCGTATCCGGCCGGGCGTTCGAGGAGCCCCTCGATCTCGTCCATCAGCACCAGGTCGGCGGCGCTCCACTTCGCCGACTTGTACGAGCGCGGGGGCCTGGCCCACAGGATCGCCTGCTGCTCCTCGGCGTCGAGGACACCGTCCGCGGCGGCGGCGAGCGCCTCCGGGTCGCCGAGCAGCCCCGCGAGGATCTCGTCCGCCCTGACCTTGGGCCAGGCCCGGTCGACGAACGCGCTCACGGGCCGCGACCGGGCGATCTTCTGCACCCAGACGTTGCCGGCGTGACCGCCGCTCGGCCTGGTCCTGGACGGCCCGCACGGCCCGGCTCCGCACCCGCTCACGCCCCACGGCGTACGGCGGCTCCTCGCCCCGCACGGCGTCGACGATCCGCTCCAGCTCGTCGAGCGGCACCCGCCAGCGGTACGACCCGTCCGGCACCGCCAGCGACTCGGCGGGCGGCGCGACGCGGGAGTACAGCGCGCGGCGCAGCACGGTCGCCATCCGGGCGTCGTGCTTGACGAGGGCGGCGGCCTCGTCGTCCGTGGCGCGCACCGGACGGCCGTGGTCCCGGTTGATCTCGTCCCGCACGGTGGCCTGGCGCACCCCGCTCTCGCCGAGGGAGGGCAGCACCTCGGCGATGTAGCGCAGGAAGGTCTGGTTGGGCCCGAGGATGAGCAGCCCGGAGCGGCGGATGCGCTGGGGGTGGGTGTAGAGGAGGTAGGCGGCGCGGTGCAGCCCGACGGCGGTCTTGCCGGTGCCGGGGGCGCCCTGGACGCAGAGGGAGGCGGCGAGTTCCCCGCGGACGAGGTCGTCCTGTTCGGGCTGGATGGTGGCGGCGATTTCCCGCATGGGGCCGACGCGGGGGCGCTCGATCTCCCCGGCGACGATACGGCTGCCGCCGCCCTCCGCGGCCTCGCCCGCGGCCAGGTGCTCGTCCTCCATGCCGGTGAGGTCGGCGGAGTCACCCTTGCTGCCGGGCGCCCACCCGAACCGGCGGCGGACGGCGACGCCCTGCGGATCGCGGGCGCCGGCCTGGTAGAAGGCCGCGCGAAGACGGCGCGCGCCAGTCGACGACGAGGGGCGGGGCGGAGGGGTGCTCGGTGATACGCAGCCGCCCGATGTGGTAGCGCTGCCCGCGGTGGTCCCCGGCCTCCTCGGCGGCGGGTCCAGTGTCGGCGAAGTCGAGGCGGCCGAAGAAGAGGGGCGCTTCGGGCAGCTCGCGCAGCTCCTTGGCGTGGCTGCGGAACTGGTAGCCGAGGACTTCGGCGTCGGCGCCGGACGCGGAGACGTCCGCTCCTCCGACAACCCGGTCCTGGGCGCCTTCGACCATGCGGGCCAGGGCGGCTCGGCAGGCGTCGTGGTAGTCGCGTTCTTGGGTGAGGGGGGTGTGGCGGGTGTGAGGGGTGAGGGAG